>SMWR01000143.1 GCA_004356735.1 Deltaproteobacteria bacterium
CGACGTCTGCGTAGAGCTCGCCAAGATCACCGAGCTGGGCGTCGGCCTGGATGAGCTGGCTGCCAGCGTCGCCATCGATATCGACGCCGACGCCATGTCCGATCGCTACGACGAGCGAGCGCGACGTCTCGCCGAACTCGCTCGTCTGACCGAGAGTACACACCACTCGTACATCGTCCGCGAGGAGATCGAGCGGACCGACGTCGCCAAGGCCCAGTACTTCGTGGCGACGCGGCAAATCCTGCCCAACGGCGACGTTCGCGCCGCTGCCGAGCTGCAGCGGGTCGTGATCCAGAACAAGGACAGCAAGCACTCGAATCATCACATCCTGGATCTGGCCGACCTCTACGAAGAGCTGGCGTTCGAGTACCTGGACGCGTACCCACCCGAGAGTCTCGAGTTCGATCCGGCACGCTTCCAGGAGCTGGTCGAAGCCACGACCCGGCTCTACGAGCTGGTCGCCGGGCAGGACGGAAAACCCGAACGGCTCGAGGCCTCCCGACGCCTCGAAGCCTTCCTCGCCTTCGTACTGAGAGTCGACCGTGATCGCTTCACGCGTTGAACGCGCGGCGCGAAGACGCTCGAAAGCGGGATGGTTCGTACTCGCGCTGCTGGTGTTCCTGTCCATGGCAATGGGAACGGCCTGTCGAACGCCGGCCGGAGCGCCGATCGGCTCTGCCTTCGACCGCGCCCGTCGCGCGCCGCCGCCCCCCCCCGACGCGGCCGACCGCACGGCCGTCGCCCTGGCACGGTCTGCCCTGCTTTCGAATCCACAGCAGGCCGCGAGCGCCCTGGCACGGCTGGAGTCGATCGAAATCGTGCTCGCCAGCTTCGATGAGAAGCCCACCGGCCTCATGCCGGTAGCCATCGAACTGCGCAACACCGCCTTGGACGATTCACCCGCCTACCGGAGGGCGACGAAGCGTCTGCTCGGGCGCGACGATCTCGAACCCGCCATGCGCAAGCGCCTCGAGCTCTACCAGCACGACTCGCTCCTCGAACTCGCCCACGATCGGATCGTCGATGCCTGGCAGGTCGACTTCGGCATGGCGTTCAACTCGCTGGCCGAGCCCATTGGTCGTTCGATCATGACCGCCCAGCTCGCCCCCATGCGACTGGGGCGATCGCTGATCCATTACGCCAGCTGGATCTACACGCGAGAAGCCCTCGACATCCATCGTCGCCAGGCACTCGCCCACTGGAAGGAGTACGTAGCGCGGCACCCCGATGCAGAAGAGTCGACGACGCTGCTGCCCAAAATTCGCGACGCCGACGCCCGCTGGCGCGCAACCCAATACAATCGGGCCATGCGCGTGGCGCGCCGTGCCTGGAAAGCCGACAAGGTGCGCCTGACCTTGATCTACTCCGACCGGGCCCTGCGACACGCGCCCGAGGCGCCAGAAGCCTCCCAGCTGCGTCGTGCCGCCGACGAACGACTACGCGAGCTGCGCCAGCTCCAGCAGCTGAGCGTATCGAGCGGTGACATCGAACTCTCGAGCCTCCACCCCGACGAGTCGAGGGCCCTGGCCCTGGCGCTGTTGCTGCCCGATGGTGACATCACAAGCGCCGCGGAACGACTCTACGCCGTCGATCCCAACGGACCGCTGGCCGACGAAGCACGGTTCGCAGCGACGATCCCGCTCGGCGAAGCCGGCGACTACGACGAGATGTGGGACCAGCTCGAAGACATCGCCAAGCAGGACCCCGAGACCCACAGCATGGCGCGCCACGCGGCCACGCTGGTGACCGATCCCCGCATCCACAGCTGGAAAGCGTTTCGGCAGGCGCGCCGCCAGAGTCGCTGGGACCGGGTGAAGTGGGTGTTCGTCGGTCCCTTCTATCGGGGCTTCCGCGACCGCGGCCTGCCCGGCCCCCTCGACTGGATCCTGCAGGCGCCGTCGCTGGCCGAGGTCATGATGGGCACACCGTTCCGATTGATCAACGTGCCGTGGGCGCGTTCACTGCCCTCGTCACGCCTGGCAGCACTGCGCGCGCGCCGTCACCTGAGACGTCACCCGCGTGACGATCACAGCGACGACGTGCGCGACTGGCTCGAATCCTACGAGCTGCATCGTGGAAACTACATCGCCGCCCTGCAACTGATGGAGAACGGACACGATCCCGAGCTCGAGAAGCTGGGCGAGCTACGAGAGTACGCGGCGGGCCAGATGCTGAGCGTGGCCCTGCGGGAGCGTTCGCTCAGCGGTCGGCTCAGCATGTACCGGCAGGTCGCCACCGTCTATGCCGCTACCAAGGCTTCGCGGCGCGCGGCGGAGCTCAGCCGGATCGAGTCCAAGTTCGCCAGCGCCCAGCACATCCAGATCGCCAAGAGCTATCTGCTGGAGAACCCGGAAGTGGCCGGCCGCTACGGCCTGGCGATCCGCCCAACGCTCATCGACGACGACGCCAGCAACGGTGAACTCCACCCCGAAGGGATCGTGCTGCTGGGCCGCCGCAGGGTCGAGGTGAACTACCTGGCGCCCAGCGGCGACCCGGACGACGAGCCGGTGCGCCGGGTGGAGCAGCTCTCGGAGGAACATCTGGCTCGCGCCGTGTCCCAGCTGGAAGAGACCTCGTACCTGAACTTCCTGCTGGACCCCCTCGACGACGTGGATCCCGACGCGCTCAGGGACACGTACTTCGAACGCGTGCGGCTGGGCTTGACCGACGCTGACGGCAGTGCGGGGCTGGCCGGCACCTCCTTCTACAAGTACGTCGGCGTACGGGAGAAGTACGGCATGGTCCGGGCCCGGGAATCCATCCTGCCCTTCGATCTGGTCATCTCGGGCTCCCTCAACACCATGGCCCTGGGCGCCTACCCGCGGATCCGGCGTCCCCGCCCGACGCCGAACCAGTTCCTCTTCGACTAGATCAGCCCTTCGAAAGCTTCCCCGGGGCGGGTCTCAAGCGATTCGATCTACCGGTCGATGATATCGCCGTGGCAGGGAAAAAGGGCATCCCCACGGTGCTTGCCGTGGCGTCTACAGCTGCGCTGCGTCGCTGGGTGACGTCCGCCCTGACGCCGGAGTTCGCAGTCTGTGAGAAGGATCCGAAGGACCTGACGGACACGGCGCCCCTGCTGGATGCCGTAGCCGCGGTGCTGGTGCTCGATTCCGAAGACGACAGCGACACTCTCGAGACCCTCGGGTCGATCAACCGACTGCCTTGCTCGAATCACGTGATCCTGCTGATCAACAATGTCCACGAGGAGATCGTGGCGGCCGCACTCGATCGGCTCGCTCCGGCCCAGCTGATCGAGCTCCCCACGAGGCCCATGCTGTTGCGCTACGCCGTGCACAACACGATCCCCAATGCAGCACCTGGGCGGGGTGCGCGGGCGAACCACCGCCCGGCCCCGGCGCTGCTGGGTGTGAGCAGCGCGATCCGTGAAGTCATCGATCAGGTGCGACAGATCGCACCCACGCAGATGCCGGCGCTGATCCTGGGCGAGACTGGAACCGGCAAGGAGTTGGTCGCCCGCGCGATTCACGAGCAGAGCCCGCGGGCGAACGGGCCATTCGTCGCCGTCAATTGCGGCGCCTTGCCCGATTCCCTGCTGGAGAGCGAACTCTTCGGCCATCGCAGGGGTTCATTCACGGGTGCGCACACCGACAAGAGCGGACTCTTCGAGTTCGCCGACGGCGGCACGATCTTCCTGGACGAAGTCGGTGACACATCGCCTGCGCTCCAGATGAAGCTCTTGCGCGTGCTCGAGAACAAGGAGGTCCGACCGCTCGGCGACACGCGCACGATCCACGTGGACGTGCGCATCGTCTCGGCGACCCACCGCGATCTCGAAGCCTGCATCGAAGAGGGTGCGTTCCGCCAGGACCTCTACTACCGGCTCAACGCGGTCACGATCCAGGTTCCACCATTGCGGCGTCGGCGCGTTGATATCCCGTTTCTTGCCCAGCACTTCGCTGAGGAATTCGGAGCCGCCCACGCGCGCCGCATCACGCTCAGCGAGGACCTCATCGAGAGCCTTGGCCAGCGTTCGTTCCCCGGAAATGTTCGGGAGCTGCGGAACTCGATCGAACGCGCCATCGCCCTGGCAGCACCGGGCGAAGCGGTGACCGCGGAGCACCTGCAGCCAGAACGCACCAGCCGCCTCACGGCCGGCCTCGAGCTGGAAGGCCCGCTCAAGCAGCTCGTCGATCGGGTCGAGGCCGAGGCCATCGAGGCTGCCCTGGAACGTTCCGGCGGCAATCGCCGCAAGGCCGCCGAGGCACTGGGTCTGACCCGACCCGGCTTGCGCTACAAGATGCGCCGGCTCGGGCTCGAAGACGCACCGCCCTTGTAGGCCTCGTCGAGCAGTACCAGCGGGTGGACCACCCGCGCCCGGGAACCGCGCTCGGCCAGTCCGGCCCGCAGCTGCATCAGGCAACCCGGATTGCCCGTCGCCACGATGTCGGGATCCGCGGCATCGAGGCTGTCGAGCTTTCTCGCCAGGATCGCCTGCGACATCTCCAGGTGGGTCAGGTTGTAGGTTCCCGCCGCACCGCAGCACGACGTTGGATCGGCATGGGCGATCAGCCGGACTCCAGGGATCTTCTCCAGCAGGCGGCGGGGCGCGTCGCTGACACCCATTCCATTCACGAGATGGCAGGGATCGTCGTAGCAGACGGTCGCATCGACGCTTCCTTCCGGCGCCTGGATTCCCTCGGCATCCAGGAACTCGGCAACGTCGCGCACCGAAGCCGCAAAGAGCTCGCCCTCCAGCGGAAGCCATCGGCCCACGTCTTGCAAGGCCGCACCGCAACCGGCCGAGTTGACCAGCACCGTGTCGACGCCGATTGCGCCGAATGCCTCGACATTGCGACGCGCGAGCCTCCGGGCAAAGGCGTCGTCGCCAGCATGGGCGTGGAGTGCGCCGCAGCAACCCTGGTCCCGAGGCACCAGGACCTCGAACCCGTTGCGCTGGAGCACCCTGACGGTCGCCGCATTCACGTCGCCGAAGAGCTCGGGCATGACACAGCCGGCCAGGAAGCCAACCCGCCCACGGGTGGCGCCTACGGCTGGATTCATCTCGGGGAGGGGTTTCCGATCTTCGCGCGACGGGATCGGTGGCAGCAGGGCCTCCATCCGAGCCAGACGACGCGGCGCCAGAGCCATCAGCAGGCGCATCACGCCGAGGCGTCTTGCCAAGTCCATGAGTCCCACCAGCCGGTGCAGGCGCTTCGGGTGGGGAAGCAGCAGGCGCAGGACCAAGCGCTCGATGCGGCTGGCGAGATCGCGACGCAGCCCGGTCGAGACCACCTCGGCACGCGCCAGCTCGATCAGCGCGCCAAACTCGACGCCCGACGGGCACGCGGTCTCGCAGGCGCGGCACGCGAGACAGAGAAAAGCTTCGTGGGCGAGCAACTCGCCGGGCTCGGCACGCCCTTCGGCGATGCTGCGCAGCAGGTAGATTCGACCGCGCGGGGACGAGATCTCGAGACCCGTCTCGCGATACGTCGGACAGGATTCGAGGCAAAGTCCACAGTGGATGCAGTCGAGCGTGCGCTCGTAGATCTCGGGCCAGCGTCCGCCCCGCTCGGAACCGGGATGCCGGACCTCGGGTTCGGACATCAGAGCCTCCCCATGAAACGCCCGGGGTTGAGTCGCCCGGCCGGGTCGAAGCGTTGCTTGAGCGCGCGCGTCAAGGCCAAGGCTGTCCCGTCGTCGCCAAAGACGTCGCACTCCCGCTTTACGGAAGCTGGTGCCGCTTCGAGCACCCAGCTGGCACCGACGCTACTGCCCGCTCGCGCCACCCGCTCGAGGCCACCCGCCTCGGACGCCGCGAATCCTGCATACAAAAGGCCCAGTCCCGGCTGGATCAACAATTCGGAGGCGTGGTCGACCAGGGAGTTCGCGAGCGGACCGAGCCGGGAGGGCAGCGCCGCCAGGCGAAAGCGCGTGCCAGCGTCGCCGGGCAACACGGCTTGGCGGCGGCGCAGGTCGTCCAGAGCCTCGGGGGCCGCGGCGACGAAGGGTGCGGTCGACGCCAGCGCCCGCTCGTCGCGGCACACCGTGGGCTCGTCGCCCGCCAGCTCGACCACCAGTCGTACGTCTTCCCCACGCAGCTGGTGCAGCACGACGGCCCGGGCCGATGCGACGCGCGAGATCTCGATCCCAGCACTGACAGCCTGTGGAAGCGATTTGAGCCGCGCCTCACAGAGCCGCACTGCCGCCGGCATCGGCCGTAGTCTCAGCCAGGCAGCCTCGATCACGCCGAGACTTCCCAGCGAGCCGGTGTAGAGCTTGTTCAGGTCGTAGCCGGTCACGTTCTTCACCACCCGACCGCCGCAATGGGTACGGTCACCGTTCGCCAGGGCCACCTCGATGCCGAGCACGTTGTCCCGCGGCAATCCGTACCCGAGCGCACGCGGGCCGATGGCAGCCGCGGCCAGTACGCCGCCGACAGTGGCCCCGGCGCCGGGCGCATCGAGGGGGAGCTCCCATCCGCTGGCGTTGGCCTCGGCACGCAGGCTCGTCAGTGTCGTCCCCGCGGCGGCACGACACACGCCGTCGCCGGCGTCGAGTTCGAGCACGCCCGCGATCCGCTGCGTCGAGAGCATCAGCTCGGCGCCCCGGGGTGGATTGCCGAACCCGAGATGGCTTCCGCCGCCACGGACCAGCACACCGACGCCGCAGGCATCGAGTGTCGACAGGGTCCGGCCCAGCGCCTCGGGGCTCTCCGGGCTCAGCGTGACGGTGAACGGAACGTCGTCGACCAACACGGTTTCGTGGCTCACGAGCGATCCCTCACCGGCGGCTGCTGCCAGCTGTTCGAGTGCCTCGGTCGAGATCACGGATCCACTCACTCGAAGGGCACACGATCGTAGCCGCGCGCCTTGGGGTTGGCTTCCGCACAGAAGCGGGTCGAGGGAAAGAGCTTGCCCGGATTGCAGACACCGTCTGGATCGAACGCAGCCCGCAGGCGCTTCATGGCCTCGAGATCCACTTCGCTGAAGACCAGGTGGATGTACTCCTTCTTCTCCGAGCCGATACCGTGTTCGCCCGTGATCACGCCCCCCGCTTCGACGCAGGTGCGCAGGATCTCCTCGCCGGCCTGCATCACCCGGGCGAGCTCGTCGGGATCGCGTCGATCGAAGGCGATGTTGGGATGGAGATTGCCGTCGCCGGCGTGGAAGACGTTGCAAAGGATGAGGCCATGCCGGTCTCCGATCTCGCAGATCCGGGTCAGCACTTCGGGCATCCGCGCTCTCGGAACCACGGCGTCGTGCACGTAGAGATCGGGTGCGAGGCGGCCCATGGCACCGAACGCGCCCTTGCGCGCCTTCCAGAAGCGCTTTCGCTCGTCGTCATCGGCGGCCCGCTCGACCCGGCTGGCACCTTCGCTGCTCGCCATCTCGCGAATCCGCTCGACCTGGGGCGGCAGTGAAACCGCCGGCCCGTCGAGCTCGATGATCAGGATCGCGCCCGCGTCGGTGGGCAGGCCCGCCGCGTAGACCGAGGCCTCGACCGCGGCGATGGTGCGCTGGTCGATGATCTCGAGTGCTGCCGGCACGAGGCCGCTCTCGATGATTTTGCCCACGGTGCGACAGGCAGTGACCACGTCGGGAAAGATCGCCAGCAGGGTCTCAATGGATTCGGGCAGCGGCGACAGCCGGACCCAGGCGCAGGTCACGATCCCCAGCGTGCCCTCGCTGCCCACCACGGTGCCCACCAGGTCGTAACCCGGGGCGAACCCGGCGGGCGAGCCCAGCATCACGACCTCGCCGTCGGGCAGCACCAACTCGAGGGCCAGCACGTGATTGGTCGTCGTGCCGTACTTGAGGGTGTGGGGCCCACCCGCATTCTCGGCAATGTTGCCCCCGATCGTGCAGACCAGCTGACTCGACGGGTCCGGCGCGTAAAAGAGTCCCAAAGACTCGACGGCCTGGCTGAGCATCACATTGACCACGCCGGGCTGGACGACGGCGTAGCGGTCTTCGGCTTGGACCTCGAGGATCCGGTTCATGCGCGAGCACTCGATCACCACGGCGGGTCCGCTGGGAGTCGCGCCGCCCGAGAGCCCGGTACCGGCACCGCGCGGAACGAAGGCCATATCGGCCTTGCGGCAAGCCCGCACCACGGCCTGCACCTCCTCCCGGCTGCGGGGTAGCACCACCGCCTCGGGGAGCCGGCTGTGCAGGGTGAGACCGTCGCACTCGTAGACCAACAGCTCATCGGGCGCGGATCGACAGCCCTCGGCGCTCACGATGGCGCGCAGCTCCGACAACAGCTCCGGCGTCATACTGGGATTGTAACGGACTGAGACCGACCCGAGAATCGATCAGGCCAGACCGAGGCGTTCCAGATCTTCTTCCGAAAGTCCCAGGTGGTGGCCGATCTCGTGGCGAAGCGTGATCTGAATCTGTTCGATCAGGTCACCCCGGTCGCGACAGATCTTCTCCAAGTTCCGCTTGAACAGGATCACTCGGGTCAGGTCCTCGGGCTGGTCCGTCACCTGCAGCTCGGTACGGGGAATGCCCAGGTAGATCCCCAGGATCTGGGGCGACACATTCTCGCCCGACATGAGATCTTCGCTCGGCCATTCCTCGATCAGCAGCGGAACGTCCTCCACGTACTCGCGGATCGAGCGCGGCAGATTGTCGAAAGCCTGGGCCGCAACCTGGCGGAAGGAAGCCTCGTCGATCCGGGTCGGCATCGGGTACCGCTCCGGATCGAGGGCGTTCGCGCACGCGAAGGCCTTATCGGCCTCCTCGGTCGCGTCCAGGCGCTCGAGCACGAGGGCCAGATGGTACACGGCGTGGCCGGCCTCGGGGTCCATCGCCACGGCGGTGTCCAGCGAACGCTTGGCCTCTGCGAAACGGCCCAGTTCGAACTGGATCTGGCCGTCGAAGGAGCGGTAGATCGCCACCTCACCCGTGGTCTTGAGCGCCCGTCGGACCAGGAACAGCGCGCCCTGAAGATCGTCCAGGTAGAAGACGGCCTTGGCCTTGAGGTAGTAGACCTCGGCCTCGGCGCCCCGATCCAGCCGCGGCAGCTCCTCGACCCCCGAGAGAAGCTCATTACACAGGGACACGGCCTGCTTGAACTCGCACAGGTCCTCGACCAACAGCTCGGCCCGGTTCAGATGGGCGGTGATGAACTTGGGATCAGCACCGATCGCACGCTCGAATTCGTGGAGCGCCTCGTCGATGCGATCCTCGTCCCAGAGGATCTCGCCGCGTCCGTTGTGGGCTTCGGCTCCGTCAGGGTGAGCCCGCAGCGCTTCGTCGAGCCACGCAAGCGCCTCGTCCGTGCGGCCTCCGTGGGACGCCTCCATTGCCTGATCCAGACAATCCCAATACCGGTCGTTGTTCTTCATCGTTCCTGGTCGAGAGGCGGTCGGGGGGTGGGAACCGACCTGAGAAACGCGCCAAGAATAGCATGGGCGCGAGCCTGACCGAGGCGCGGCGTCCCGTCGAAGAGACACTGCAACATATTGAAAAAACTGATGTTTTCTAAATTTTACGCAACCCTTGACGCAAGCCGCAAGCGACCCGCAAGAACGCGCATAAAGTGCTGTTCTATTGACGTTTTCAGGTCGACTGGAGGTTTCGTTCGTGGATCAGGATGCGGTGGCAGTTGCCGCACTGGATGAGTGATTTGGCCCGGATCAGCTCCACGAAGAGCTGGGGAGGAAGGTCGACGCGGCATCCCGAGCAGATCTCGGCGTTGACCGCCACGACCGCAGGTCGGCGACGGGTCGCGATCTTGTCGTACTGCTCCAACAGCTCAGCCGGCACGCGTGCCGTCGTCTCGGAACGGGCTCCGTCGAGCTCGGCGATCCGGGCGGCCAGCGCCCGCTCGCGCTCGTCGCAGGCCTTCTCCTCTGCCTCGCTGCGCTTGAAGACCGCGGCAGCCCCGGCCTCGGCCCGCCGCTGCGTCGCTCCGGCCTCCTCGATCTTCTCCATGCCTTCGAGGATCTGGGTCTCGGCTTCGGAGATCGACTCCTTGGCCTGTTCGATCTCGCGCAGCAGGGCGGTATAGGCTTCGTTGCTCTTGACCTGGGAGGTCTGTCCCTCGAGCTTCTCGACCAGCGCCTCCTGGTCCTGGAGCGTTGTCTCGACCCGCCGCTGCTCGGCCTCGGCGCTCTGGGTCAGGCCGGTGGCGGCCTCGATCTTCTGCTGAGCGACCGACCGCTCGTCGGCGCGCTTCTCGCGCAGGGCCGGGATCTCGCTCTGCTCATCGCGCGCCGAGACGAGCTCGGCGTCGAGCACCTGAAGATCCATCAATTGCTGCAAGCCTTCGAGCAAGGAGGGTTCTCCGTCGGAAAAGCCATTCTAGCCGCGCCGACAGCCAGTTGTCGCCCTTGAAGCAAAAACGTTGCATGATCGTTCCGTGAAGCTGAACCCAGGCCCACGGCCCGTTCACCCGAGATAGGACCTCCAACAATCGACGCGAAGGGCAACTGGCTCATCAGCGCCGCTAGTCGGTGACTCCGAGCCATCCCCTGTCGATCAGCGGCTGCGCGTCGTCGTAGGGTCGGATCTTCTCCAACACGCCGCGAGCGGCCTGGATCTTGTCCAGCGTCAGTTCGGGCAGGAAGATCCGCCGCGGAGGCTGCAGATCTAGACCGGTCGGCGAAAATTCCGGCGCAGCCGCTCAACGCGCTCCCGCGTCGCGCAGCCTATAAGGTGATCGTTCACCAGACCCATGGATTGCATCAAGGCGTAGATCGTCGTGGGCCCCACGAAGCGCCAGCCGCGCTGCTTCAGGTCCCGGGCCAGTGCCCGCGACTCGTCTGATTCGGTCAACTGCATCAGCGCCGCGCGCGTCAGGCGGACCGGCCGGGATCGGAGTTCCGGCTCGTAGCGCCAGATGAAGCGTCCCAGTGAGCCAAACTCGTCGCGAAGCTCCAAGGCGAGGCGGGCGTTGTGGATGGCCGACTCGATCTTGCCGCGATGGCGGACGATGCCGGAATCGCCCAGCAGCCGCGCGACACTGCGCTTGTTGAAGCGCACCAGCTTCTCCGGGTCGAAGCCCCGAAACGCCCGGCGAAAGTTCTCCCGCTTGCGCAGGATCGTGATCCAGGCGAGCCCGGACTGAAAGCCCTCCAAGCAGAGCTTTTCGAACAAACGGACGTCGTCGTGAACGGGGGTCCCCCATTCCTCGTCATGATACGCACGATACAGCGGGTCGGCGCCGCACCACCAGCAGCGATCCACGCCGTCATCGCCGCGAACGACTCCATCGGGAACCGAGCGACCGCGGGGACGGAGTTGCCTTGTGCCTCTTTCCGGCGCCAAGTCGACAACTTGCAGGGTGTCTACGGAAAAAGCAACGCTGGCCGCCGAAGTCGCACGACTCGGGTCCACCGACGAGAATCCCGGCTCATGCCGACGACGCACGTGTCCAGCTTCCGTCCCGCATCCTGTCTCGCCTGGCACCGCTTGGGTCTCATTCCGCTGCTCGCGCTGGGGTTCCTGGGGGATGCGACGCTTCGAATCGACAGGACCCGCTGCTCAGTTTCCAAAGTCCCAGCTGTCGCCGCTGTGGTATTGCTTCAGGATGTTCTTGGCGATCAGGATCTTGTGCACCTCGTCGGGTCCGTCGGCCAGACGAAGCGTGCGCGCGCTCTGATACATGGCCGCCAGCGGAAGATCTCCGGACACGCCGGCCGCGCCCCAGACCTGGATCGCGCGGTCGACCACCCGGTGATACGCCTCGGGCACGAAGATCTTGATCGCTGATATGTCGGTGCGCGCATCGATGCCGCTGTCCATCTTCTCGGCGCAGTGGATCGTCATGAGACGAGCTGCCTGGATGTCGATGTAGGACTCGGCGATGAAGCCCTGGATGAACTGTTTGGTCTCGAGCAATCCGCCGTGGACTTCGCGTGACATGGAGCGCTCGACCATCAGATCGAAGGCCCGCGTCATCTGGCCCACCGAGTTCATGCAGTGGTAGACGCGGCCGGCGCCGAGTCGGTCCTGGGCGGCCTGGTGGCCCGAGCCGGTCGGGCCGAGCTGATTCTCGACGGGAACGCGTACGTTGTCGTAGATGATCTCGGCGTGGTCACTGGTACGACCCCAGACCTCCACGCCACGCACGATGTTCAGGCCGGGCGTGTCAGTCGGTACGATGATCTGGGTCATCTTTCCGTTGCGCTCAGCAGATCCCTCGGGATCGTCGGTGCGGCACATGACGATCAGGAAGTCTGCGCGCTTGGCGTTGGAAGTGAACCACTTGTGACCGTTGATGACCCAGTCGTTGCCATCGCGCGTCGCCGTCGTCTTGATCGAGCGCGGGTCGGATCCGGCGCTGTCGGGCTCGGTCATCGAAAAGCCGGACTCGAGCTTTCCTTCGGTGAGCGGCACCAGCCACTTCTTCTTCTGCTCCTCGGTGCCGTACTTGAGCAGGATCTTCTGGTTGCCCGAGTTTGGGGCGACCACCCCGAACAGAGAAGCCGCGCCCATGCTATAGGCCAGAATCTCGTTCATGTACGCATGCTCGAGGAAGCTGAGGCCGCAGCCACCGTACTCCTCGGGGAGATGCGGCGCCCATAGGCCCGCCTGCTTCACCTTGGCCTGGATCTCGTGGCGCAGCGTCCGCGCCTGGCTGCGTTCCTCGTCGTCGACCTGGCCGTCGCGTCGCGTCGCCCAAAGCTGGTTCTCGTTGGGCAGGATCTCGTTGTTCACGATTTTGGCCGTCATCATCCGGATTTGATTGACGCGATCCGAGAGAGACGGAATGGCTTGGACGTTCATGGGCATGGGGGAGACCTCGCGGCGCTGGGGGCGCCCACTGGATGGGAATCAGACGCTCATCATAAGCCGAATCCGGTCTACAAGGCTCAGGCATCCCACAGCGAGAGCACGTGTCCGTGGTGGGGTTGGGCCCGTCCATCGAGTATGTCCTGGTAGACACGCTCGAGGTCGGCCGCTCCGGCGCCGCGCTGGACCTCGAGCCAAGCGTCGCTGGAAGCGTCGAACCGATGCCACGCGTCACCCAATCGTTCCTGGAAGCCGGCCGGCCCCCATTCCTGGGCGCGCTTTTGGATCTGGGCCGGAGCGAAGAAGAAGGTGGGCCTTGCACCGGGCAGATCGTTCGATCGGTTGGAAGAGTCCCAGTGGGTCCCGCCGACCATACAGCTGTACTTCAGGTTGTCACCAAGATGGTGGTGCAGGGAGTCGACGACTTCGCCATTACCCGAGTGGTCGATGAACACGACGGGTACGTCGCTCGCGAGCGACTTGATCTCCGCGTACACGACGACCTCGTCATATCCGGACAGACTCTCTACGAAGGCGCAATTGCGGGGTGAGGTGAGGCCGATGACACGCCCACGCGATCGCCGCGCGAGTAGAGTGGCAAGCGCGATCGCCGTCTTGCTGGACGCGCTGGAGATCACGAAGTCCTGGGCGCCGAAGAAGTCGTTGTCCTCGATGAAATCGTCGACCAGGAAGGACGTCATGAAGAGGCCGCGGAGCAGCAGCATCTGGTCTTCGCGATCCTCTCGGTACATCGCATCGTGCTTCGAGTTCATGTACTGACGGTAGACGGGTGCCGCGTCGCTCCGTTGAGGGGCCGCATCCGAGAAGCTCGTCGGGTTCACCGAGCTCGCCTGTACCACCAGGTGGTGGGACATCGGGAAGAAGCCGAAGTAGCGCTCGCCTTCGATCACATCCGGATGCTCCGAGCGGATCACTTCTCCGAAACCCATGGCGGGAATCCGGCCCCAGCCCTCTTCAGCGGGGAAGAACTTCCAGTAGCCGAGCGTGTCGCCCGCCATGGCGTACGAGATGTTGTTCGACGTCAGGGCGAAGCGATCAACTCGGAAGAGGACTTCACTCGGGTCGAGGCGGCCGTCGATCGGGGATGGAACCAGCCTCGTATTGCGCCAGTTCGACTTCTCGACGATGAAGTCCGAGCCTTGGATTCCATCCGGGGTGGGGGGCATGGCGAATCTCCTTGCTTGCGCGCTGTCGCGTCATACGAAAACGAGCTTGTAGCCGTCCTTTTCGAGCCGGTGCCGGGGCTCGTAGGCGAGCACGGGCTCCCAGCCCGTTCCCGCGACGGCCTCGTCGACCCGCTTGCAGGCCGCTTCGTCGAGCTCGGCGTAGGTGTCGAGCGTTCGCTGCAGCATCCACAGCGTGTACGACTGGATCATGCGCTTGATCGGCGTGCCGCGCAGCGACGTCTCGACCCATCCCGTGCTTCGGGGAGGCTCGGTAGACCCTTCGGGCCGCTCGTCGGCCCAGGCCTCGAAGCCCTTGACCGAATCGAGGATCACGGGCGCCGCGTCGCGCCCCATGACGCCCAGCGCCTCGCGGAACGTCGGCGCGAGCTCATCGTCGGACAGCCACTCGCCCTGCTGATCCGTGTTGGGAAACTTGCAGCGCTCGATCCAACCGACCACGGGCCTGGCCGTTTCGAGCAGCAGGCGGCGCGAGACCAGGTCCGTGAAGAAATGCCCGTCCAGCAGACCCATCAACGCGCAGTCACCGAACGTCATGCGGGCGCCGAACAGGTACGGCTGGCTCTGGAAGTGAACCGACAGAGCATCGAGGAGATCGCGGGTATGGGCCTCGATGGCGGGAGCGGCTTCCTCGCTGGCGCCCACGGCGAAACGCGCCGCGGCCATCTGGTCGGCCGCCTTGTTGCCGAACTCCTCGCTGCCGATCATCGCGATGAAGCGCGAGCGCGCGCTGGATTCTCCCAGCTCGCTGCCCCATCGATAATGCATGGCCGGGATCGTTCCGAATTCGTCGTTGTAGAGCTCGACGAGATGGGCGGCCAGCAGCTGCACCGGTGAGGTCGGGAAGAGCGGCGGCTGCGGATGCCGCGCCTCGAGCCGATCGTACATCTCGCTCGAGTCCTGCCAGGTCTCGCCTTCGGGCGTCAACAAGACCGGGATGTAGGCCATGCCGGTGCGCTGCAGGATGTCGCGGATGTCGGCCCGCGTCTCCTCGTACCAGAGCTGCTTGTAACGAAGCGCCGGCCGGATCTTGGCCGAGAAGTACGAGACCTCGAACGCCTCGAAACGATAAGGGGAAGGAGTCGCGTTCATTCGATGCTCCCGGTGCGCGTCGAACCGTCATTCTGACATCAATCATGCCAATAGAACAAGCGCCCGGTCGATCACCGTGAGAAAATCTTGATGGCCTTCGATCCGTTGCGAAGCCAGACGAGGGTTTCGTCGCGACCGACGGTCACGCCACCGGAACAGGCCTCCGAGACTCCATCAAGAACGC
>SMWR01000018.1 GCA_004356735.1 Deltaproteobacteria bacterium
AGCAGGACGGCGGACAGCATCAGGACGATGCCCCATGCAGCGATCAGGCTGGCGGGACCGACGAACCGGATCAGCCCCAGGGCGAGCAGTCCCCCCAACAATCCGCCGAAGCTCGACCCGATCGTGAAGAGGGGCACCAGCCGCTTGCTGGCGATGGTGTCGAAGTAGTCGCCGCAGAACGTCCAGAAGTGATTCAGGAAGATCGACTGCATGGCGTACCAGCCGCAGACGAGCGCCGGCAGGATCCACCACTTGAACGCTTCCAGTCCAAACCAGGCGGCCACGAGCAGCGAGCCCGACAGCAGGAGCATGTGCAGGAAGAGCACGTCGTTGCGGACGACGCCGACGCGTACAGCGTAGAGAATCGACATCACTATTGTGGCCGCGGCCGCGAGGATGAAGGTGATGGGCAGCTTGTCCGCACCGAGCTCGGCGAGAAAGAGCGCTTCTGAGCCGGCGAGCCCCAGGGTCTGGCCGAGAGTGATCAGTGTGAACAGTCCGGCGAAGAACAGGAAGCGCGAACGCTCGCCGGAGCGCACGTCTCGCAGGAGACGCCACATCAGTCGGGTCCCGTTGGCCATCCGCGGCCGAAGGTACACCAAAAAGGCGTCAGCTAGCCTTCGATCTTCGCGATGACGTCGTCGGCGAAGCGGCGCAGTCCGTCCCGCTTCTGTTCCAGGCTGTCTCCGGCGCTTCCGTAGAAGACCCAGGGCATCGTCTGGAGGTGGGTGACGCCAATTTCTTCGAGGCGCTTGTAGCCGTCGAGGTCGAAGGCGTCGCGACACGACGCCACCACGTCGAGGGGCACGTCCTCCCGTCCGTACTCGGTCCGCATTTCGCGGAGCGTACCGATGATTTCGCGAAGCTCGTCGGTGGTGTGGAGGTCCGAGAACCAGCCGTCCGCCAGCCGTCCGACTCGGCGCAGCGCCGGCTTCGAAAGACCCCCCGTGTAGATGGGGATGGTCTCGTTCACGGCCGGACTCATCTGGAGTCGGTCGAAATCGTAGAAACGGCCATGGTGCTCGGCCATCTCGCCGGTCCAGAGCTTTCGCATCACTTCGACCATTTCGTCCATGCGCGCGCCGCGCCTTTCGAACGGTTGCTCCATGCGCTCGAACTCCTCGCTCATCCAGCCGGCCCCAATGCCCAGAGTGACGCGGTCCCCAGAGATCACGGCGGCCGTACCGATGGCCTTGGCCGCTGCGAAGGGATTTCGCATCGGGAGAACGTAGATACCGGTGATGAAGCGCAAGCGCTGGGTCACCGCCGCCATCGCGCCGATGACCACCCAGGGGTCGGGCCAGGGCGTGGGCGCCTCCCAGCGAGGCTTTCCATCGGGTGTGTACGGATACGGGGTGTCGATACGCTCCGGATGGACGACGTGGTCGGACACGACGATGGCATCCCAGCCGCATTCGTCCGCGGTTCGCGCCAGCTCGACACAATCGGTGGGATCGCTGAAGGCGAGGGAGCAGACGAACTTCACCGCACGAACCGGGATCTAGCGTGCCACGGCGGCGGCGTCGACGAGCATCGATTCGCCGCTCACGTAGGCGGCACGATCGGAGCACAGCCAGACGGCTGCCTCGGCGATTTCGTCCGGCGTGCCGAGCCGTCCCGACGGAAGGCTCGACATGATCATCTTCTCCATTACGGGGCTGGCGTCCATGGCGGCGCGCAGCATGGGCGTGTCGGTGCTGCCGGGGCAGATGGCATTCACGCGCACACCGCATCGGGCGTTCTCGACGGCCGCCGTCTTCGTGAGGCCCAGCACGCCGTGCTTGGAAGCGCAGTAGGGCGAGAGCCCGGGAACCGCGATCAGACCCGCGCCCGAGGCGACGTTCACGATGGCCCCGCATTTCTGCTCCTGCATCACGGGAAGCTCGTACTTGAGACAGAGGAAGACGCTCTCGAGATTGATCGACATCGTCTTTCGCCAATCCTCGAGGGAAATCTGCTGGATCATGCCGCCGGCCCCGGTCGTGCCTGCGTTGTTCACGGCGCAGTCGAGGCGACCGAAGGCGTCGACCGTGCTGCGCACGGCGTTCTCGACGTCGGACTCGGAGGTGACATCCAAGTGAACGAAGCGGGCGCGGCCGCCCGCTGACTCGATTTCGCCCACGACTTTCTTGCCGGCGTCATCGATGATGTCGGCCACCGTCACGCTCGCGCCCTCGCGGGCAAAGGCGAGGGCTGTGGCCCGGCCGATACCCGAGGCGCTGCCGGTGATGAGCCCGCTCTTGCCTTCCAGCAGTCCAGCCATGATGCGATCTCCCGATCGAGGTGTACGACGAGGAGAAGAAGCTAGCAGGTTGGAGTCTGGGACCGGGTCGGTCTTAGCGCTGGAGCTCACCCACCAGATAGGCGCGCATGTCCTTTGGGTCGACGATCTCCGAAAGCGAACCCACGTCGCGGGCCCGCTCGACCGTGTGGATCGCATCGAACTCGGCCGCCACTTCGGCCTGCTGTTCGAGTATGACCTCGGCCAGCGTCTGCTCGAAACGTTCGCGGGAGGCCGGGGTGCCCTGGATCCGGGACACGCGCTCGAGTTCGGCGACCTTCGGGTCGGCCAGGGCGCGAGCGCGGACTTCTCGGGCGAAAACCACGGCTGCGGCCGGAACGCCGCCGATGACCGACGCATAGGAGCCTTCCAGGGCCGCGGCCTTGAGCTGGGGGTTGAGCTCCTGGGAGAACACGACGTACGCACCGCCGTGATAACGGGAGACGACCAGGAAGACGATCGGCCCGTCGAAGTTCACCACGGCGCGTGCGATCTCGGCTCCGTACTCGAGTTGGAGCTTGCGCATGCTCTCGGGTGAACCATCGAAACCCGATAGATTGGCCAGCACTACGACCGGACGGTTTCCGCTGGAAGCGTTGATGGCGCGCGCGACCTTCTTCGATGAGAGTGGGAAGAGGGTGCCCGCGTTCCAGGTCGACGGTCCGTCGAGGGAGCGATAGCCCTCTCGGGCCACGTTGGTGCTCTCGATTCCGATCAGGCAGATCGGGTAGCCACCGATGTGAGCGTCCCATACGATGGCCGTTTCGGCACCCACCATCGAGCGCCATCGCTCCAGGTGGCCGCCGTCCTGGTCGATCACCGCCTGCATCACAGCCCGCATCGGGAAGGGACGCTTGCGTCCGGGGTTCGTTTCGGCGTCGAAGATCTCGCCCACGGTCTTGAAGCCATCGCCGTTGCCATTTTCAGCGGGGCAGGCGATGTCGGCGATGGAGCGATCGGCGGGATCCTTCGTTGGGTGAACCCTCGGGCCCGACTCTCCCGGCACAACGTAGGTGAAGCGGTAGTGGTCGTAGAGGATGCGGAAGGCGTCGCCCAGATCGTTGGCGAGGTACTGGGCCTCACCATTGGGCCCCATGATCCGTTCGAAGCCGCCGATGGCGGGCTCGTCCTCGGCCGACACACCGCCGGAGGCTTCGAGTGCGGCTCGGCCAGTGAGCACCATCGAGGCCCGCGGCGTCATGATGAGCGCGCCGCGGTTGTGCATCAGCATCGCCGCAAGGGCGTTCCAATAGCTCTGGGCGCCCACGTTCACGCCGGTCACGATCAGGTGGATGACTCCGCCATCCTGGGTGAAATGGACGATGCGACGCACGACGCGCGCCGTGGCATCGAGATTCTCGGTTCCACTGTCCATGGAGATGCGCGCGCCGCTTGAGACGGGCAGCCATTCCACGGGCAGGCCGCGTTCCTCGGCCAGGTCGAGAGCGGCCACGATCCGGTCGCATTCGGGTCCCGCCAGCGATCCCATCTCGTGGGTCGGATCCGAGAGCACCAGCACGCGCTTCATGCCTTCGGGCACCTTGTCGGTCGGCGTCGATACGATCCCGAAGACGACGGCACTCTGGTTGAGCCCAAAGGGTCGATTCTCGACGCTGACGGCCCTGGGTGTCGAACGATCGGCGTCCAGATCGAACTCTTCGAATGTTCCGGTGGGAAGCTCCCAACCCGCACCGACAGTGGCGGGCGCCGCGCCCTTACCGCTACCTGTGAGCATTCGGATGATCTCGTAGGGGTAGATCAGGCGTCGGCGTCGCGCTTCGACGATGCTCCTCTCGTAGTCAGAGGCTGGCTCCAGCGGCGCCGTGTGGGGCGAGCGCTGACGGATCTCCAGGTTCGAGCCGGTGATGTCCGAGATCACGAATTCGATCGGGATCGCAGCCTCCGTGGGCTCGTCCCGATCGAGGAGGTCCAGTCGCACCACGACCTTCTCGAGTCCCAGGTTGCGAGTCGCCGGAGCCAAGCGCCGCGAGAGGGTCCGAGCGATGTCGGGATCCAGGTAGATCGAGGGCGATACGAACAGGGCAATGCGGTTCCACTGGAGCCTTCGTTTGGGATCGCGGACCCGAAGGATGGAGCGCAGCGCGCGGGTCGCCTCGTAGAACGTGTGCTCAAAGGCCGGCAGGTGCAGGGCCGCTTCGCGTCCGTCGTCGGGCGAGCGGCTGCGCGCATCGCCCAGTATGAAGATGCGCTCATCCGCGCTCTGGGTCCTGCTACGGCCGTAGAAGCAATAGATGTTCTCGCCCGCCGGCATCCGTTCCAGGTCGAACTTCGCGAGCCGATCGAGGTCGATCCGGCGCGCTGTCTCCGGATGGATGCCGTGGTAGCCTTGGGCCTCGCGCAGGCCGTCGGTGGTGCTCTCGAAGGTGTAGTGCAGGCACTCGCCTTCTTCGGGTATGACGTTCACCGTGAGTCGGATTCCCGGCACGCCGCTCTCGCGAATCTTCGAGAGAGGAGCCAGCAGCTCGACCGTGTTCACGTCGCCGCGGACGGGGACATAGAGCTCGACGGTGTGCTTGCCGGTATCGTCGGTCGCGGTCTGAGCCGCGAGGGCGAGAAGCCGCTCGGCTTCCCTGGCGATGGCCAAGGGCTCGCAAGCCGTAGAAAGCACGATGCGGCCGTCCTCGAACTCATAGCGATCGAAGCCGCCCTCCATGGCGAGCGAAGAGATCTGGTGCACGGGCACGAGCGGCGAGTAGGTTCGCCGCAGCCAGGCAGCCATTGCGATCACGCGCCGTCGCGGGTCGCTGGCCGAGAGCCACCGACCGACCCGGTCGAAGATCTGGCGTGGCGCATCGGCCAGGTGCAGCAGCACTTCGTCCGGTGGGGCCGTGGGCTCGCTCTCGGCCTCGGCCAGCCAGATCTCGAGTTGCTTGCTGGTCCGTTCGGCCAGGCGTTCGATGCGGGGCCTTTCGAAGAGGGTGTAGGCCGCGTCGGCAGCCGCGTCGGCCACGGCGTCGGATACGAGACCCCGCATGCGGGTTACCCGGCTCAGCGCCCGTTCGAGTCGCCGGTCGTCGCCCAGATGGACGCCTCGGGCGGCCAGCTCCGTGACCCGATGCAGCACGGCCAGCACCAGCCGGTGGCGCAGCCCGGCCTGTAGCTGGGAGGCCAGCATGCGCAGTACCGCGCGCTCCAGCGCATCGGAATGTTCGAGGTTCGTGACGCCATAGTGTGCCAGCGCCTCCTTCACGAGGTCGAGGAATTCGTTCTCGATGCCGGCCCCTCCGGCGTGCATGCGGCGAACGTACATGCGAAGACGTGCGTTATTGCTCGGGCTGAGTTCGCCGCCCACCGACGCGCCGGGCGCGCGAATGAAGAGTTGATCGATGTCGGCGAAGGCCTCGAGCTCACTCCGAATCTCGGCGAGCTCCCCGAGGAAGGCCTCGGAGAGATCCTCGGGAAGCGGTGCATCCAGGAACGATGCGAGCTTCTCAGCGCGTTCTTCGTTGGCGTCGTAACCCAGGAGAACCCGGCGCACCTCGCCGCGAACGGTCTCGATGGCGGCACGGCGGCGGTCGGGATCGGTTCGGTCAGCGCCCACCAGATCCGGCTGACCGCCGGCAAAGAGGGGCGAGAGAGAGTCGGGCACTTCGATGAGTTCGAGGCGGCGGGCCGGGGCGGTGATATCGTGGTCGTCGGACACGGGATTGATGACGAGCAACACGTCGCCGGCGGCGACCTGCTGGCCTTTCCGCACGCGCACCTCGGTCACCGTACCCGAGACGGGTGAGTCGAAGCCGATCTCGGTCTTCATGGCTTCGAGGACGCCCAGGGTCTGGCCCGCCTGCACCCGGTCGCCGGGCTCGACGTGGATTGTGACCACGATGGCCGGCGTTCCAGCGCGCAGATGGCCGGCACTCTGGTTGCTGAAGTAATGGGGGCGGCCCTCGACTTCGACGCGAAGCCCCGATTCGGTGGCATCGTAGACGACGCGCAGGGTGCGATCGCCGATCCGCAGTCGCGCCGTGTGCTGACCTTCCTCGCGCAGTGCCGCCTCGACCACCCGATCGTCACAGTGGATCCGGTAGCGCCACGATCCCACGGCGAAGACCTCGAGCCGGTAGGACTGGCCGTGGTGGGTGAGATCGATCTGCTGGCCCCTTGACGGGGGCACCCGCTCGGCTGCGATGTTCGACGTGTCGGCGTAGAAGTTGATGCGCGCCGCCTGACGGGCGTTCTGGTAGGAGAGGATGCCGGCCGCCACCAGCGCTTCGACGGCGAATTCGCGCTCGGGGCCCTGCTCGGCCACGAAGCGGTCGAGCCACTCGGTGTCGATACCGCCAGTCCGGTAGTCGTCCGATGCGAGCACGTCCAGCAAGAATCCCTTGTTGGTGGCGCCGCCCTCGATCACGAGATCGAAGTCGAGGAGCGCGCAGGCGAGCTGGGCCCGGGCTTCCTCACGGTCCTTGCCGCTGGCGATCACCTTGGCGATCAGCGAGTCGAACGAGGCAGGTACGGTGCTGCCTGCCGTCACGCCGGTGTCGATGCGAACGCGCGGTCCCAGGGCCGGGTCGAAACGCGCGATGCGGCCGGGTGCCGGCAAGAACCCGGCGTCGGGATCTTCGGCGCAGACTCTTGCCTCGATGGCGACTCCCCGCTGCGCGAAGGTCAGCCCGTCGAGCGATTCGCCGCGCGCGATGCGGATCTGGATCTCCACGAGATCCACGCCGGTGACGGCTTCGGTGATGCCGTGCTCCACCTGGAGACGCGGATTCATCTCGAGGAACGCGAAGCCGTCACCGGAGACCAGGTACTCGACGGTTCCGACGCCGTGGTAGCCCACCGAGCGAGTGATCTCGACAGCCGATGACTCGATGCGTTCGATCAGCTCCTGGCTCAAGCCCGGCGGAGGTGTCTCCTCGAGCAGCTTCTGATGCCGACGCTGCACCGAGCAGTCGCGACAGCCCAGGGCGACGACGAAACCGTGCTCGTCGGCCACGATCTGGACCTCGATGTGGCGACCGCCAATCACCTTTTGTTCGATGAAGAGCCGGTCGTCACCGAAGGCTCCAGCGGCCTCCGATGCGGCGGAGCGGAAGGCCTCGGCCAGATCCGCCGGATGTTCGACGATGCGGATGCCGCGCCCGCCGCCGCCCGCCGAGGCCTTCACGACCAGCGGAAAGCCGAGCTTCTCGCCCTGGACAGCGGCTTCCTCTTCGTTTGCGACGACGCCGCCACTCCAAGGAGTGACCGGAACGCCCAGCGCCTCGGCGATCCTCTTGGAGGAGATCTTGTCGCCGAGTCGGCGCATGGCATCCGAGGTCGGTCCCAGGAAGAGGATGCCGGCCTGCTTGAGCTTCTCGACGAAGGCCGCGTCTTCGGCCACGAAACCCCATCCAGGCCAGACCGCATCGGCCCGCGCACGCTTGAGCGCTCCCAGCAGGCCCTCGTGATCCAGGTAGGCCTGGGCCTCGCGGCCTTCTTCGGAGGCGAGCAGGAAGGACTGGTCGGCGTGCCGCACGAAGGGCGCGTCCCGATCGACGTGGGTGTAGAGGGCGATCACGTCCAGGCGCGAGCCTTCAGCCGCTCGCAATGCCTTGACGGCCCGAATACAACGCATGGCGGCTTCGCCACGGTTCACAATGGTCAGGCGCCGGATGGTCCTCAAGGCGGTCACGCGGTGTCTCCGAGGTCGCACGCAAACGCGACGTAGCGGCCGTGGTGCGAAAGCGAGAGATCCAGGCTGCAGTTCCGACCCACAACTTCCAGGCGCGGGATGCGTCCGCTGCGCAGCACGCGGAGGGCTGACTCGGGCAGGCCCAGCCTTTGGGCCAGGTTGCGAACGATCAGTGTGCGAACGGCTCGAGAGGCGTTCGGGCGTTCACTCGCTTCGACGCCAGTCACGATCTCCGACTCGGACTCGGATAAGGTCGCGACGGCATGAACGAGATCTCCCACGACGGTGACTTCGACCCGAAGCCGCTCGCCTTCGTGCTCGACCGCGCCGCGCAGCGTGTCGTCGAGGCTCACCTCGAAACGCGAAGGTGAGAAGAGGGTCGAAGGGTCGGACTGCTTGCGGAGCTTGTAGGCCGCTTCCTTGGCCGCCCACAGGATCCAGCGCAAGCGGTCGGGCGAAGCTCTCCCTTGGAGAGCCGCT
>SMWR01000144.1 GCA_004356735.1 Deltaproteobacteria bacterium
CGATGGCGGTGCAGAGGTAGAGGCGGGTGTGACCGAGCTCGGGGTAGTACTTCCCGCCTACGTAGTAGTGGTACGTATCCGAGGAGTGTCCGAACATCGGGTAGTGGAACTGGAAGAGGTTCCAGTAGCCGGCGGCGGCCAACAGGCCCAGGATCGCCAGCCCGACGTCGAAGCCGCGAGGCAGCCAGCTGGGACCCTTGCCCCGACGGATCAGAATTTCGCGACCGAGCAGCAGCCCAGCGCCAAGCAGGCCGGTCGCCGCCCGCACCGTCTCCACCTGCCCCCGGTCGAGCAGTGGAGCGGCGGCCCAGACCGCCAGCCCGCCAAGTGTGAGCCAGCCGAGAGAAGCCATCGCGGCGGCATCGTACACCGGGATCTTCCGGCGACGCCCTTGGCGTCGCCGCGGCGACCATTTGGCGTCGCCGCGGCAACCTCTCGATCGGCTCTGGGCCAGCCGTTGGCGAGCCGGAGCGGCTGTGCTAGCCAGTTTACGTGAGCTGGCAAACACCGTCTGCCGAAAAACTGCAATCGATCTCGGAAGTACGTGTATCGACTGGTCTTTCAGCTCGTACGATCCGCTATTACGAAGAGCTCGGCATGCTGCCCGGCGTTCGCCGGCGGGCCGGTGGGCGCAGGGTTTATGGACCGGACGAGATCGAGCGCATCCGCTTCATTCAGCGGCTCAAGGCCCTGGGTCTGTGCCTGGCGGAGATCAAGGAGCTGAACGGGGTCTACGGAATCGGCGGATCGACCCAGGCCATGCTGCAACGTCTCGATGACTTGCTGGATCGCCATCTGGGCGAGCTCGATGCCCGGATTCGTGAGCTCGGCGGCCTTCGCGACGACATCGGGAAGTACCAGGACCACGTGCGGACTCGCATCGAGGGCCTGGATGGCGACGGCCGTGGAGACCCCCGACGTGGGTGAAGCCGCCGGTGTGACCGCGCTGCCGAGCGCGCGCCGTATCCGGGTGGTGACGGCGGCCTCGCTGTTCGATGGCCACGATGCCGCCATCAATATCATGCGTCGAGTGCTCCAGGCGCAGGGCGCCGAGGTGATCCATCTCGGTCACGATCGGTCGGTAAAGGAGATCGTGGACGCCGCCGTGCAGGAGGACGCCGACGCGGTTGCGATCTCGTCGTACCAGGGAGGCCACCTGGAGTTCTTTGGCTACCTGGTCGAGCAGCTGCGCGCGCGCGGTGCGGGCCGGGTGCGGGTGTATGGCGGCGGGGGCGGGACCATTACCGCCGAGGAGGCCCAGCAGCTCGAGGCGGCCGGCGTGGCCCGGATCTTCCGGCCGCAAGACGGTCGCGAGCTCGGCCTGGAAGGCATGATCCAGCAGATCCTGAGGGAGTGCGCGGCACAGCCGCTGTCCGAACTTCAGGATTCACTTGAACGTTTGTCGCCCGACGATCCGCTCGCGGTGAGCCGAGCGATCAGTTGGCTCGAGCGTCACGCGGACGATCCGCACGGCGAACAGGCGGAACTCGCCGAGCTGCGCCGCACGCTGGCCGCACGCCGCACGCGTGCGCGCGCGCCCGTGATCGGATTCACCGGGACCGGCGGTGCCGGAAAGTCGAGTGTCGTGGACGAGCTGGTGCGCCGCTTCCACAGCGAGTTTCCCGAGCGGCGCATCGGACTGCTGCTGGTCGATCCCACCCGGCGGCGCTCGGGCGGCGCCCTGCTGGGCGACCGGATCCGCATGAACGCCGTGGCCGGCGCCGGCATCTTCGCCCGTTCGCTGGCGACCCGGCAGGCGCATCGGGCGCTGTCGCGGGCCGTCGCCGATGCGGTCTCGGTCCTGCAGGCGGCCGACTTCGATCTGATCCTGGTGGAGACCGCGGGCATCGGCCAGAGCGACTCGGAGATCGTCGACCGGGTCGACCATTCGCTCTACGTGATGACGCCCGAATACGGTGCACCCTCACAGCTCGAGAAGATCGACATGCTCGATCTGGCCGACGCCATCGTCCTCAACAAAGCGGACCGTCACGGCGCCGAGGACGCCTTGCGTGACGTTCGCAAGCAGTGGAAGCGCAATCATGTGCGCTTCGATCTCCCCGATGCCGAAGTTCCGGTGTTTCCAACCGTGGCGAGTCGCTGGAACGATCCGGGCGTTGATCGCCTCTATCAGGCGCTGCGCGACCGGGTATTTGGAGACAGCGACGAGATCCGGGGCAAGGACCTGGCGGTCAGCGAAGGGAAGCCGATGCTGCCCGCCTCGCGCAGTCGCTACCTGGCCGAGATCGCTGAGACCGTGCGCGCCTGGCACGCCGAAACCGGCCAGCAGCAGCAGCGGGCGTCCGACGCCTGGAGTCTCGACCGCTCGATCCAGACGTTGGGAGACGCAGCGGATGCGTCCGTCGCTTCGGCCCGATCGATCCTCGAAGCCCGTCGCGATGCCGCCGTGGCTGCAATCGACCCCGAGCTGCGCCAGCAGCTCGAGAGCTGGGACGAGACCCGCGAGCGCTATGCGGCCGAGCAGCAGGAGTATCACGTCCGGGGTCGGTCGATCCGGGTCGACAATCGGGTGTTGACACTGTCGCAGACCTCACTCCCCAAGGTCGCGCTGCCTCGCAACCGCGAGTGGGGTGAGCTCGTCCGCTACTTCCGGGGCGAGAACCTGCCCGGCCACTTCCCGTTCACGGCCGGTGTCTTCCCGTTCCGCCGCGAGGGGGAAGACCCGGCGCGCATGTTCGCGGGTGAAGGAACCCCCGAGCGGACCAACCGGCGCTTCCACCTGATCAGCCGCGGCCAGCCGACCGCGCGGCTCTCGACGGCCTTCGACTCGGTCACGCTCTACGGTCGCAACCCCGACCCCCGATCCGACATCTACGGCAAGGTGGGCAACTCGGGCGTGTCGGTCTGCACCCTGGACGACGCCAAGAAGCTCTACTCGGGCTTCGATCTGTCCGACCCGAAGACGTCGGTTTCGATGACGATCAACGGACCTGCGCCCATCATCCTGGCGTTCTACTTGAATGCCGCGATCGACCAGGGCGTGGAGAAGCACCTGCGGGAGACCGGTCGGCTCGAAGCGGTGCGCGGGCAGCTCTCTGGCCGCGACCTGCCGCAGTACGCCGGTGAACTGCCGCCCGGCCACGATGGTCTCGGTCTCGCGCTGCTGGGTGTCTCGGGCGACGAGGTCGTCGATCCCGAGACCTATGGACGGCTCCGAGCCGACGTCCTGCGCAGCGTCCGGGGAACCGTCCAGGCCGACATTCTCAAGGAGGACCAGGCCCAGAACACGTGCATCTTCTCGATCGAATTCGCGCTGGGAGCGATGGCCGACATCCAGGAGTGGTTCATCGAGAACGAGATCCGGAACTTCTATTCGGTCTCGATCTCGGGCTACCACATCGCCGAAGCCGGAGCGAACCCGATCACCCAGCTCGCCTTCACCCTGGCCAACGGCTTCACGTACTGTGAGTACTACCTGGCCCGTGGCATGGCGATCGACGCTTTCGCCCCGAGCTTCTCGTTCTTCTTCAGCAACGGTCTCGATGCCGAGTACAACGTGATTGGCCGGGTGGCCCGGCGCATCTGGGCGCTGGCGCTTCGCGAGCGCTACGGGGCCTCCGAGCGCAGCCAGAAACTCAAGTATCACATTCAGACTTCGGGTCGATCCCTGCATGCCCAGGAGATGTCCTTCAACGACATCCGAACCACACTCCAGGCGCTGACCGCCATCGAAGACGCTTGCAACAGCCTCCACACCAACGCCTACGATGAGGCGGTCACGACCCCGACCGAGGCATCGGTGCGACGGGCCCTGGCGATCCAGCTGATCATCAGCCGGGAGCTGGGCCTGGCCCAGAACCAGAACCCGCTTCAGGGCGCCTACGTGATCGAGGAGCTGACCGATCGGGTGGAGGAAGCCGTCCTCGAAGAGTTCGAGCGTCTCTCCAGCCGGGGCGGCGTCCTGGGTGCCATGGAGACCCTGTATCAGCGCGGCAAGATCCAGCAGGAGAACCTCCACTACGAGGGCCTCAAACACTCGGGCGAACTGCCCATCGTGGGGGTCAACACTTTCGAAAGCCCGGAGCCCCAGGCCGAGCCCGATCCGACCCAGCTGATGCGGTCCAGCGAGGCCGAGAAGCGCCAGCAGGTCGAAAACCTGGCCCACTTCAAGGCCCGCCACGCCGAGGCGTCCGGTCCGGCGCTGGCCAGGCTCCAGCACACCGCCCGGTTGGGAGGCAACGTCTTCGCGGCTCTGATGGAGACCGTGAAGGTCGCCAGCCTGGGAGAGATCTCCGAGGCGCTCTTCGAGGTCGGCGGCCGTTACCGCCGCTCGATGTAGTAGGAGCAAGGGCGCGAAACGGCTATCGTTTTCGAATCCCTCGTAGGCCGGGGCAGCCAGCGCCAGCGAAGCTCCAGGCGAGTGAATACGGAGACGCCGATGACCGTGGACCCCAAGCAGCGGGCCGATCGGGTGCGCTGGAACGAACTGGCGCAGCAGGAACTCACGGACAAGGCGCTCGAAGACCTGGCGTGGACGACGGCCGACGGCATCGAGGTGAAGGCCCTCTACACGGCGGCCGATCTCGAGAGCCTCGACTGGACCGACACGCTCCCCGGCGCGGCACCCTACCTGCGGGGTCCGCGCGCCACCATGTACGCGAACCGTCCCTGGACGGTGCGCCAGTACGCGGGCTTCTCGACCGCTGAAGCCTCCAACGCCTTCTACCGCCGCAACTTGGCGGCCGGTCAGCAGGGACTCTCGGTCGCCTTCGATCTGGCGACCCACCGCGGCTACGACTCCGACCACCCGCGCGTCACCGGCGACGTGGGCAAGGCCGGCGTTGCCATCGACTCGGTCGAGGACATGAAGATCCTCTTCGACGGGATACCGCTCGATCGGGTCACGGTCTCCATGACCATGAACGGCGCCGTGCTGCCCGTGATGGCGTGCTTCATCGTGGCCGGCGAAGAGCAGGGCGTGCCCGCCGAGAAGCTCGCCGGGACCATCCAAAACGACGTTTTGAAGGAGTTCATGGTCCGCAACACCTACATCTATCCGCCCGAGCCCAGCATGCGGATCGTGGCCGACATCATCGAGTTCTCGGCCAAGAAGATGCCGAAGTTCAACTCGATCTCGATCAGCGGCTACCACATGCAGGAGGCCGGAGCGACGACCGTGATCGAGCTGGCCTTCACGTTGGCGGACGGTCTCGAGTATGTGCGGGCCGCACTTTCCAAGGGGCTCTCGATCGACATGTTCGCCCCGCGGCTCTCGTTCTTCTGGGCGATCGGCATGAACTTCTATCTCGAGATCGCCAAGCTGCGCGCGGCCCGGCTGCTGTGGTGGGAGCTGATGCAGCAGTTCGAGCCGAACGACCCGCGTTCTTCCATGCTGCGCACCCACAGCCAGACCTCGGGGGCGAGCCTCACCGAACAGGATCCGATCAACAACGTGATCCGCACGACAATCGAGGCGATGGCCGCCGTCTTCGGTGGCACCCAGTCGTTGCACACCAACGCCTACGATGAGGCGCTTGGGCTCCCGACCGAGAACACGGCGCGTGTCGCCCGGAACACCCAGTTGATCCTCCAGGAAGAGACCGGTATTCCGCACGTGATCGATCCCTGGGGTGGCTCGTACTTCATGGAGTCGCTCACCCAGAGCGTGGCGGAGGAAGCGCGCAAGCTCATCGCCGAAGTCGAGCAGCTTGGCGGCATGACCCAGGCCATCGTGCAGGGCATGCCGAAGCTCAGGATCGAAGCCTGCGCGGCCCGACGGCAGGCCCGGATCGATCGCGGCGAAGACGTGATCGTCGGCGTGAACCGCTACCGCATCGACCAGCAGGAAGAGATCGAGGTCCTCGACGTCGACAACCAGGCCGTGCGGGCTGTCCAGATCAAGCGGCTCGAAGCCCTCCGGGCCCGCCGGGATGCCCCGGCCGTCGAAGCGGCGCTCGAGCACCTGAAGGCGCTCGCCCGCAGCGGCGAGGGCAACCTGCTCGAGGCCGCCATCCGGGCGGTCCGGCTGCGTGCCACCGTGGGCGAGATCTCCGAAGCCCTCGAGCAGGAGTACACGCGCTACCGAGCCGCTGTGAAGTCGGTGTCTGGCGTCTACCGCAGTGCCTGCGAAGGGGACCCGGAGTTCAACCAGACCCTGAAGGACGTGGAAGCCTTCGCCGAGGAGCGGGGTCGGCGTCCGCGCATGCTGGTGGTCAAACTCGGCCAGGACGGACACGACCGCGGCGCCAAGGTAATCGCCACGGCCTTCGCCGATCTGGGTTTCGACATCGACATCGGCCCGCTCTTCCAGGTTGCGGCCGAAGCCGCGCGCCAGGCGATCGAGAACGACGTCCACGTCGTTGGCGTCTCGAGCCAGGCCGCCGGTCACAAGACCCTGGTCCCCGAGCTGGTCCGCGAGCTCGAGAAGCAGGGTGCCAAGAACGTCGTGGTCATCGTGGGCGGCATCATTCCACCGCGCGACTACGACTTCCTGCACAAGCACGGTGTGTCCGCCATCTTCGGTCCGGGAACCCGGATTCCGAAGGCGGCGCGGGAGGTGCTTCAGCTGGTGCGAGACCGGCGCGCATGAGCCGCGAGGCCGGCGCGTCCCGCCCCGCTGAGGTTCGCGACGCGATCCGTGCCGGCGATCGGCAGGCGCTTGCCCGCACGATCACGCTGCTCGAGAGCACGCGCGACGACCAGAATGCACGCGGCCAGGCAATCCTCGAAGAGCTCGTTCCCTACACGGGCGGCGCCCAGCGCGTCGGCATCACCGGGCCGCCCGGCGTGGGCAAGAGCACGTTCATCGAGGCTCTGGGGCTCTACCTGGTCGAGCGGGGTCACCGGGTCGCCGTGCTGGCCGTCGATCCGAGCAGCCCGGTCACGGGTGGCAGCATCCTGGGCGACAAGACCCGCATGGAAAAACTCTCCCAGCACGACGGCGCCTTCATCCGGCCGTCGCCTTCCGGGGGCTCGCTGGGCGGTGTTGCCCAGCGGACGCGGGAATCGATGCTGGTCTGCGAGGCCGCCGGATTCGACGTGGTCCTGATCGAGACGGTGGGGATCGGGCAGTCCGAGGTGACGGTGGCCTCGATGGTCGATTGCTTCCTGGTGCTGGTGCAGCCCGGAGCCGGCGACGAGCTGCAGGGCATCAAGAAGGGCATCCTCGAGCTGGCCGACAGCCTCGTCGTGACCAAGGCCGACGGTGATTTCAGCGCCGCCGCCGAGCACTCCCGGTCCGAGTATGCGCTGGCCATGGGGCTGCTGCGGCCCTCGTCCGCCAGCTGGAGCCCGCGGGTCCTGCTGACCAGCGCGATCTCGGGCGAAGGCATCCCCGAGGTCTGGGAGACGGTCCTGACGCACCGGAAGGCGCTCGAAGCCAGCGGAGAACGTCAGCTCCGCCGCCGGGAACAGGCCCGGGCCTGGATGTGGAGCCTGGTGGACGAGGGTCTCCAAAGGGCCTTCCGCAGCGATTCCAGGGTATCGCAGCGGGTGGATCAGGCCGAAAGGGACGTGGAGGAGCGCAAGACGACGCCCGCCGCGGCGGCTCGAACGCTCCTCGACGCCTTCCGGGCCAGCAGCTGAATCCGCTTCAATCTCGGGCGGGTTCTGCCGATGCATGGCGTGGGATCCGAGCGGTTCCGGAGGAGGGAGTTCTACGTGCAGATCAACATGCAAGAGCGCGAGATCACGGTCAAAGTGGTCTACTACGGCCCGGCGCTCTCGGGGAAGACGACCAATCTTCTCCAGCTGCACGAAATCATCAATCCGTCTTCGCGCGGCAAGATGGTCACACTCGACACCTCGGACGACCGGACGCTCTATTTCGACTTCTTGCCGATCCAGTTCGGCACCCAGAACGGGTTCTCGGTCAAAATCAAACTCTTCACGGTGCCGGGCCAGGTCATGCACAAGTCCACGCGCAAGGTGGTGCTGGCTGGGGCCGATGCCGTGGCCTTCGTCGCGGACTCCCAGCGCTCGAGTGCGAGTGCCAACGCCTATTCCTATCGCGATATGGAGGCGAACCTGAAGTCCAACGGCATCGACTTCGAGACCATTCCCAAGGTGATCCAGTTCAACAAGCGCGATCTCGACGACGTGAAGCCGCTCAGCGAGATCAAGGAAGCCTGGGGCGACGTGCCCACCTTCCCGGCCGTCGCCATCCGTGGCGAGGGCGTGATCGAGACCTTCCGTGAGCTGCTCCGCCTGGTGTATCGCAATATCGACGAGCGCCACGCCTTCGCCCAGAAATTCGGCGTCTCGGAAGAAGACTTCATCAAAGGTGTCTTCAAGAGCCTGGATCGGGACTGATCGCCTTCCGGGTCCCGTCGAGCGACGCGATCTTCCGCTGATTCGTCGGCAAAATCCCCGTTCTCCGCAGCGGATTTGCGGGTTTGACACCGTAGTCAACACCGGTACCCTTGATTCGACCCGCGCCCCGAGCGTGTGCCTCCGCGCCCGCCGGAACCTCGCATCAACGGGGTCCGTACGGGAGGTCCTAGCCCAATGAGTTCCCCGACGAAGCTTCAGCTGACAAAGCCCAGTCGTGATCTGCACGCGGCCATGGCCTCGGTGGAAGCGGCCATCGAGGACATCCGGGCCGGCAAGATGGTGGTCCTGGTCGATGACGAGGACCGTGAGAACGAGGGCGACCTCTGCATCGCGGCCGAGAAGGTCACGCCCGAAGCCATCAACTTCATGGCCAAGTACGGTCGCGGACTCATCTGCCTGTCCTTGACCGAGAAGCGTCTGGCAATGCTGCGCCTCTCGATGATGGTGCCCGACTACGAGAACAACTCGGGCTTCGGCACCGCCTTCACGGTCTCGATCGAGGCCCGTCACGGCGTCACCACCGGGATCTCGGCCGCCGACCGCGCGACCACGGTGCTGACGGCCATCGCCGAGGACGCGAAGCCCAGCGACCTCTCGCGCCCCGGCCACATCTTCCCGCTGCGTGCCCGCGATGGCGGCGTCCTGCGGCGCACCGGTCAGACCGAGGGCTCGATGGACCTGGCGCGGCTGGCCGGCCTCAAGCCCGCCGGCGTCATCTGCGAGATCATGAACGACGACGGCACCATGGCGCGCTTGCCCGACCTCGTGGAGTTCGCAACAGAGCATGAGATCAAGATCGTCAGCATCGCCGATCTGATCCAGTATCGGCTGCGCACGGAGACGCTGGTGAGGCGGGTGGCGGTGGCCAACATGCCAACGGTGGCCGGCGATTTTCAGGCCTATGTCTACGAGAACGACATCGACAAGGTGGACCACATTGCACTGGTGCGAGGCGAGTACAAGCCGGAGGACTCGGTGCTGGTGCGCGTCCACAGCGAGTGCCTGACCGGCGACGCGTTCGGCTCCAAGCGTTGCGATTGCGGCGAGCAGCTGGCGGCAGCGCTCGAGATGATCGAGGCCGAGGGATGCGGCGTGCTGCTCTACATGCGTCAGGAAGGACGCGGCATCGGCCTCAAGAACAAGATCAGGGCCTACGCGCTCCAGGACCAGGAAGGGCTCGACACGGTCGAGGCCAACGAGCGCCTGGGCTTCCCACCGGACCTGCGAGACTATGGCGTCGGAGCCCAGATCCTGCGCGACCTGGGTGTCAAGAAGATGCGTCTCATCACGAACAATCCCGGCAAGCGCGCCGGGATCGAAGGCTACGGACTCGAGATCGTGGAGCGCATCCCGCTCGAGATCGAGCCGAACGAGAACAATCTCGAATACCTCCGCACCAAGAAGGAGAAGCTCGGGCACGTCCTGCACCTGATGAGCTAGGACTGTGCCCCGGGCTGTAGTATCAGCCGCGGCGCCGGGTTTGGACCGCCGGCACCGCGTCAGAGGAGTTTGATCGCATGTTCGATTCTGTCGAGAAAGTGCAGCAGAGCCTGGCCGACCAGGATTTCATCTGTGACAAGAAGATCGCGACCGTGGTCTTCCTGGCCGCGAAGCTCGAGAAGCCGGTGCTGGTCGAGGGTCCCGCTGGCGTGGGCAAGACCGAGCTGGCGAAGACGGTGGCAGCCGCCACCGGCCGGAACCTGATCCGGCTGCAGTGCTACGAGGGCTTGGATGAAGCGAAGGCCCTCTACGAGTGGGAGTACTCGAAGCAGCTCCTCTACACCCAGATCCTGAAGGAGAAGTTCACGGGTTTGATGGACGGCGCGTCTACGATCCGCGAGGCGGCTCGGCGCATCGGCGAGGAGGACAGCGTCTTCTTCTCCGATAACTTCATCGTGGCCCGCCCGCTGCTCCAGGCCATCACGGCCGACGAGCCCACGCTGCTGTTGGTGGACGAAGTCGACAAGTCGGACCCCGAGTTCGAGGCCTTCCTGCTCGAGGTGCTCTCGGACTTCCAGGTGACGGTGCCCGAAATCGGAACCATCGTGGCCAAGTCGCGGCCGCTGGTGTTCCTGACCTCGAACAACGCCCGGGAGATGAGCGACGCCTTGAAGCGCCGCTGCCTGCACCTGTATATCGACTACCCGACCGAGGAGCTCGAAGTCCGCATCCTCGAGACCAAGGTGCCAGAGGCCGCCAAGCAGCTGATCGAGGACCTCGTGGGCATGATGCACCGGCTGCGCCAGCTGGACCTCAAGAAGGCGCCGTCCATCAGTGAGACACTGGACTGGGCCCGGGCGCTGTTGGCCCTCAACGCCAGCGAGCTCAACGAGGACGTGGTCAACCAGACCTTCAGCGTGATCCTCAAGTACGAGGGGGACGTGCGGAAGGCCGAGAGCGAGCTCAGCAAGCTGCTGCAGAAGAAGCAGGGCGAGGCCGCGGCCCAGGCCGCGACTCCCAGCCAGACCCCGTCGGCCACGGCCGTGAAGAAGGGCGCGCTTCACTAGGCCATGCAGAAGAAGATCCTGGAGTTCACGAACATCCTGCGAAAGAGCGGAATTCGTGTCTCCACCGCCGAGTCCATCGACGCCTTCAAGGCACTCGAGGTGCTGTCCTTCGACGATCGCGAGGTCTTCAAGGACGCCCTGCGCACCACCATGGTGAAGCGCGGCGAGGAGGTCGAGACCTACGACCAGCTCTTCGATCTCTTCTGGTCCGGCTTCTATGACAACCTCCGGGAGTCTTTCGGTGAGGCCGCAAACGGGCTGCCCCCGGGCATGGACCTCGAGCGCCTGCTCCAGCAGATCACCGAGGCGCTCAAGAACCTGAAGGGCGATTTCGGTGACCTCTCCGAGCTCGCCAGGGCGCTGCTCACCGCCGACCTCAGCATGATTGAGCAGCTGATCCGCGCTGCGGCCGAGCAGGCCGGTACCGGACGGATCGAGAACTTCCTCCAGGTCGGTTTCTTCAGCCGCCGGACCCTGGACCAGATGGACCTGGACGGGGCAGGCGGCGAGCTGCGCGACCTGGCCTCACGACTGGAAGAGGCCGGCCTTTCCGCCGAGGAGATCCAGGCCCTCCGGAAGCTGATCGAGGGCCTGATGGAGGCGGCTCGCAAGTCCGTGCGCGCCTACACCGAGCGCGAGCTCCAGAAGCAGAATCACGACTACATGGAGAAGTTCCGGCGGGAGACGCTGCTGGAGAAGAGCTTCTACCACCTGACCGAGGAAGAGATCCGCAAGATGCGGGAGGTGGTCGAGCGCCTCGCCCAAAAGATCAAGAACATCATGTCGATCCGGCGGCGGCGCCTCCGGAAAGGCAAGCTCGACCTGCGCCAGACCCTGCGCCGCAACATGCCCCACGGCGGCGTACCCTTCGACCTGATCTTCAAGCACCGCAAGAAGGATCGTCCGAAGTTGGTGATCCTGTGTGACGTCTCGTCCTCGGTCGCCAACGTCTCGCGCTTCATGTTGCAGTTCGTCTACAGCCTCCAGGAGGCCTTCACCAAGATCCGGGCCTTCGTGTTCGTGGCCGAGCTCGGCGAGGTGACCCGGATCTTCCAAGAAAAGGACATCAACGAAGCAATCGAGGAGGCCCTCGAGGGCGGCGACGTCATCAACGTCTACACCCGCTCGAATTTCGGCTACGCCTTCCACTACTTCTGGCAGAATTATCTCTCGGCCATCGACAAGAGAACGACGGTCCTGATCCTGGGCGACGCTCGCAACAACTACAACGACCCCCGCGCCTGGTGCCTGCGCGACATCCACAACAAGGCCAAGAACGTCGTCTGGCTGAATCCCGAGAGCCCCAGCGCCTGGGGCTTCGGCGATTCGGTGATGAACAAGTATGTGCCGTATACCGATGTCGCCGACGAGTGCCGCAACCTGCGCCAGCTCACCGCCGTGATCGACCGGCTGCTGCTCTGACGGGTGAAGACGTGGGGAGTTGGAGCAACGTTCAGCCACGTCGCCAAGAGAAACGCCCCGCTGGTGAGCCAGCGGGGCGTGAACGGGCGGAGGGCGGTGGATAGATGATGGGGGGTGAGAGGTTGGACATTTCGGTCAGAAATGTCTCATCCACCGCCGCTCCATAAACCGTGAGATTCTTCTTGGACCCCCTCGTACAGAACCCGATTATGGGCTGCGCAGGCGTCCGAGTCAAACGGTATTTGTTCCCTTCTGCGGTTCGGGCAATGCGTATGCATTCGATTCGAAAAACTCCTTAATTCCACAAGGTTACATCCGCATCTCGAAACCAGGATCGAGATCGTGATTCGGTCCTGTCCGGGAGCTGGCCGATTTGGCAGGCGAAGCATCGTTCCGTTAGGTTCCGGTCTTCTCCACGAGCCCCCAAGTGTGTGGATCGGAGGACGTCATGAGCAGCGTGCGACGGGTGATGGTGCGCACCTACGGCTGTCAGATGAACGTCCACGACTCCGAGAAGATCACGAATCTACTCCAGCATCACGGCTACCAGCCCACGGACGAGCTCGAAGACGCCGATCTCCTGATCATCAACACCTGCTCGATCCGCGAGAAGGCCGAGAACCAGCTCTACAGCGACGTCGGCAGGCTGCGGGCGTGGAAACAGCAGCGTCCCGGACGCCTGCTGGCGGTTGCTGGCTGCGTCGCCCAGCAGGCCGGCGACGCCGTGCTGAAGCGCTTCGGTCACGTGGACTTCGTCTTCGGGACCCACAATCTGCGGCTGGTCCCGTCCATGGCGGCGGCCGCGCTCCAGGGTGAGCGCCAGACCCGGATCGATGAGACCGGGTCGCTGGACCGCTTCGATCTGCCCGAGCGCCATCCCGAGTTCGAGACCCTGACTCCGGGCCGCGCCTTCGTGACGGTGATGGAGGGGTGCGACATGTTCTGCAGCTTCTGCATCGTGCCGACGACGCGGGGCCGCGAGATCAGCCGCCCGGCCTCCGACATCATCTCGGAGGTCGAGGCCCTGGCCGCGCGCGGCGTGCGCGAGGTGACGCTGCTGGGCCAGACCGTGAACGCCTACGGCCGCCACGATCTGCGTCGGAAGGAGGCCCGCAAGGCCCGCGGTGCCGTCCGCGACGAGGCCGAGACCGTGGCCTTTGCCGAGCTGCTGGGGCGCATCGATGCAATCCCGGGTATCGAACGCATCCGCTACAAGAGCCCCCACCCGATCTTTTTCGATGAGGCCCTGATCCGCGCCCATGGCGAGCTGAGGTCGCTCTGTCCCCACGTCCACCTGCCGCTCCAGAGTGGCTCGGACACGGTTCTCAAGCGCATGCGCCGCCGCTACGGGCAAGCCGAGTTCCTGGCGCTCGTCGAGGCGCTCCGGGCCGCGCGGCCCGACATCGCCATCAGCACGGATCTGATCGTGGGCTTCCCGGGCGAGACGGACGCCGACTTCCGGGACACCCTCAGCGTGATGCGCCGGGCCGCGTTCGTGGACAGCTACGCCTTCAAGTACTCGCCGCGTCCCGGCACTGCGGCCGCCGACTTCGCCGACATCGTGCCGGGCGAGGTGGCCCAGGCCCGCCTCGAGCAGCTCCAGAACCTGCAGCGCGAGCTCACCCTGACCGCCCACCGGGCCCGTGTCGGAGAGACCACGCAGGTGCTGGTCGAGGGTGCCAGCCGCCGCGGCGGTCGTCAGCTCTCGGGCCGGGATCCCTACCAGCGGGTCGTCAACTTCGAGGTCAGCGACGCAGCGCTGGCTGCCCCGGGCTCCCTGCAGTCCGTCAAGCTCCTCGAGGCCACCCCCCACTCCCTGATTGGACTGCTCGCCGTCGAAGCCCCGGATCACGGACCCGGCCGGGAGCTGAGAAGATCGGTGAAGACCGTCGGCGGAAGCGCCGATGAGCTGATCCGGATCGGGGGGGTTCCGAACTAGCCGATCGACCGGCAACTCACTCCGGAAGGCCTCACGAGGCCGCGCGAAATGACCGAAAACCGCTAGAGACGGATCGGACTCGTTCCTGCGCCGCAGGGACGGGAGGGTGGACTTTTCCATGGCCAAGGCGCGAATTCTGGCGGTCGATGACCAGCGCTACTTCCGCGAACTGATTGCGGGGATGCTGGGCGAGGAGGGCTTCCAGGCCCAGACGGCGGCCAGCGGCGAAGAGGCGCTCCACATCCTCGAGAACGCCGACTTCGACATCGTGCTGACAGACCTGGTCATGCCCGGCATGGACGGCAGCGAGCTGCTCCACCGCATCAAGGAGCGCGATCCGGACCAGGAGGTCGTGGTCGTGACCGGAGTGATCGACGTAAAAACGGCCGTCGATGCGATGAAGCTGGGCGCCACCGACTATCTGCTCAAGCCGTTCGACCGGCGCACCCTCACCGTCACCCTGGACGGCATCCTCCAGAGCAAGCGCCTCAAGGTCGAGCACGCGCGTCTGCTGGCCGAGAACATCGAGTACATCGGGGAGCGCGCGGTCTATGCGCGTGCCATTGCGCTTTTCTCGACCTTGGCCATCGAGCCCCTGGCGTCGCGCATCGTCGAGGGCCTGTGCCAGGAGATTCGGGCCCAGGGCGGCGTCCTCTGGGTGGCCGCCGAGAGCGGGCCCGAGCGGCTCGACCTGGCGGCGGTCCGGGGCCTTGTCCGCGTGGCCGACGAGCCCGAGACGGTGTTGGCTGATGAGCTGCCGTCGGAGCTTCTGGAGGGGAGGCAACGCGTCGTGCTGGCAGCCTGGGGAGATGGCAAAGAGGCAGAGCTTCCCGCGCTCTATGCGGTGATGAAGCGCGACGGCATCGTGATCGCGGTGGCCCGACTGACCGACAAGCTCGAAGGGGAGGAGTTCGATGCGGTCGACGTAGCTTGCGTCGAGCAGTTCCTCCACTTCGCCGACGTCGCGATGACCAACGCCCTGCGTGTGCGCGGACTCGAACGTCGCTCGCTCGAGGATCCGAAGACCGGCGCCTACAACTTCGAATACTTTCAAGACGTGGCCCGCACCGAGATCGAGCGGGCCAACCGCTTCGGACGCAACCTGGCGCTGCTCCAGATCGATCTCGGGTCGCCCGAGACGCTGGAGGCCCTGGGCGACGAGCACGAAGTCAATGGCTGGCTGGCCGCCGTGGTCGAGCAGCTGCGCCGACTGCTTCGCGCTACCGATCTGCTGGCCGTTGACAACCAGAAGCGCTTCTACCTGCTGCTGGCTGAGGCCGACGCTCTCGGGGCTGCCGTCCTCAAGCGACGCGCGCTCCACGCCCTCGAGGAGAGTGAGTTCCTGACCGGGATCGAGGCGTCGCGACGCCCGCAGCCGCGCATCGGCCTCGCGATCTATCCGGGCGATGGCGTCCAGCTGGAGTCGTTGCTGCGGACGCTGTCCGCCCGTACCGATGCAGAAGCCAATAGCCGGGTCGTGTCGATGGGGCTCGATGGGATGTCGCTCGCGGCGAGCTTGCACGCGCTGGTGCGAAGCGGTGAGCTGGAGAAGCCCGGGATGGCGGCGCAGATCGTTCGCTTCGTGTTGTCCGAGGTCGCCCGCCGGCCGCGCGACCGGGGGCTTCTGTATGCCGCCCCGGGGCGCGCACTCCGGAGGGTGGTCAGTGAGGGGCTCGAAGCCCTCCGCGACGTTCCCACCCGCACCGAGCTCGTGATCGTCACCGATGGCAACCGACCGTCCTACCTGAAGCCCGGCATCAGCTGGGTGTCGCCGGACCGGGCGCCCGGACTGCCGCCTTGCATCATCTACTATGGCGACGGACCGGCCTACGCCATGATCCGCGAGGAGGGGCGCAACGGTTCACCGGCCCGGCTCTTCCACACCGACGACCGGGGGCTGGTCGAGCACCTGGCCTTCCGCCTCCAGGAAGAATTGTCGCTGCCCTTGACGCTGGGCTCCGAGGTGAAGGCATGAACGTGCGTGTCCTGATCGCGGATGGAGACCAGGAACGCGGCCAGGCCATTGCCGAAGCCTGTGCTCGGCTGGGTCTCGTCTGCCGCGTCACGAGCGACGGTGCTGCCGCGCTCGAAACGTCCCTGGGCGAGATTCCGAACGCCCTGATCTGCCAGCTCAAGCTGCCGTTGATCGACGGCGCGAAGCTCGGCGCGATCCTCAAGGCCAATCCGCGCACCCAACACATGTCGATCATCTACCTGGCCGACCACGTGGTCGA
>SMWR01000145.1 GCA_004356735.1 Deltaproteobacteria bacterium
CCTCAGCGGCGTGGTGCAGATGGTCACCCCGGTGCAGATTGTCACGAACCTGTCGCTGGGTAGCAGCGCGAAGCTGGGCGGATCCGTGTCCCTGCTGATTCATTTCATCCCCGAGCCGGGCTTGCTCATGTTGCTGGGATCCGGCGTCGTCGGACTGGCGTTCCTCGGCAGCAGGCGCATGCGCAAGTAGTTTCGGGTCCCGAGGGCCGGATCTGGAGAGGCCTCCCTCGACAGCGGAGGGGCGTCTCGTGTTCGGGTCGCGCTGCTCCGACCTTCCCGCTTTCCACCATGTCTTTCGCTGGGTAGGATTAGCCGCCCTGGAGGTTCGAGGATCGATGTTCCGGCGCTTGTTAGATTCTCCGTGGCCCTATTTCGTGGGCGCTGGATTGCTGCTGCTGGCGGCGATCGCCAGCCAGTTCGAAATCCGCACGCCGTCGCGTCCCGAAGGCACGCCCGCGGACATCGAGATGCTGGCCGAGCGCGACGACTTGAACGTGGTCTTCGTGCTGATTGACGCGCTGCGCGCCGATCGCGTTGGTGCCTATGGCTACGAGCGGGACACCACGCCCGCCATGGACGCCCTGGTGAGCCAGGGAATCCTCTTCAAGAACGTTCAGGCCCAGTCGAGCTGGACGAAGGCTTCGATGGCATCAATCTGGACGGGAAGGCTGCCCGCCAACACGGCCATCCTCCGCTACGACGATGCGCTGCCCGAGGAGGCGAAGCTGCCGGCCGAGCTCTTTCAAGAGGCCGGCTACCACACCGCCGGCATCTGGCGCAATGGCTGGGTGGCTCCGAACTTTGGCTTCGGGCAGGGCTTTGATCAGTACATCAAACCGAAGGGCGGTCGCGAGCGATTGCGGGCCCAGAGCAAGCATCCGTCGGGCCGCGCCATCCCGGGGACGGACGAGGACATCTTGCTCTCGGCTTTCGAGTTCCTGGACGCCTTTGGCAAGGATCGTTTCTTCCTCTACATGCACTTCATGGATCTGCACCAGTACGTGTACGACGACTCCGCGCCAGAGTGGGGCAACAGCTACTCGGACTCGTACGACAAGTCCCTGGCGTGGACTGACCGCCTGATCGGCGTGATCGTGAACCACATCGAGGAGATCGGCGAGTTCGACAATACCGTGATCGTCATCATGTCCGACCATGGCGAGGCGTTCGGGGAGCACGGCATCGAGGGCCATGCCCGCAACCTGCACACCGAGGTGACGACGGTTCCCGTACTGATCGTGCTGCCCTTCCGCCTCCAGCAGCCAATCGTGGTGGAAGACGAGGTGTCGAACATCGACATCTGGCCCACGCTGCTCGACATGCTGGGTCTCCCCGAGCTGCCCAACACCGATGGGAAGTCGTTGATGCCGCTGGTAATGGCGTCTGCCGGGATTGGCGGCGGGGACGAGAGCTTGGTGCGCATCCGCTACTCCCACCTCGATCGCCGCTGGGGATCGCCCGACGTCACCGATCCGTGGGTCGCGGTCCAAGACGGGGACAAGCGGATCCTGTGGCGCGCGAACGATCCCGAGAATTCCAGGTTCTACGACCTGCGAAACGATCCGGGGGAGCAACAGAATCTCTACTCCGAGGACGACCCGGAGGCGGAGCGCCTGGCCGGCATGGCCAAGGCGTACCTCGAAGTCACTGAGAGCCCCTGGGGTGTCGAAACCCTCAAGATCGAACTCGACGCACTTCGCCTCAACCAGCTTCGCGCACTGGGTTACGTAATCAAGCCGTGACCGGAGTGGCCCCCGCCAGAAGCTAGCGGGGACGTCGATTGGGGTTTGGTTTTTCTCCACACGGAACTGTTTCGCCGCTGCCCACAAACCCCCAACGGGTCTCCGTCGCTTGCCGTTCACCGCTCCGAGCCGCCGCGATCGGTTGACGCCGGTCAGGGGTGAACGTTCAGCAAGGTCCGCTTGCTACGTCCTCACGCCGACGGTTGACGGTTTCGAGCTGGCTGCGTTCCTGGTGGCGTTCCAGCGCGAGTTCGATCAGCCGGTCGAGCAGCGCGGGGTAGGGCAGTCCGCTGGCTTCCCAGAGGCGCGGGTACATCGAGGCTTCGGTGAAGCCCGGCAGGCTGTTCACCTCGTTGATGTAGAAGTGGCCAGTGTCGCGTTCCAGCAGAAAGTCGACGCGTCCCATTCCTTCACCCTCCAATGCCATCATCGCATCGACAGCGAGCTTGCGGACCTTCCGAGTCTGCTCGTCGTCGAGAGGGGCCGGCACCAGCAGCTTGGTCTCCTTGTCGACGTACTTTGCTTCGTAATCGTAGAACTCGCGTTCGGTCCGGATCTCACCCGGTACCGAGGCTTCGATGGGGTCGATACCGAGCACGGCGACTTCGATCTCGCGGGCGTCGATGCCCCGCTCGCATAGGACCTTGGTGTCGTAGCGCGCCGCGTCGCGCAGGGCCGGAAGCAGCTGGGCCGATTCCGAGACCTTGTGAATACCCACCGAAGATCCCTGGTTGGCCGGCTTCACGAACAAGGGCAGGCCGATCTCCTCGAGAACACGTCGGGATACTTCGTCGGGGTTGGTCTCGAGCCTGCGGCTGCGGACCAACACCCCAGGAAGGACAGGAAGTCCGGCCGCTTGCAGCAGGCGCTTGGAAGTCTCCTTGTCCATCTGGAGCGCTGAGCCCAGGATGCCGGAACCGACGTAGGGGACGCCGGCCAGCTCCAGCAGACCTTGGAGCGAACCGTCCTCGCCGCCGCGACCGTGGATGATCGGAAGAATCACGTCGAGCCGAGCGCCGAAATCCTTGCTGCCGGGCTCGACCGGAAGCAGGTGTCCGTCGCCGGGCGCCGCCCGGAGGTTCACGACCGCGCCCTTCACGGTCGCCTCGAGTGGGATCTCCGGCTGGCCCAGGTGCCAGCGGCCCTCCCGATCGACCGCGATCAGCGTGATGTCGTAGCGGGTCGGGTCGAGCGCCTGGTGGATCGACGCCGCCGACGCCACCGACACTTCGTGCTCGACGGAACGGCCCCCGAAGAGCAATCCGACGCGAAGCTTGGTCATCCCCCCTCCGTCGCTTCAGCATAGCCGGCCCGTGAGCCTCGCTGCCGGGGTGCGGCTTGACCCGTCGGCGTCCCCTTCGTACCCTCGTCGAGTGTCGGCCATCTCCCCGGAACTCCAGCAGAAAGAGGACCGCCTGCGCGAAATCCTGCACGGCGCAGGGCGCCTGCTGGTGGCCTTCTCGGGCGGCGTCGATTCCAGTTATCTGGCTTATGCGGCACACCGCGAGCTGGGGGAGAGCAGTCTGGCGGTTACCGCCGCCTCGCCTTCGTATCCGCGCAGCCACCGGGAGATGGCCGAGAAGGTGAGCGCTCAGGTCGGCATGGCCCACCGCTTCGTGTCGACGCTGGAGATGGAGAGCGAGGCCTATCGCGCCAACGCACCCGACCGCTGCTACCACTGCAAGTCGGAGCTGTTCGACGTGCTCGATGAGCTTCGCATCCAGCTCGGGTTCGAGTCGGTTGCCTACGGAATCAACACCAACGACACCTCCGACTTCCGACCGGGACATCGGGCCGCCCACGAGCACGGCGTCTTGTCTCCGTTGCTCGAGGCCGGCTTGTCGAAGGCCGACATTCGCGAGCTGTCTCGGCGCGCTGGGCTCCCGACCGCCGACCTGCCGGCATCGGCCTGTCTCTCGTCGCGCCTGCCCCACGGTACAGAGGTCACCGTCGAACGGCTGCGCCAGGTGGAGGAAGGCGAGGAACGCCTCCGCGGTCTGGGCTTTCGGCAGGTGCGGTTGCGCCATCACGGTGAGCTTGCGCGGATCGAGATCGCGCCTGACGAGATCCATCGAGCGCTCGATCCCGAGATGGCGGTGAAGATGGCGCACGCCATCAAACCCCTCGGATTTCGTTGGGTGTCCCTCGATCTCGAGGGCTATCGCACGGGTTCGCTCAACCCCGTGCTTCCCATCGTCGATTCCCAGCGAAGCTGAAGTCCCGGGACCGCTACGTGACCCTGCAGATCGAGTGTGAAGGTGCACCGCGGGACCTGGGTCTCGCCCAGGGCAGAGCTTGTCGGATCGATCTCGAACGAAGCGCGGCCCGACGGTCGATCGTCGAGAAGCTCGAGGATCTGCTTCCGGGTGGATCGGCGGGCCGTCGCCTGCGCGACGTCAAGCGGCACTACCCTCACCAGTCGGAATCGATGGCGGGCCTGTCCGTCGGCGCGGGTGTCTCCGAAATCTGGCTCGTCCGGCAGATGGATGCCGACGGGGAGCCGGCGCCCATGGCAGCGACGATCCAGGAGCACGCCCTGTTGGCTCGGGGCTGCCAGGGCGACACCCTGATCCGGCGCAGTCGGCCCGAAGGTCTGTTTCGATCGGTGGAGCTGACCCACCCCTGGTTGACCTCGTCGTTGATCGGCGTCAATGAGCGGGGCCTAGGGGTCGCCGTCTCGTGTGAGGTTGGCGCTGCGGTCGAGGCGCCGGCAATCCTGCTGGCCCAGGATTGCCTCGAGCGCTTCGAGAACACCGAGGCCGCCGTCGAGTGGTGTCTGAACCGGCCGGCGACGGGCCCGTCCACCGTGTTCTTGCTCGACGCCGCCGGTGAAGCCGCCGGCGTCGAGATCCTGGAATCGGAACGTCGGGTGCTGCGTCCGTCGGAGGAGGTACTCGTGGTCGGCGGCCGGTCCGACGCAGCGGAGTTGGCCAAGGGGCTTCGCGATGCGCGGCCGTCCAGTGTTTCCGCCCTCGTCTTGCTGGTCGCGGCTGGAAACTCGGCGGCCATCGATCCGTCCGGGCCCGAACTTTTCGTCGCCGGCGAGCGCTTCAGTCCCTAGCGGCGTTGAGCGACGTCTCGCAGAGATCGACGGCATCACGCGGGTCCTCGGTGACCCGGAAGTAGTCGAGGGCATCCGAATCGTCGAAGCATTCGGCGACACCTCGCTCGATCTGACGGATCAGTCCATCGTAGAAGCTGTCCACATTCAGCAGGACCACGGTCCGATGGTGGTGACCCAGCTTGCGAAAGGAGAGGATCTCCGTGATCTCTTCGAGAGTTCCGTAGCCTCCCGGCAGTGCGATGAACGCATCGGCCCGCTCGTCCAATCCGGCCTTTCGCGAGCGCATATCATCGACCGGAGTGAGTTCGTCGATACCGGGATGATGGACGTCCATGTCGATGAACTCACGCAGGATGATTCCGTGAACCACGCCGCCCGCTGCCAGGGTTCCGTCGGCGACGGCGCCCATCAGGCCGGTCCGTCCGCCGCCATAGATGAGCGTGTGTCTGCGGCGTCCAAGCTCTTGGCCCACGATCCACGCGGACTCGAGCAACGCTTTCGGTGATTTCCGGCTCGAACCGCAGAAGACCGCGATGCGCACGGGTCTCAGCGACGCTGGCGGGGCCGTCGCCCGCGGCTCTTGCCTCGCCGGGGTCCGCGACTTTCGCGCGGAGCGTCCGATCGATCGGAAGGCGCGTCGCGTTTCGCTTCGCTCACCTGGGTTTCCGGTCGGTGTTCCTTCATGTATGCGGCGCAAATGGCGGCGAGGTCGCGCTGGCCTTCTTCGTTCTTGGACATCATCTTCACGATCGGAACGAAGCGGTCGGTCTGGAAGGTCCGCTCGCGTTCCGGCAACGCGCGAACCTCCTGCTCGACCTTGACCATCAGTCGATCGCGCAGCCGCTCCAGCAGCTCGCTCTGCTTGGGCACCTTGCGCTCCTTGATCTCGATCTTGTTCACCTTCTGGAGGTAGCGGAAGTTGCCGATGTCCAGGCCCGAGACCAGGGAGATCGCCACGCCAGCCTTGCCGGTGCGTCCCGTGCGACCGGTGCGATGCACGTA
>SMWR01000146.1 GCA_004356735.1 Deltaproteobacteria bacterium
GCATCCTGCTGCGCCCGATTCAGTCGGTGGATCTCATCGAGCAGCAACAGCGTGCGGGTACCCGAGCCGCGTTCGCGTCGGGCCCGTTCGATGACGGCCCGGATCTCCTTCACACCAGCCATCACGGCCGAGAGCGCCTCGAAGCGTGCCCCCGTGGCCGCAGCCAGCAAGCCGGCCAGGGTGGTTTTTCCGCATCCCGGCGGGCCCCACAAGACGAGCGACGGAAGCTCGTCGGAATCGGCCAGTGCGCGCAGCGGGCCGCCCGGACGCACCAGGTGATCCTGGCCCACGACCTCGTCGAGGCTGCGCGGCCGCATTCGGTCGGCCAGCGGCGCTTTGGGGTCGAAGGCGGAGCGCGGCGGCTGACTCGGTCGCGGGAACAGCTCGAGCGAGTCGTCAGGGGACATGCGGGAAGCCTAGCAACGTGGAATCATGGCCGGTGCCCGTGAGAGGTCAGGGAGGTCGTTCGCCGTGGATGTGCGAGCCATCGGAGTCTGCGTCAAGCCGGGAGAGCGCGAGCTGGCGGACATCGTTCGCGAGCTCGAGAAGTGGCTGCTGGATCGCGCCATCGAAGTCCTGCCCGATCCCGACGCCGGTCGCTGGACCCGTGCGACGGGCATGCTGCGCGGAGACCTGGCCCAGAAGGTCGATCTGATGGTCGTGCTGGGCGGTGACGGCACGTTGCTGGCGGTGGCCCGCGCCATCGGTTCGCGCAACGTGCCGATTCTGGGCGTCAACCTGGGCACACTGGGCTTCCTCGCCGAGACTGCTCGCGAAAATCTCTTCCCGAGCCTCGAGGGCGTTTTGGCCGGACGGTTCGAAGTCGAGGAGCGGATGCGCTTCGATGTCGCAGTGACCCGGGACGGCGAAGACCTGGGACGCTACATCGCACTCAACGATGCCGTCGTCTCCAACACGGCCTTGTCCCGGATGGTGCACCTGGAGACTCGGGCCGATGGCAGCGAGGTCACGACCTACCACGCCGACGGCCTGATTGTCGCGACACCCACAGGCTCGACGGCCTACTCCCTGTCGGCCGGCGGACCGCTGCTGCTTCCCACCGTGGAGACGATCCTGCTCACCCCGATCTCACCCCACACGCTGACCCAGCGGCCGCTGGTGTTGCCTGGACATTGTGTCATCGAGATTCGCGTGAAGGACGCGCGTGGTGGAGAGGTACACCTGACGGTCGACGGTCAGGTGGGCCGCGAGCTGGCAGAGGGCGATCTCGTCACGGTTCGCCGCTCGCCCCACCCGGCGCACCTGTTGACGCCACCGAACCGGAATCGCTTCCAAGTCATGCGAGCCAAGCTGCGCTGGGGGGAGCGTTGATCGAGACGCTTCGGATCGAGAACGTGGCCATCCTCACCCGTGGTGAGCTGGAGTTCGGGCCCGGACTGAACGTGCTCACCGGGGAGACCGGAGCAGGCAAGTCCATCGTGCTCGGTTCCCTGGCCCTGTTGGCCGGTGCTCGCTTCTCCACCGACGTGATTCGGGAAGGAAGCGATGCGGCCCGCGTCGAGGCGGTGTTCCTGACGCAGGATGTCCCGGACCTGGAACGCGAGCTGTCGGAGCGCGGCTTCGAGACCGAGAACCACGAGCTGATCGTTCAGCGATCGGTGGCCCGTGAGGGACGCGGCCGCGCCCGCCTGTCAGGCCAGTTGGTTCCCGTGGGCACCCTGACAGAACTCTTTCGGGGCCGGATCGAGATCTCGAGCCAGCACGATTCCCAGGCGCTGCTGCGAGCGGACGAACACGGCCTGCTACTCGATCGGATGGGCGACCTGCTGGAGAGTCGCGAAACGGTGGCGCGCCTTTACGAGCAGTTGCGGACTCTTGACAAGGAGTTCGCTCGGCTGGTGACGGCGGCCCGGGAGCGCGAACGCCGTCAGGACATCCTGAGCTTCCAGCTGGCCGAGATCGACGAGGCCGAACTCGACCCCGAAGCCTTTGCCGAACTCGAGGCCGATCGAGCCCGCCTGGTCCACGCCGGGCGGCTGCAGCAGGAGAGTGCCGAGGCCCTCGCCCAGCTGATGGGAGATCCGCTGGCAGACGACGCCCGCGGCGCCGCGGATGCGCTGGAGCGGGCGCGGCGATTGCTCGAAGCGCTTGAACGCTTGGACCCGCGTCTCGATGGCTGGGGCGGACGGCTCGCCGATCTGGCCAGCGAGGTTCGAGAGGCCGGTCTCGATCTGGAGCGCTATTTGGCCGGCATCGAGGCCGATCCGGCGCGGCTCTCGGACCTGGACGAACGACTGGGCGAAGTCGAACGGCTCAAGCGCAAGTACGGTGCCAGCGTGGAAGAAGTTCTCCGCTTTCGTGACGAGGCGGCCAGCGAGCTCGCGTCGATCGGAGCTGCCGACCAACGCGAGACGACGCTGCGCCAAGAGCGCGACGCTACCGCGGCCCGCTTGCTCGAGGCGGCGATGTCCTTGTCTGCGGCTCGGAAGAAGGCGGGCAAGCGCCTGGGACGCGAGGTCCAGCAGCGCCTGCGCGATCTCGGCATGCTCCACGCCCGCTTCGAGGTCGCCCTCGTGCCGGCGCCCGTGGCCGAAGGCCTTCCCTGCGGGCCCGGCGGGCTCGAGACGCCGGAGTTTCGCTTCAGTGCCAATGCCGGCGAGTCGCTGCGATCGTTCCGGAAGGTGGCGTCGGGGGGCGAGCTGTCGCGCGCCTTCCTCGCCATCAAGGGGGCGCTACGCGGCAGCGGCGGCGGCATGGTGCTGGTCTTCGACGAGCTCGACGCCGGCGTGGGGGGCGAGGCTGCCGACCGGATAGGCCGCAGCCTGGCCGAATTGGCCGCTCACCATCAGGTCCTGTGCATCACCCATCTGCCCCAGGTCGCTTCCTTCGCCCACCGCCACTTCAAGGTCGAGAAGACCATCCGGAAGGGCCGTACCGAGGCCAGCATCCGTCGGGTCGAAGGCGACGAGCGCATCCGCGAGATCGCCCGCATGGCGGGTGGAACCGAAATCGGGGAGGCCACCCTGGCCCACGCCCGTGAGCTGGTGGCGGCCCGATCGCCCCAGGCCTGAAGCTGTCCCCAGGGGGCCCGTGACCTCGGATGCCACTGCGGCTTGCTGCCGCGAAGGCTTGCGCCCTGCGGCTGCGTGTCCCTGAAGCATTGAATCCGTTCAAGCCCAGGGGCCAAGGGGCCGATTGAAGAGGGGCGCCCTGCAGCGTACGCGTTTCGTGTGCGCACGGTCACTGTGCCTGGAAAGGGGAGGGTCGATGTCAATCGAAGGGGATCTGCCGGTCGCCGGCCGGAAGGGTCCGGAAGAGGCCGGACCGGTTCCCTCGGGAGCATCGATCCGGGTGCTGCGGGGCTTCTACGAAGACCTCGAAGTGCCGGTCGATCGGGACTGGATGGTGATTGGGCGCGGGCGCAGTGCGGACATGGTGATCGCGGAAGCGACGATCTCTCGTGCCCACGCGGCGATTGGATACGACAAGGACGGATTCTTCATGCAAGACCTCGGCAGCACGAACGGAACCCGGGTGAACGGCAAGCAGGAGGCTCGCATTGCCCTTTCCGATGGTGACGAGCTGCGGTTGGGGAAGCTTCGGCTTCGCATCACGGTGCCCGTAGAGGGAACGGACGGAGGGATGCGGTAGATGAAATCGGAAGTGCAACACTATTCACTGATCCTGGTATCGGACGAGACGTCACCGGTGCGACGCTTCGATATTCGACATTCGACCGTAAAGCGTGCGATCTGGGGCGCAGCGGCAGTGGCCGCCGTCCTTCTGATCGTCTTCGTGGACTACGTCCGGGTGCGGATCGATCATGTGGAGCTCGAAGGTCTGCGGATCGAAACGGCCGAGCAGCAGGCGCGCATCGACGATTTCGATGAGGCCCTGTTCGGTGTGCAGGCCTCGCTGGACTCGGTTCGCGAGTTTGAGCGCAAGGTGCGGACGATCGCGAACCTGCCAGGATCGGTTGCGACCGGCGGCGCGGGTGTGGTTGAGGTTGGAACCGTTGAAACGGGCGACCTGGCGACTCAAGCGCGCGGATTCGGCGATGCCGAGGCGGTGCCGAGCAACGCTGCTGCCCAAGCAGCCCTTCCCCCCCAGAGTGCGAATGCGAGCGAAGCTGCGGGCGCGCGCGTCGAGCACAAGGCGAACGCGCGCACAGCTGATGATCGCATCAGTGCGCTTCGGAACGAGGCGCGCCAGCTGGCCTTCCGGGCTGACCAGCGCCTCCTCTCGCTCCAGGAGCTGGTCGGGCAGCTGGAGAACAAGCACGCGAAGCTGGCTTCGTCCCCTGCCATCTGGCCGACCCAGGGCTGGCTGACGTCGCGCTTCGGCACACGGATTTCACCGTTTACGGGCAAGCGCCAGTTCCATGCCGGGATCGATATCGCCGGCGCGCGCGGCACCGACGTGGTGGCCACGGCGCGCGGAAAGGTCACCTACTCCGGCTCCAAGGGCCCCCTCGGCAAGACCGTCATCATCGACCACGGTTACGGGATCCGCACCCATTACGGGCACAACGCGGACGTGCATGTAAAGCGCGGCCAGCAGGTCGAGCGCGGCCAGCGCATTGCCTCCCTCGGCAATAGCGGCCGCAGCACGGGCCCCCATATCCACTACGCGGTGGAAGTGAAGGGCAAGGCCGTGAACCCGCTCGACTACATCTTTGACTGATTTCCGATCTCCGCGGTAGCCTGACGAAAACGCCAGAAGTGTCGCGGGTTTGCCGCCTACCTGCCGCTTCCGTACACTTCGACGCCGCCCCCCCCATCAGAGGGATAGAACCGGGACCGGTCGCCACGAGCGATGGTCTACGGGTCGAGACGGATGGCCAGCTTTCTACAAAAAGTCTTCGGGAGCCACAACGATCGGGTCCTGAAGAGAATCGTGCCCACCGTGGAACGGGTGAACTCGTTCGAGAGCGAGCTCGTCTTGCTATCGGACGACGGGCTGCGCAGTCGCACGGCCGTCTTTCGGCAGCGCATCGAAAACGGTGAGCCACTCGACGATCTGCTTCCCGAAGCCTTCGCCACCGTGCGCGAGGCTGCGAAGCGCACCCTCGGTCAGCGCCACTACGACGTGCAGATCATCGGCGGGGTGGTGCTTCACCAGGGATGCATCGCCGAGATGAAGACGGGCGAGGGCAAGACCCTGGTCGCGACCCTCCCGTGCTATCTCAATGCGCTGACCGGCCGCGGAGTGCACGTGGTGACGGTCAACGACTACCTGGCCCGGCGCGACTCTGATTGGATGGGTGAGGTGCATCGCTTCCTCGGGCTTTCGGTGGGCGTCATCGTCCACGACCAGAGCGAAGCTCAGCGCAGCGAGGCCTATTCCTCCGACATCGCCTACGCCACGAACAACGAGTTGGGCTTCGACTACCTGCGCGACAACATGAAGTTCAAGCCGGAACAGTGTGTACAGCGTGACCTCCACTACGCCATCGTGGACGAGGTCGACTCGATCCTGATCGACGAAGCGCGGACGCCGCTGATCATCTCGGGTCCATCCGAGCAGAATACGCAGATCTATGCCGTCGTGAATCGCGTGATCCCGCGCCTCACGGCGGGTGAGAAGGGCGACTACAAGGAAGGCGTGGAGGAACGCGGCGACTACTGGATCGATGAGAAGTCGCACAGCGCCACGCTCACCGAAAATGGCGTTCGCAAGGTCGAGAAGACGATGGGCGTCGAGAACCTCTACGACCCCGAGATGATCCCAGTGCTCCACGCGGTCAATCAGGCGCTGCTGGCCCATACGCTCAAACGAGTTGACGTCGACTACGTGGTGAGGCCGGGTGAGACGGGCCAGAAGGAAATCGTCATCGTCGACGAGTTCACGGGCCGTCTGATGCCGGGCCGACGCTGGTCCGACGGGTTGCATCAGGCTGTCGAGGCGAAGGAAGGGATCACGGTCCGGCCCGAGAACCAGACCCTGGCGTCCATCACCTTCCAGAACTTCTTCCGCATGTACGACAAGCTTGCGGGGATGACGGGTACGGCGGACACCGAAGCCCCCGAGTTCGCCAACATCTACGACCTCGACGTGCTCGTGATTCCCACCAACCGCCCGATGATTCGCCTCGATGAGGCCGACGTTGTCTTCAAGACGAAGCGGGAGAAGTTCAACGCCGTCATCGAGGACATCAAGGAACGCCATGCCGGAGGGCAGCCGATCCTGGTGGGCACCATCTCCATCGAAACCTCGGAGATGCTCTCGAAAAAGCTCACGAAGCAGGGCATCAAGCACAACGTCCTGAATGCCAAGCTGCACGAACGCGAGGCGGATATCGTTGCCCAGGCCGGGCGCAAGGATGCGCTTACGATTTCCACGAACATGGCCGGCCGTGGTACCGACATCGTGCTCGGCGGGAACCCGGAGTTTCTGGCTCTGGACAAGTGCGGCCACGACAAGCAGCACCCGGATTACCCGGCGCGCTTGGCCGAGTTCGAGGCCCAGTGCTTGGGCGAGCGGGAAGCAGTCGTGGCGGCCGGGGGGCTCCACATCCTTGCCACCGAACGTCATGAGAGCCGTCGGATCGACAACCAGCTACGCGGTCGCGCGGGTCGACAGGGCGACCCCGGATCCACGCAGTTCTGTCTCTCCCTGGAAGATGACCTGCTGCGGATCTTCGAGTCCGAGCGTGTCGCCACCTGGTGGGACCGGGTCGGCGTCGAAGAGGGCGAGGCGATCGAGAACAAGCTCCTGACCCGAGTGATCGAGAACGCCCAGAAGAAGGTCGAAGCCCGCAACTTCGACATCCGCAAGCACCTGCTGGAATACGACGACGTCATGAACAAGCAGCGCCAGGCGTTCTACCACCGACGTCGCGAGGCGATGGCCGCCGAGAACGTCCATGTCGAAATCCTCGACATGACCGAAGGCGGCGTGGTCGACCTCCTCGATCAGCATTGGCCCGAGAAGGGTCAGCCCGGTGCCGAGGAGATGCGGGATCTTGCGCTGGCCCTGCAGGGTCAGTTCGGCGTCCCATTCGAGCCGGCCCAGGCGCCCTTCATGATCGAAGGCAAGCCGGCCACGGACCGGAACCTGCTGGGTCGAGAAATCCACGACCGGGTGGTGCGTTCCCTCGAAGACAAGAAGAAAGAGTGCGATCAGTTCGCCGACCAGTACCCCGAGCTCGGCTATCCACGATTCGAGGATCTCGAGCGCGAGTTCCTGCTGCAGATCCTCGACGCCCAGTGGAAGGATCATCTCCACACCATGGATGGCTTGCGGGAGGGTGTGAGCCTGCGTGGCTACGGTCAGCGCGACCCCAAGCTCGAATACCAGCGGGAAGGCTTCGCGCTCTTCCAGGAGATGGACGCGCGGGTGGATAGCCAGGCCCTCGAGTTCGTCTACAAGGTCCAGCTCAGGGACCCGGCCGAGGAGTCGGTCCCCATTCGCCCGGGGCCCCAACTCGCAGCTCCCACGGCTGGAGCCGCGGCAGTGTCCGCCCGTCGAGGTTCGGGACCGGTTGCGGACCCGGCCGGCGGCTCCCGCCCGCCCGGCAGGGTGAAGCGCAACGCTCCCTGCCCGTGCGGGAGTGGCAAGAAGTACAAGAAGTGCCACGGCGCCTGATGCGATGATCAAGGTTCCGGGCTTTCGCGCCGCCGGCGTTGCCTGCGGCATCAAAGACGATGCTCACGATCTGGCCCTGCTGGTGAGCGACGTTCCCGCTACGGCGGCCGGTGTGTTTACGCGCTCGACGGTGGTGGGTGCGCCGGTGGAATGGTCGCGTCGGGTGGCGCGGCGCGGCCGCGCGCGCGCCGTCGTCGTCAACAGCGGCTGCTCCAACGTCGCCGTCGGCGAATGCGGCTACCGCGATGCGAAGGCCATGGCGGAGCTGGCCGCCGCGAAGCTCGGTGTGAAGACCGAGGAGGTCTTCGTGGCATCGACGGGCGTGATTGGCGAACCACTGCCGATGGCCAACGTGCGTCGCGGGATCGGTGCCGCGACCGCGAGGCTCGAGACCACGGGCTGGGAAGAGGCAGCCCGAGCGATCATGACGACCGATACGTTTCCGAAGTGCGCCTCGACGCGGATCCGTCTGGGCGGGCGAAACGTCACGGTCGCCGGCATCGCCAAGGGTTCGGGCATGATCGAGCCGGACATGGCGACCATGCTGGCGTTCCTGGCGACTGATGCGGCCGTGTCGGCACCGATCCTGCGTCGGGTGTTGAAGCGCGCGGCGGATGCGAGCTTCAATCGGGTGACCGTGGATGGCGAAGCGTCGACCAGCGATACGACCCTGTTGCTGGCGAGCGGTGTGGCCGGAAATCCGTTGATCCAGAACGCGCGGAGCCCGGGGCTACGCAAGTTCGAAGCCGCCGTACGCGAGGTTTCCGTGGCCCTGGCGCGGGACCTGGCCCGGGACGGCGAAGGCGCGACCAAGCTGATCACCGTCCGGGTTTCCGGTGCCCGCAATTCGGCCGAGGCCGAGCGTGCCGCTCGGCGCATCGCGAACTCCGTGCTGGTCAAGACGGCTATTTTCGGACGCGATCCCAACTGGGGTCGGATCCTCCAGACCGTGGGAGCGGGTCGGGTTCGGCTGAAGCTGGACCGGACCGAGGTTTCCCTCGGGGGAGTCAGCGTGTTTCGAAACGGCGCCCCAACGGGCCGTGCTGCCCGTCGACGAGCCGCCCGGAGGCTCGAGGCGTCCGAGGTCGAGGTGTCGATTTGCCTCGGGGTTGGCCGCGGCGAGGCCGAGGTGTGGAGCTGTGACCTGACCTACGATTACGTCCGAATCAATGCCGAATACACCAGCTGACGGGTGCTTAGGGGTCTGCTAACTATCTGCCAATTCACACGTTCCGGGTCGCCCGAGCGGTGCTCGACCACGCCCCTGCCGCCAGCGGACTCTGGAGGCGACGGGGTGGGGGAGGTCGGGTTTCGGGGAGGCAGGGCAGGCGTGCCCTGTCGGAAAACGGCGCAGAGCGGAGGATCAACCGCGAAGGAGAAATCGCATGAGCGAACCGACCTCCGAGGTTCCCACCTCGGCGGATGCGGGCGGCACGAGCGAAACGGCTGCCGCCCTCGAACGATCCGAGCTGAACATTCATGATCTGATCGAAGCGGGCGTCCACTTCGGTCATCAGACCCACCGCTGGAATCCGAGGATGAAGCCCTTCATCTTCGGCGAGCGGAACGGCGTGCACATCGTCGACCTCGATCAGACGTTGCCGCGTTTCCAGGACGCGCTCGACTTCGTGTGCGAGACCACGGCCAGTGGCGGAAAGGTGCTCTTCGTGGGCACGAAGCGACAGGCCCAGGGTCCGATCATGCTCGAGGCCCAGCGTGCCGGTCAGTACTACGTGAACAACCGCTGGCTCGGCGGGATGCTCACGAACTTCAAGACGGTCAAGAAGTCGATCGACCGCTTCAAGGAGCTGCTCGAACTCCTGGCAGATGAAGAAAAAGTGGCCAGCTACACAAAGAAGGAGCTGTCCCGGGTCAATCGCACCGTTGAGAAATACAAGAAGTCGCTCGCTGGCATCAAGGAGATGACCAAGCTCCCCCAAGCCATCTTCATCGTCGACGTCAACCGGGAGGCCATCGCCGTCAGCGAGGGCCAGCGCCTCGGAATCCCGATCGTTGCCATCGTCGATTCGAACTGCAGTCCGGACCGCATTGACTTCGTGGTGCCCGGAAACGACGACGGGATTCGAGCGCTCCAGCTCTACTGCTCGCGTTTTGCCGACGCCTGCATCGAGGGCGATGCCATCCACCAGGAACGCGTGAAGGCGGAGGTGGTCGAGGCCGAGCGGGCCAAGGCGGTGGCGGCCGAGAAGTCGCCCACCTCAACCGGTCGCGTCGTGGTCGAGATCAGCCAGCCATCCGGGCGCGCTCCGGCCTCGTTCGGGGGTCGGCGCGATCAAGAAGATGTGCACGCCCGGGCGCCGGCGGCAGCAGCTACACCTGCGGCGGCACCGGAACCGACACCGGCTCCAGCCGCAGAGGCTGCGGCGGGCGAGACGGCCAAAGAACCGTCGTAGGAGAGGAGAACGGTGGCCCAGATTACGGCGGCGGCGGTCAAGGCACTTCGTGACCAGACCGGCGCGGGCATGATGGACTGCAAAAAGGTGCTCTCGGAGGCGGGCGGCGACGCCAGCAAGGCAGTCGAACTGCTGCGGGAGAAAGGGCTCGCCAAGGCGGGCAAGCGCGAGGGGCGTGCAACCAGCGAGGGCCTGGTCAGCATCGCATTCGACGCTGGAACAGCGGGGATGGTCGAGGTCGGTTGCGAGACCGACTTCGTGGCGCGCACGGACGATTTCAGTGCGCTCGTGAATTCGCTGGCCACAGCCGTGGCTGCCGACACGACCCTCGAGGGTCCCGAGAAGCTCCTCGAGGCCATGGTCGGTGGCAAGAAGGTGGCCGACCGCATCACGGCTGCCATTGCCAAGCTTGGAGAGAACATTCAGGTGAAGCGCGTCGCGCGCGTCATCGCGGACGACGGCACGGCCGGCGGCTACGTTCATACGGGCGGCAGGGTGGGGGTGATCGTGGCGCTCCGGGGTGCTAATGGGCTCGACAGTCTGGCCAAGGACGTGGCCATGCATGTGGCGGCGGCCGATCCCTCGCCGGTGGCGATCGACCGCGACGGCGTATCGATCGATCTGCTCGAGTCCGAGCGAAAGATCTACCGGAATCAAGCCATCCAGGCGGGCAAGCCGGAGAAGGTGATCGACAAGATTGTCGAAGGGAAGCTCAACAAGTTCCTATCGGAGGTGTGCTTGGTGCGGCAGGCGTTCGTGAAGGATCCCGACAAGACCGTGGGCGATCTTCTCAAGCAGGCGGGCGACATCCATGTCGTGGGCTTCCAGCGCTTCAAGCTCGGAGAGGCGAGCGAAGCGTGAAGGCGGCCTACCGCAGGCTACTGATCAAGCTCTCGGGAGAGAGGCTGGCCGGAGAGGGCGGTTTCGGCATCAGCCCCAGCGTCATCGCCGACGTTGCTCGCGACCTGCGTGAGGTTCACGAACTTGGCACTCAGGTCTGCGTGGTGATCGGCGGCGGCAACGTAATCCGTGGGATCGATGCTGCGGCCCAGGGCCTCGACCGGACCAGCGCCGATTACATGGGCATGCTGGCCAGTGTGATCAACGCCCTGGCATTGCAGGACGCCCTCGAGAAAGAGGCACTGGCGACCCGGGTACTGTCGGCCATCGAGATCCAGTCGGTGGCCGAGCCCTACATCCGGCGCCGCGCCGAGCGGCATCTCGAGAAGGGACGAGTGGTGGTCTTCGCGGCAGGCACGGGCAATCCGTACTTCTCAACGGACACCGCCGCTGCTCTTCGCGCCGCCGAGCTCAATTGCGAGATCATCCTGATGGCCAAACTGGGTATAGACGGTGTCTACGACGATGATCCCCGGGAGAATTCCAAGGCGAAGCGATACGACAGCCTGAGCTTCGACGAGGCCATTCAGAAGAACCTGCGGGTGATGGACCAGACGGCGTTGGCGCTGTGTCGAGAGAACGGGCTGCCGATCGTGGTCTTTGACAGTGGGGTACGGGGAAACCTTCAGAAGGTGGCGAGCGGCGAAGCCATCGGCACCCGAGTCGGGGAGTAGCGGAGACATGGCGCAAAAAGACGTCGTGCTGGTCAGTGACGAGGCCAAGGAGAGCATGGACAAAGCGGTGCGAAGCTTACGGGCTGAGCTCCAGAAGGTGCGGACCGGCCGCGCCAGTACGGCGCTGGTGGACGGCATACAGGTCGACTACTACGGAACGCCGACTCCACTCAACCAGCTCGCCAATCTGGCTACCCCGGATCCGCGGCTGATCGTGGTCTCGCCCTACGACAAGAGCATGATCCAGGCGGTGGAGAAGGCGATCCAAGCATCCGACCTGGGCCTCACGCCGGCCAGCGACGGAACGGTCGTGCGAATTCCGATTCCGCCGCTCACCGAGGAGCGGCGCAAGGAGCTCGTCAAACACGTTCACCGCCAGGCCGAAGATCACAAGGTGGGGATTCGGGAGGCACGGCGCGACGCACTGTCGATGCTCAAGGAGTTGGAGTCCGACGGGGCGGTGCCCCAAGACGATCGCCACCAGGCGGAAAAGAAGATCCAGGGCCTCACCGACGATTTCGTCAAGAAGATTGACGGGATGACGAATGCCAAGGAGGAGGAGATCCTCCAGGTCTGATGATGCAGGAACGCAGGCTCCAGCCCGACGCCATTCCGCGCCACGTTGCCATCATCATGGACGGCAACGGCCGATGGGCCCAGGACCGCGGTCTCTCCCGCATCGAGGGTCACCGGCAAGGTCTGGAGGCCGTGCGCGCGGTGATCCGGGCGGCCCACGAACTCGGCATCGAGTTCGTGACGCTGTACGCCTTCTCCCTCGAGAATTGGAACCGACCCCAAGATGAAGTCGATGAGTTGATGCGGCTGCTCGAGCACTACTTGGAATCCGAGCTCGACGAGGTGATCCGCAACGGGATCCGAGTGCGATCGATTGGGCGCCGCGATCGTCTGCCGACGAGTGTGCTCGAGAAGCTCGAGAAAGCCGAACAGAAGACGCGCGAGAACCGAGAGATGCATCTCGTCTTCGCCCTCTCCTACGGCGGTCGGCAGGAGATTGTCGATGCGGTGCGCCAGCTCCTGCGCGACGCCGAGAACGGCAAGCTCGACCCGGAGGCGCTCGATGAGAAGACCTTCGCGGAGTATCTCTACGACCCGGAGATCCCGGATCCGGATCTCCTGATTCGAACCGGCGGCGAATCTCGGGTGTCGAACTTCTTGCTGTGGCAGATTGCTTACACGGAGATCTTCGTGACCGATGTGCGTTGGCCGGACTTCCGCAAGGATCACCTGGTGGAAGCGCTCCGCGATTACGAGCGCCGGGAGCGTCGGTTCGGGCGCACCAGCGCCCAGGTGCGGAGCTGACCCCGTGAGCGCGCGCGTGAGTGCGGGGCGCAAACGCCTGGTTCTGCTCGGGAGCACCGGGAGCATCGGAGAACAGACGCTCGACGTGGTCTCCGAGTTTGCCAACCGCTACGAAGTGACGGCCATGGCGGCCGGCCGCAACGTCGAGAAGCTGGCCGAGCAGGTACGTCGCTTCCGCCCGGGGCTGGTGTCCGTGGCCGACGAGGAGGACGCCGCCGAACTGCGCACCCGACTTGACGGCGCCGACGTCGAAATCGTTACGGGCGCCGAGGGGCTCACCGCCGTCGCGACCCATCCCGCCGACATGGTCGTCTCGGGGCTGGTGGGAGCCGTCGGTCTCGCACCGACATTGGCCGCCATCCGCGCCGGCCGCGACATCGCGCTCGCCAACAAGGAAGTGATGGTGATGGCGGGCGCCCTGATCCTGCGCGAGGTGAAGGCCCACGAGGTTCGGCTTCTGCCGGTGGACAGTGAGCACAGCGCGATCTTCCAGGCGCTGGCCGGGCAGCGCGCCGCGGACGTGGAGCGCATCATCCTGACGGCCTCGGGTGGACCCTTCCGGACCTGGGACGACGCGCGCATCGCTCAGGCCACGGTGGAAGAGGCGCTCAACCATCCCAATTGGAACATGGGGCCCAAGATCAGCATTGACTCGGCCTCGCTCATGAACAAGGGACTCGAGGTGATCGAGGCCCGCTGGCTGTTCGACGTGACGCCCGAGCAGGTAGACGTCATCGTCCACCCGCAGTCGATCGTCCACTCCCTGGTCGAGTACCGGGACGGCTCGGTGCTGGCTCAGCTCGGGCTGCCCGACATGCGCGTGCCGATCGCCGTCGCGCTGGCCCATCCGGAACGACTTCCACTGGACTTGCCGCGGCTCGATCTGGCTGCGTTGGCGCGCCTCGACTTCGAAGCGCCCGACCGCAAGCGCTTCCCGTGCCTCCAACTGGCCTTCGATGCGCTCGCCGCCGACGAAGCTGCACCGGCCGTGCTGAATGCGGCCAACGAAGTCGCCGTTGAAGCGTTTCTCGACGGTCGGATCCGCTTCCCGGCCATCGCCGCCACCAACGGCGCGGTGCTCGAAGCCCACATCGAACGCGGCTTGGTGTCGGAGCTGCAGAGCCTGGACGACGTACTCGCCGCCGATGCCTGGGCGCGTGAGGTGGCGGCCGGCGTGGTGGCAGCCGAGGCGGGCAGGGCCGCATGACCCAGTTCGCGGACTACAGCTTCGCCTTCATTCTGTTGCTCTCGGTCCTGATCTTCGTCCACGAGCTCGGTCACTTTTTGGCCGCCAAGGCTTGTGGTGTGCGCGTGCTCAAGTTCAGTCTGGGCTTTGGCCCGGCCATCGGAATCGGCCGCCACCGCCTTCAATGGAAGCGGGGCCATACGGAGTACGTAGTGGCCTGGTTCCCGTTGGGCGGCTTCGTCAAGATGCTGGGAGAGAATCCCGACGAAGAGGAATCCGATCCGGAGGTCGAGGTCCATCGCGAAGAGACCCTGGATGCGAAGCCCTTGTGGCAGAAGCTCTTCATCGTCTTCGCTGGCCCCATCATGAACCTGCTGCTGCCTGTCGTGATCTTCGTGGGCATGCAGGCGGTGGGGATCCCGCGCGCGGACGCGGTGATCGGTCTCGTCGAGCGGGATTCTCCCGGCGCCGCGGCGGGGCTCCGGGAAGGGGATCGGATCACCGCCATCGATGGCGAGGCGGTCCAGTGGTGGCGCGATGTTTCGGAGGCGATTCGAAAGCACCCGGGCGACC
>SMWR01000147.1 GCA_004356735.1 Deltaproteobacteria bacterium
GAAGAAGGAATCCGCGTCGACGATGCGCTCGACGACCTTTCGGACGTCGAAGAGCTTGTTCTCCTGTTCGGGGATCAGCTCTTCGAGATCGTCACAGCTGGCCGCGGGGGGCACGGGGTCGACCACCGGCAGCTCCCCTTCGCAGCTCTGGGGGAGGTACGAAAGGTAGGTCCGGGCGGCTTCGATCGCCTCGGGCTCGGACTTTGCCAGCAGGTCGCCACAGCCCGAGACCGAGCAGTGCATCTTGGCGCCCCCCATCTCCTCGAGCGTCGTCTTCTGGCCGATCACCATCTCGGCCATTCGTGGCGAGCCGAGATACATGCTGGCGTTGCCCTCGACCATGAACACCACGTCACAGAACGCGGGAATGTAGGCCCCCCCGGCCGCGGAGGGCCCGAAGAGCAGGCACAGCTGAGGCAACATGCCCGACATCCGCACCTGGTTGTGGAAGATCAGACCGGCGCCACGGCGTCCGGGAAACATCTGGATCTGGTCGGTGATCCGTGCGCCCGCCGAGTCGACCATGTAGACGAGAGGCACCTGGAGCCGCTCGGCCTGCTTCTGGATGCGCAGGATCTTCTCGACGGTGCGTGCACCCCAGGAGCCCGCCTTCACTGTGGAGTCGTTGGCCATCACGCAGACGCCGCGGCCGTTGATGCGACCGGTTCCCGTCACAACGCCGTCGGCGGGAAGATCGCCGGCCAGGCTGTTGGCCAGGGCCGCATCCTCCACGAAGGATCCCTCATCGAGCAGCCGCGCGATCCGATCGCGACAGAAGAGCTTGCCCCGCTCGCGGGCCTTTTCGTGGTACTTGGCGTCGCCACCGGCCCGGACCTTCTGAAGCTTCTCTTCGACATCCTTGCCGCGCTTCATGTTCTGTTCCTCTCGAGCAACCCGTTGACTTCGACACCCGCCGGCCCGCAGTTCGCCGCTTCGGCGAACTGCTAGCCACCGCTTCGGTGGCGCCGGCCACGGACGGCACGATACACGCGACCCGGCAGGCGCCGCTCGAGCACATCCGATTCGAGCCAACCCGTGGTATCCACCAGCCGATCGAGATCGACTCCGGTGGAAATCCCGGCTCCTTCGAAGAGATCCACGACGTCCTCGGTCGCCACGTTCCCCGCTGCGCCCGGCGCGTAGGGACAGCCGCCCAGTCCGCCGAGAGACGCGTCGAAGGTCCGCACCCCAGCTTCGTAGCCCGCCTGGACGTTGACGAGCGCCCGCCCGTAGGTGTCGTGGAGATGCAGTGCGATCTTCTCCAGGGGGACTTCGCCCGCAACCGCCCGGACCAGCTCCCGGACCTGCTCGGGCCGGCCAACGCCAATCGTGTCCCCGAGCGAGACTTCGTGGGCCCCCTGTTGGAAGAGGTTGCGGCTCAGGGACACGACCGCGCCCAGGTCCACGTCACCTTCGTAGGGGCAGCCGCAGACGGTCGAAATGACGGCGCGCACCGGCACGCCATCGTTCTCTGCGCGCTCCATCACCGGTCGGAGATGCTCGAGTTGTTCGGCGACGCTGCAGTTCAGGTTCTTGCGGTTGTGGGTCTCGCTGGCCGACATGAAGACCACGGCCACGTGAGCTCCCCCGGCGCTGCGAAAACGCTCATAACCCTTTTCGTTGGGGACCAACGCGCTGTAGGTCACGTCCGGTAGATCCGGAACCAGACCCAGCAGCGCCTCGCCGTCGGCCAGCTGGGGAATCCATTGGGGCGAGACGAAGGATGCGATCTCGATTCGGCGCAGGCCGACGGTAGCCAGACGCGTCACCAGCTCGAGCTTCGACTCGGTCGAAACCGTGTCGGGCTCGTTCTGGAGGCCGTCCCGCGGCCCGACTTCGTAGACAAGGACGTCGGGCATCGCTTCAACCTACCAATTCCCGATCAAGACGGGGACGTTCTTGAATATTCAACTCGCTCCAGTCCGAGTTCCTTTGAGACTCAGAACGAGTTGAATATTCAAGAACGTCCCCGCGGTTTTCGCGCCCGTGGCTAGCGGCCGACCACGAAGCTGCAGCTGGTCGTACCGGTGCCGCCGATGTTGAGGGTCTGGGCGTTCTTGGCGCCCTCGACCTGGAAGGCGCCCGCCTCACCGACCACCTGCTTGTAGCAATCCAGCAGCTGACGAACGCCCGTGGCCCCGACCGGGTGACCCGCACCGATCAGGCCGCCGCTGGGATTGATGGGGTGCTTGCCGTCGATCTCGAGCCAGCCCTCTTCGACCGCCTTCCAACTCTCGCCGGGCTTGGTGATGCCGAAATGGTCGATCGCCATGTACTCGGACGTGGTGAAGCAGTCGTGGGTTTCGATGACGTCGATGTCCTCGGGGCCGGACACCCCGGCCCGCTTCCAGGCACTGGTGAGGGTGCTGCGCACGTGGGGCAGCACGTATTCGGCGTGATGGCTCTCGGCGACCTTGTCGTCGAACTTCAGGCGTGCCGTGTTGTGGCCCCAGCCCTTGATGCGCGGAATGTCCGCGAGCTTCTTGCCCATCCCCTTGGCGTACTTCTCGGCATATTCCCGAGAGGCCAGGAAGACGGTGACGGCGCCGTCGGTCACCTGGGAGCAGTCCGAGATGCGAATGCGGCCGCCCACGGACGGGTTGTCGTCCGTGCGGCAGAGCGCGTGTTCCTTGTTCATGTACCAGGTGCGTGTCTGGGCGTTCGGGTTGAGCTTGGCGTTCGCGTAGTTGATCTTGCTGATCTCGGCGAGGTACTCGTCCTTGAGGCCGTAGCGCTTGTCGTACTCGTCGCCGAGCTTCCCGAAGAGCTTGGGGAACGGAAACTCGATCCCCTCCGCCTCCTGTTCGTACCAGGCAGCCGTGCCCAGGAAGGCCCCCCCCTCGGCGGCCGAAACCGTCTTCATCTGTTCGATGCCGACGACCGCCTGGAGGTCGTAGCGACCCGCCTCGATCTCGGCCGACGCCACCAGGATCGCGATGCTGCCCGAAGCACAGGCCGCCTCGTGGCGTGCGGTCGGGAGCCCGCTGAAGGCCGGGTGCGCTTCGGTGAAGAAGGCGCCCAGATGCCCCTGCATGCAATAGAGCTCGGCAGCGAAGTTGCCGACGTGGGCCGACTCGATCTCTTCCGGTGCGATGTCGCACTTCTCGAGCGCACCCAGCACCGACTCACGCATCAGCGCCGAGAAGTGTTTGTTCTCCTTGGTCCAATTGCGAGCGAAATCGGTCATGTACCCGCCGAGAACGTAGACGTCGGAACCCGCTGCCATGGAATCCTCCAGGGTCTAGATCGCGCGCTAAGACTCAACCCGCGACGAAAAAGCGTCCCACGTTGATGTGGGGGTTGTCGAAGAAGATCTTGGGCTCGCCCGTGCGAGCGGCCTCGGCCAGGTTCTCGGGCACCGGGAGTCCGGCCTGGTCGATCATGTCGACCGTGGCGGCCACGCCGATCGTGTCGACCAACACACTGGGCGGCGCCCAGTTGAAGCCCAGGCCCATGATGCGGTCGATGCCGTCGATCGTCTCGGTCACCTCGCCCACGCGGTGGAACGCGTAGCTGATGTAGCCAGCGATGACCTTGCGGGCGATGTCGGCCTCATCGCCTTCGGCGGCGAGGAAGACCTGCATGGCCTCCGGATAACGGGCGTCGCGGTGAAGTGCCGCCACCCGGTCGATGTAGTCGAGGTTGGGAAGCTTCACCTCGTCCTGGGGCTTGTAGTTGCCGCTGACGGGATCCAGTACGTGTATGACTTTTTCGTCGTCCTTCCAGAAGAAGCCGCGACCGGTCTTGTTGCCGAGCACCCCACGCTCCATCAGCTTGTCCATGTAGTCGGGCAGCTTGTGGGTCTCGTGGGCTTCGTCGTTGGTGTTCTGATGGACGTTGTCCACGATCGCTCGGTGGATGTCCCATCCCACCAGGTCGATGGTCGCCAGCGGTGTCAGGGCGCGGCCCGTATACGGGCCGATCAAGCGATCCACCAACACCGGCCCGAGCCGCTCCGCCAGCTGGGCCGCCTCGTTCAGGACCTTGAAGCCAACGCGGTTGCCCGCGAAGGCGGGCGTGTCGGCGCTGCGGATCATCTCGCGCCCGAGACGGACGCGGCCGAAGACTTCGATGAACTCAACGAGGCCGGGATCCGTGTCCTTGCCGGCGATCAACTCGGTTCCAACGATCACGTTCGGCGGGTTGAAGAAATGGAGGCCCAGGAAATTCTTGCGGAACGAGTCGCTGCGACCCTGGCACAGCTGGTTGATGCTGAGACCCGAAGTGACCGTGGCGATGATGCCGTCGTCCCGGCGCGCCTTCTCGACGCGGTCGAACATGTCCTTCTTGACGTCGAAGTCCTCGGTCAGGGCCTCGAACACCAGATCCGCCTCGGCCACGGCCGCCTCGAAATCGTGTTCGTAATCGCCGACCTTCGCGCGCGAGGCGACGGTAGGCGAGCGGACCAGCTTGATGGCCGCGCCGAGCCCTTCCTCGGCCTTGGCCTTGGTCCGAGCCAGGAACGTGACCTGCGGAACCGCCTGGGTGAACAGGGCGGCGCTGCCGTAGCCCATCGTGCCGTTGGCGCCGAGCACGACGACCTTCTCGATCGAGCGGCTGGCAAGGAGTTCCCGTGCCTGCTTGAGGCTGAAGCGGTCGCTACTGGGGGGCATTCATTTTCTCTTCGGGTCCATCGGCTTCGCCGGCGGCTTGCGCAGCTACGAGCACCCGGCCAACGGCGAACGAGTCCTCATCCCCACGGATTGAATCCCGAACGCTGCGAGCGGCAACCACCTGCGGAATCTCGGCACCCTACCCCAGCCTGAACCGACGCGTCAATCCGTCACGTGCCTGACTCGGCGTCAGGAGTATCCAAGCGATTTCAAGCGCTTGGGGCGCTTCGACCACTTGGGCTCGACCTTCACCCAGAGCTCCAGGTGGACCTTCTGCTCGACCCGCTTCTCGATCTCCCGGCGGGCCCGGATTCCGATCTTTTTGATGACCGCGCCGCCAGTCCCGATCACGATCTGCTTCTGGGTGGCGCGTTCGACCAGCAGGTCTGCACGGATGCGGGTGAGCCCGGGGCGGTCTTCCTTGTACTCCACCACGTCGACGGCCAGCGAGTACGGAATCTCCTGCGAGAGCACTTCCATGGCGGCCTCACGCACGAGTTCGGCAGCCAGGAAACGCATCGGGCGATCGCTGATCTGGTCCTCGGGATAGAGCGCCGGGGCTTCAGGCAGGATCTTTACCAGCGTGGCCAACAGCCGCCCGACGCCCTCGCCCGTGCGGGCCGAGATCTGGAGAATCTCGTGGGCGGCATCGACGCCGGCCGGGGGCCAGGCGGCGTTCACAGCGCCGGGAAGATCCGCCTTGTTCCCGACCAGCAGCACCGGCGTCCGGCGCTTCAGCAGGGTTTTCAGCAGCTCGGCGTAATCGTCGCCCCAGCCCGTCTTCAAGTCGACCAGCAGCACGGCGACATCGCAGTCGGCCGCCGCCTGGTCCACCAGATCGTTGAGGGCGAGGTTGAGCGCCTTCCCACCGCTGTGCATGCCGGGCGTGTCGAGCAGCAGGAGCTGGGCATCGTCCAGGGTCAGGATTCCCAGGAGGCGGCTGCGCGTGGTCTGGGGCTTGGCCGTGACGATGGCGAGCTTCTCGCCCAGCAGCTCGTTCAGGAGCGTCGACTTGCCCGCGTTCGGCCGCCCCAGGATCGCCACCACACCGGCGCGATGGACCTTTCCCTCGCCCTTCGACGCGGCGTCATCAGACATCGGCGCTCGCGCTGCGGACCAGCGCCGCTTCGGCCGCGCTGCGTCCGGCCAACTGCTTCGTGCGACCGACCCCGGAGCCCCAGACCTCGCCCTCGACACGCACCTCGACCGTGAAGCGTTCTTCGTCCTCGTCAGTGCCCGAATCGCGGGACGTGTGGTAGCTCGGCGTCCGCTTGAATTGGCAATGGGCCCACGCCTGGAACTCGGTCTTGGGATCCGGCGTCGGCCCGCGATGGATGCTCTCACCGAAAAGGCTTCGCACCACCTCCTCCACCGCGTCGACACCGCTGTCGAGATAGAGCGCACCCAGCACCGCCTCGAAACCGTCCGCCAGAATCCTGTCTCGGCCTTCGCCGGCGGAGAGCTGCTCCGTCCGTCCCAATCGCAGGTAACGACCGAGGTCGATGCCCCTCGCGCACTCGGCCAGCGCCCCGCGGTTCACCAGCGCCGCGCGCGCGCGCGTCAGGTCGCCCTCGCTCCAGTCGGGGTGGTCCTCGTAGAGCAGACGCGCAGTCAGCATGCCGATCACCGCGTCGCCCAGGAACTCCAGCCGCTCGTTGCCCCGATCACCATCGTTCTCCTGCGCAAAGGAAGCGTGGGTCAGCGCCCGGTCGAGCAGTTCCCGGTCCTGGAACGAACACCCGAGCGCGCTCTCGAACGCGTCGAGGTCGGCGCTCACCGGAACGACCCCACGATCCAGCCCCCGCCCAGGACCTCTTCCCCAACATCGAAAACGACGGCCTGTCCGGGCGAAACCGCCGACACCGGTTCGTTGAAGCGGACGACAGCACCCCCCAGCCCGTCCGGCTCGATCGTGGCTGCCGCCCCTTCGTGGCGGTAGCGAACCCGCACCGACGCGCGAACCGGCGCGTCGGGCGTCTCTCCCGAGATCCAGTTGACGCGTTCCAGGCGCGCGCCCTTCGCCATCACGGCCTGCCGGTCTCCCACGATCACGAGATTCCGATCGGCATCGATCTCCGTCACGTAGCGCTTGTCTCCGCCCCCGATCCCCAGCCCGCGACGCTGACCCACCGTAAAGCGGTGGATGCCCGCGTGGGTTCCCAGCCTGCGCCCGTGGGTGTCGCGGATCTCGCCTGGCCCGGGCAAGCGGTCGGGGCGAATCCGCTCGACGGCTGCGGCATAGTCGCCGTCCGGAACGAAACAGATCTCCTGACTCTCGGGCTTCTCTGCGGTGGCGAGCCCGAGACGGCGGGCGTATTCGCGCACTTCGCTCTTCTTCATGTCGCCGAGCGGAAACCACAGCGCCTGGAGCTGCTGCTGGGTCAGCTCGAACAGAAAGTAGGTCTGGTCCTTCTGCGGGTCGGCGGCGCGCAGCAGCCGCCGCCTTTTCGAAATGGGATCGGTGTCGATCCGCGCATAGTGGCCTGACACCACGCTGCCGGCACCGAAGACCTTGGCGCGATCGAGCAGGTACTCGAACTTGAAGCGCGAGTTGCAGGTCACGCACGGGATGGGAGTTCGACCGGCGAGGTAGGCGTCTGCGAACGCCTGCTTCACCTCCGTGTCGAAGCGTTCCCGATAGTTCGCCACATAGAAGCGGATGCCGAGCCGCTCGGCCACACGGCGCGCATCGTCGGCGTCCTCGAGCGAGCAGCAACGCGACGCACCTCCTGCGAGATTCAGGGTCACGCCGATGACCTCGTAACCGGCCTCGACCATCAGCGCAGCCGCTACCGACGAATCGACACCGCCGGACATGGCCACCACGACTCGCTCCGATCGCTCCGCGTCGCTCATGCGCCTTCCGCCTCGCGGACCCGCGGCACGAGTTCGCACAACCGGTCGAGCACGAAGTCGATCTGCTCTTCGTCGGTGCCAAAGCCCACGCTGAGACGCAGCGAGCCGCGCGCGGACTCGGGCGTGCGACCCATGGCGGTCAGCACGTGGGACGGCTCGATCGAGCCGGAATGGCAGGCCGCGCCGGCGGAGGCGGCCACCCCCTCCAGGTCGAGGGCCTGGAGCAAGACCTCGCCGGCGGTGTCCTCGAATTCCACGTTCAAGGTGTTCGGCAGCAGGGCCGCGGTCGATCCGTTTCGCTTCACGCCATCGATGCGGGTCCGGATTCCCTCCCATAGGCGATCTCGAAGCATCGAGTATCGCAGGCTGCGCTGATCGAGCTCCTTGTCGGCCAGATCGCACGCCACGCCCAGGCCGACGATTCCGGCGAGATTCTCGGTGCCGCCCCGGCGCCCTTTCTCCTGGGGACCGCCGTGCAGGATCGGTTCGAAGCCCAGCTCGGGATCCACCACCAAGCAGCCGACGCCCTTGGGCCCGTTGAACTTGTGGGCCGAGAGCGACAGCAGGTCAATGGACAGGCTGCCGAGATCGATCGGAAGCTTCCCGATGCCCTGGGTCGCGTCCACGTGGAGCAGGGCACCGTGCTCACGGACGATTGCGCTCCACGCCTCGAGATCCTGGAGGACGCCGGTCTCATTGTTGGCCCAGAGGACGGACACCAGCGCGGTGTCGTCGCACAGTGCATCTGCCAGCGCCGTCAGCGCTACGACGCCGTCCGAATCCACCGGCAGTCGCGTCACCCGCCAGCCGGTGGACTCGAGCACCTGCAGCGCAGCCTCGACCGAGGGATGCTCGACCTGGGTGGAGACCACGTGGCCGGGAGCTTGCTCGCGTCTGCGAAGCAGTCCCAACAGGGCCGTGTTGTTCGCCTCGGTGGCGCCTGCCGTAAAGAGCACCCGGTCCGGTCGCGTACCCAGCAGCAAGGCCACCCGAGACCGAGCCGTCTCCAGCGCCTCGCGCGCGGCCGAGCCCTCAGAGTGGGTGCTCGAGGGATTGCCGTGAACTTCGCGCAGCACGCGGTCCATGGCATCGGCCACCTCGGAGCGGACCGGGGTCGTGGCATTGTGATCGAGATAGATGCGCATCTGGACTTTCTTCCGATCAGAGTGTCTTCCGATCAGGGAGGATCGGTTGAAGTCGGCATTCCGGCAAGCACGTCCGCCAGACTCTGGCCTTGGGCCGCCTTGGCCTCCCCCTCGCCCATCGCCGCCAGGATCCGGTCCACGACCTCGCGCACCCTGGGGTCGCCCGCGGTGGGCTCTCGCACGCCTCGAACCGCCGCCAGGATCATGGGGATGTCGATTCGCTCGGCGGGACGTCCAAGCTGATAGCCGTCCTCGGGCTCGGCCTCGCCCAAGGCCACCAGGATCCGCTGGTCGCGGAGATTCTGGATCACGTCTCGGACGGCACGGACGGGGACGTGCATCGTCTCGGCGAGACGATCGGCCGTCCAGGGCGGGGCACCGTCCCGGAAGGCACGCGCGACCTCGATGACGATCCGCAGACCGATGGATTCTCGCTCGGCGGGGTCCGGATTGCGGCCGCGCACCTCGCGCCGGTAGAGCTCGAGATTCTGGTAGGCGAAGGCAACCTCGGCCCCGAAAAGAACGATCGCCCAGAAGAAATAGATCCAGACGAAGAACAAGGGCAGCTGTGCGAAGCCGCCGTACAGCGCGTTGGCGCGGGCCGCACCGACGCTCATGCTGACGTACAGACCCAGGGCGCCATTGACGGCGACGGCGGTGACGGCGCCACCCAGAAAGGCGGCGAAGGCGCGCACGTGCGTGTTCGGCAGGAACCAGAACAGGAAGGTGAACGCACCGGCCAGCACGAGTGTGGGAAACTGCTTGAGCCCCAAGGAGTAGGCGATCTCGAAGAGCGGGTATTCGAGCAACTTTTGCACGACCCATTGGCTCTTGATCGTGGTCGCCATCGAGAGCCCGGCACCCAGCAAGAGCGGCGCGATGATCAGGACGGCCAGGTAGTCGGGAATCTTCCGCGCCCAGGTCCGACCCTGCTTCACACCCCAGATGTGGTTGAGAGCCTGTTCGATGTTGCTGATCCCGAAGATGGTGGTCAGGAACAGCGCCACGGCGCCGAGGGATCCCAGACCGCCGATGTCGGCGTTCCGCACGATGTCACCCAACTGCTCACCCGCACCCGGGAAGCGCGCCGAGATCTGATCCACGAAAACGCCGACCAGGTTCTCGGTCACACCGACCGCGGTCGCGATCGAGCCCACGATGGCCAGCACGGGAACGATCGACAGCACGGAGAAATAGGTCAGCGCGCTGGCCCGCAGCAGCAACTGATCGCGCACGAAGCCCTCGCCCACCATCGAGGTGAACTGGAGCAGGCGGACGCCCCGGCTCGCCCAGGTCTTGGGCTCGAACTCCGAGCGCCACATGCCATCGGCCAGGAATTGCCTGGCCTCCCTCAAGCGCTCGCGAACGTTGTCGGCCACCCGGATCCCCTGGCTGCGCCCCCGTGGGCGGCGTCCATGCCCTGATCGACGCCGCGCGAAGTCTACTGAACCGCGCAGCGGGCGTGCGCGGGGCGCTCGATCGACAGGAACGGTTCAAGCCGGGCCCGCGTCTTCGGACCGATCCCGGCGACCCGCTCCAGCTCGGCGACGCTCTCGAAGGGCCGCCGACAGCGCTCGCTCTCGATGGCGGCCGCCCGTACCGGACCGATCCCCGGCAGGACCTCGAGGCTGGCCGGAGCCGCCGTGTTGGGATCCAGCGGGAGATCGAACAGCACACGGGACGGGCCGCGCAGCGCCGCTCCATCTTTCCGCCCGCAACCCACCACCGTGGTGATCGCGCCGACCGCCTCCAGCTCATACGGGTCTGCGCAATCGAAGCCGGATACGTCGCGGTCCGAGCCTGCCCGCAGCAGCGGCAGGACGAAGAGCAAGGCCGCCAGACCGAACGCTGCGGTTCCGCTGCTCCACCTCACCCGGTCAGGCCTCGGTCCGCGGCTCTGCGGCGCCCGACTCGACGAATGCCGCGTGCAAGGCGGCCACCGCGGGCTCGATCTGGTGCTCATCGATCACGACCGAGACCTTGATCTCGCTGGTGGAGATGAGCTGGATGTTGATGCCCTGCTCCGCCAACACCTGGAACATCCGGCTCGCGACTCCGGCGTGATCCTTCATGCCGAGCCCAACGATCGAGACCTTGGCGATCGTGTCGTCGGCATCCACGTCGGCTGCACCGATCTCGTCTCCTACCCGCTTCGTGATCTCGACCGCCCGACGGAAGTCGGCGCGGCCCACGGTGAAGGTCACATCCGTGGTTCCGTCCTGAGACAGGTTCTGGATGATCACGTCGACCACGATGCCAGCGTTCGCGAGCGGCGAAAAGATGCGGGTCGCGATGCCCGGCTGGTCCTTCACACCCCGCACGCGGATCTTCGCCTCGTCGCGATTGTAGGTGACGCCCGAGACGAACAGGCCTTCCATGATGTCCTCCTCCGGCACCACCCAGGTGCCATCATCCGGCTTGAACGAAGAGCGCACGTGGAGCAGCACCCCGTAGCGCATGGCGAACCGCACCGCGCGGGTCTGGAGCACCTTGGCACCCAGGCTCGCCATCTCGATCATCTCGTCGTAGCTCACGCGGTCGAGCTTGCGAGCGGCCGGCACCATCCGGGGATCCGTGGTGAACACGCCGTCCACATCCGTGTAGATCTCGCAGACCTCGGCGTCGAGGGCGGCCGCCACGGCCACGGCCGAGGTGTCCGAGCCGCCCCGGCCCAGGGTGGTGATGTTGCCATCCTCGTCGATTCCCTGAAAGCCCGCGATCACGGCCACGGCCCCGTCGTCGAGCACGCGGTGAATTCGCTGGGCATCGATGCTTGCGATCCGTGCGCGCCCGTAGCTCGTGTCGGTGCGCATGCCCATCTGGCCGCCGGTGAAGGAAACCGCGGCGCGGCCCAGCCTGTGGATCGCCATGGCCAGCAGGGCGATGGTCTTCTGCTCTCCGGTGGAGACCAGCACGTCGTATTCGCGGGGCTCCGGCTCTTCGCCCCCGATCTTGCGGGCCAGCGCCACCAGCTTGTCGGTTTCCCCGCCCATGGCTGACACGACGACGGCGACCCGGTTGCCGGCGTCGACCGTCTCGACGACCCGGCGCGCGACGTTCCGGATGAGATCCAGGTCGCCAACGCTGCTCCCGCCGTATTTCTGGACGATCAGGCCCACAGGTTGTCCCTCGCCGCGCCCCAGGACCAACGCCCACCCGACTCGAGGGTGCGACCTACGGGGGCGAATGTCTTGCCGGCCCGGCAGGATCGCCGAGCCCTTCCAGGGCCTTTTGCCAGCGCTCGAGCACGGCCCGCGCGCACGGTCCCAGAGCCTCTCCGTGTAGCACACGGGCATCGGGCCTCGCCGCGTCCGCACTGCGATCGATGCGCAACTCCAAGCGGTCTTGCGGAAGCACGCCGGGTAGACGATCGGCCCACTCGACGGCCAGCACGGCGCCCGGCTCCAGCAGGTCGAGGAAGCCGGTGGCTTCGAGCTCGGCCCCGCTCGCGATCCGGAAGAGGTCGACGTGGGCCAAGCAGCCGGTCGCAGTCGACCGGGTCGGATATTCGCTGGCAATCACAAAGGTCGGACTGGCGACCCGGGCGGGATCGATCCCGAGGCCTTCGGCCAGACCCTTCACGAACACGGTCTTGCCGGCGCCCAGGGGACCGACCAGCGCCAGGATCAAGCCGCCCGCGTCGAGACAGTCCGCCAGGGCTCGGGCCGCGGCCGCGGTGGCCTCAGGGCTCGGGGAATCGAAGCGCAAGACCCGTCTCCTCGGGAGGAGCCAACGCCGCATCACGCAGCGCCTGGGCCGCCACCGGGAGCTCGGACAACAGGTCGCCGGCCAGCATGCCGGCTGGACCCGACCGTTCCGAGATCCGGTCGGCGGCGAAGCCGTGAAGCCAAGCGGCCAGGGCCGCCGCCTCAAAGGGAAGGACACCCTGGGCGATGAAGCCCGTGACCATGCCCAGCAGCACATCGCCCGTTCCCCCGGTTGCCAGGGCGGGCCCGCCGGTCGGGTTCACGATCAGGCGGCCCTCCGGAGCCGCGATCAGCGTGGCCGCTCCCTTCAACACCACCACCGCTCCGGTGACTTTGGCAAGCGCTCGAGCGCTCGAAGGCCGGTCTCGATTGATGTCGCTCGGGCTGCGGCCGAGCAGCGCGGACGCTTCGCCCGGATGCGGGGTCAACACGGTCGGACCCTGTCGCGTCTTCAAGCGCGCGGGATCATCGGCGAAGGCATGAAGCCCATCGGCATCGAGCACGACCGGCTGCTTCAGCTGGGGAACGAAGCTTCGGACCAGCTTCAGGGTCTCGGCTTCGCGGCCGATACCGGGCCCCAGCCCCACGACGTCGCGTTCTGCGGCAAGCCGCAGCAGCAGGGGTTCGGCGCCGGCCGCGAACGCTCGCTCGGAGGTATCGGGCACCGGAACCGTCATCGCCTCGGTGCACTTCACTTCCAGGATGTCGTTCAGACCCGCCGGGCAGGCAATCGTCACGAGACCCGCGCCGACGCGACCCGTGGCCTCGGCGGCCAGGGCCGCAGCGCCGGTCTTGCCTTCGCCTCCCGCGACCAGCAACGCGTGGCCGAAGCTTCCCTTGTGGCCGGCGACAGGCCGCCCGGGCAGCTGTCGCCCCGCGCCGGCTTGCGTCCAGAGCTCGGCCATCGGCTCGATGCCGGGTGCCGTGTCTGCGATTCCGATCCGGGCGACAACGATCCGACCCGATTGGCTGCGACCGGGTTCGAGCACGTGGCCCAGCTTGGGAAGCCCGAACGACACGGTGAGGTCTGCCTCTACGGCCACGCCGAGCACGCGGCCCGTGTCGGCGCAGATTCCCGAAGGCAGATCGAGGGCGACGATGCGGACGTCGCGGCTGCGGGCCGCGTTGATTTTGCGCACGCTGGCGGCCAGGGCCTTTGCCACCGGACGCGCCAGCCCGGTGCCGAAGATTGCATCGACGATCACGCCACGGCGCGGAGCGCGCCAGCCGGTCGCGACCGCGGGCACGCCGACCTCCTTGGCGCGCTGCTGGTTGTTCGCGGCGTCGCCCGCGAGCTTCCGCGGATCCACCAGCAACACGGTCCGGACGGGCAGACCCTGGAGGTGGAGCAGACGGGCGACCACGAAGCCGTCGCCACCGTTGTTTCCCCCGCCGCAGACGACGAGCACCTCGCCCCCCTGCGGGAGCTCCGCAGCGACCCGTTCGGCCGCCGCCCGGCCCGCGTTCTCCATCAGGAGATCGCCGGAAACGCCCAGCGTCTCGATGGTGTGCTGATCCAGGGCACGCATGGCTGCGGCACCCACCACCGGCCAGGCAAAGCGACCGAGCGGGGACTGCGAAGCCGTGCTCACGACACCAGGGCGCGCAGATCGCGCAACGAGCGATCGAGGCCCACCAGCATGGCGCGGGTGATGGCAGCGCGCCCCACGACCACCCAGTTGACGGCGGGACAGTGCTCGAGCACGTCCGACAACGTCTCGAAACCGAGCCCGCCCGCGATGCCGATCTCCAAGTGAAGCTTCGACGCGAGACGAACCGCGTCACTCAGACGCTCGAGTTCGACGCGACGTTCGTTGGACGGCAGGTCGATGATGGCCCGGGTCGAGAACTCGACGGCGGGCACGCCTTCCCCATGAACGCGCTTCACGCTCTCGTTGTCGGGATTGACCACGATGCCACAGGGAATTCCGGCCTCGGCCAGGCTCCGCACCAGCGGGTCGATGACCACGTTCGGCCCGCGGAGATCGAGCGGACCGCTCAGCATCGCGCCTTCGCGCCCCGACGCCGCCAGCAGCACCCGGTCGGGTCGGGCTTCGAGCGCCACCTTGAGCAGCGTCTGGTGGGGCGGCATGCGCAACTCCAGGCGTCGCGCGGCCCGCCGTGCTTCGCGCACGTCCTCCTCGCGCACCGGCTTGAGATCGTCGTTCACCGACAGGCGAACGGCATCGACGCCGGCCAGCTGAGCCAGGGTCGCGGCCGCGGCCAGGTCGACCTCACGCGAGCCCGTCGCCTGTCGGAGAGTGGGAAGAGTGTCGAGTCCCAGTACCAGTCGTCTCACTTCGGATCAGCTCCCGCCCAACGCGCGGCGCAGCTCATCGGCAAGCGCCTCCGCCACTCGCGAGACCGTGGCCGCATCGTTGCCTTCGACCATCACACGAGCCTTGGACTCGGTCCCGCTGTAACGGATCAGGACCCGGCCGTTTCCTGCGAAGTCCTCTTCCGCCTTGCGGATGGCTGCAACCAGCGTAGGCAGCTCTTCGATCGGCGTCATCTTCGTCACCGGGACGTTGATCAGGACCTGCGGCAAGCGCTCGAAGCCCTCCAACAGCTCCGACAGCCGCTTGCCGGTGCGCCGCATGATGGCCAAGGTCTGGAGCGCCGTGATCAGGCCGTCGCCCGTCGTGTTGTAGTCGAGGAAGATGATGTGGCCGGATTGCTCGCCGCCGAGGTTGAGCCCGCCTTGCCGCATGGCTTCCACCACGTAGCGGTCACCCACCTGGGTGCGGACCAGCTCGATGCCCATTGCGGTCAGCGCCTTCTCCAAGCCCAGATTGCTCATCACCGTGCCGACCACACGGCCCCCCTTGAGGGCCCCGCGCTCGCTCAGGTCACGAGCGAACAGCGCCAGCAGATCATCACCGTCGAGCACGGTCCCGTCTTCACTGACGAGTACGGCCCGGTCTGCATCGCCATCGAGGGCGATACCGAGGTCGGCCCGAACCTCTCGGACCTTGGCCGCCGTCCTCTCCGGATACAGGGAGCCCACGCCCGCGTTGATGTTCCGGCCGTCGGGATTCACGCCCAGGGCAACCACTTCCGCGCCCAGCTCCTGGAGGACGGTCGGCCCGACCTTGTAGGCCGCACCGTTTGCACAATCCATCACGACGCGCAGGCCGTCGAGGGACAGATGGCGCGGGAAGGTGTTCTTCAGGAAAACGACGTAGCGACCCGCGGCGTCGTCGATCCGCCGTGCCCGTCCGATGTCTTCGGCGTCGGCGCCCAGTTTGGCCAGATCGCCCGAGGCGATCAGCCGCTCGATCCGGTTCTCCAGCACATCGGGCAGCTTGTAGCCGTCGCTGGTGAAGAACTTGATGCCGTTGTCGTAGTAAGGATTGTGACTCGCCGAGATCATCACGCCGGCGTGACAGCGCATGTCTTGAGCCAGGAACGCCATGCCCGGGGTCGGCATCGGGCCCACCTGGATCACGTCTACACCCATCGAGCAGATCCCGGCGGCCAGCGCATCCTCGAAGAGATAGCCCGACAAGCGCGTGTCCTTGCCGATGATGATGCGACGACGCTCGCCGCCAGGAACGCGCAGCTCGTGGGCAATGGCCTGGCCCAGGGCCAGCGCCACCTCGGCCGTCATCGGATGGACGTTGGCCTTGCCCCGCACGCCATCGGTTCCAAAGAGTCTCTCAACGCGGCTCATGCCGATCCCTCATCCTCTTCGCCTTCCGCCGGCTCCACCGGCTCGATGGCGATCCGCACCTTGACCGTCCCTTCCTCCTCGACCCAGACATGGTCGCTGCCGGGCGAGAGCCGCACTTCCTTTTCGATGCTCTCCTCGAGGTTGGACAGATCGATCGGTTCCGTGACGACTTCCTTGAGGCGCAGGACCCGGCTGCGGGCGCCGGCCAGCCAGACCCGGGGCGGCTCGATCACGACTTCGCCGAGCTGGAAGCCCTCCGGCGGAACACCCTCGAGCTCGGCCCGCACCTTCACGTTCTTGCGCCCGCGCTGCTCGAATTTGACGCTCAACTGCGCTGGCGAGCGGCTCACGATCTTGACACCCCTCGGCAAATCGAGCCGGGTCACGTCGACTTCGTGGATGGTCAGCCCGACCTTCGCGCCGGAAACGTTGACCGAATATTCCATCTTCGTGGGTGACAGGTTCCGCAGCGCTGCTCGGCTCCCGAGCACCCGAATGTTCACCTCGGAGTCGCTGGCGTCTATGATCACCAGATCGTCGGAGAGGTCGTCAAACACAATCGGGATGTCGTAGCCCCGCTCGACCGAGTCCCGACCGTGGGCCATGCCCCAGAGGACGAAAGAGATCACGATCGCGGCGATCCCGTAGCGGAGGTTTCCTCGTCTGCGTCTCGCCATGGATTCAGCCCGCCGACCGGATGCCGAGGGGCTCGCTGCTTTCTTTGCCCCCATC
>SMWR01000148.1 GCA_004356735.1 Deltaproteobacteria bacterium
CGCACCGTGGGCGCGGGCGTCGTCTCCGAGATCATCGAATAAAGGAGATTCGGCGCGGACGTTCTTGACTGTTCAACTCGCTGAAGCTCGGAATCCGGTGGAACCGGGACCGAGTTGAATACTCAAGAACGTCCCCGCTCACAGACTTATGGCAGACCTAAACTCTCAGAGAATTCGGATCCGGATGAAGGCTTACGATTTCAAGCTACTCGACCAGAGTGTGAGCGAAATCGTTGACACGGCTATGCGCACCGGCGCACGGGTGGCGGGACCGATCCCGCTTCCGACTACCATCAACAAGTACACTGTGCTCCGCGGACCCCACATCGACAAGAAGTCGCGGGAGCAGTTCGAGATTCGGACGCACAAGCGACTCATCGACATCCTCGATCCCACCCCCCAGACGGTCGACGCGCTCATGAAGCTCGAGTTGGCCGCGGGCGTGGACGTGGAGATCAAGCTGTAGGACGATATGGCGAGCCTCGAAGTCGTAACCAGCGAGAACAAGAAGGCCGGCAGCGTGGATGTGAGTTCCACGGTGTTCGAGGCCGCGGTTAAGCCGCATCTCTTCCACGCGGAAGTGCGGCGACAGCTGTCTCGTCGCCGGCGCGGCACCCACTCCACCAAGAATCGCGCGGCGGTCTCGGGTGGCGGGGCCAAGCCGTGGCGTCAGAAAGGTACCGGTCGTGCGCGGCAAGGTACCATCCGTGCGCCCCAGTGGGCGGGCGGCGGCGTCGTCTTCGGACCGGTGCCGCGCTCCTACGAGCACGCGTTGCCGAAAAAGGTGCGGCGCGCCGCTCTGCGCAGCGCCGTCTCCATGAAGCTGCGCGACGATGACCTGATTGTTCTCGAGGCGTTCGATCTGGATGAATACAAGACGTCGCGCGTGGTCCATCTGCTCGACAAGCTCGGCCTTGCTGGAAAGGGTGCGCTGATCGTGATCGACGAGGCGAACGACTTCATCGAGCGTTCGGCGCGAAACCTTCCGTACGTGAGCGTCATTCGAGTGGCCGGTCTCAATGTCTACGACGTCCTGCGGCACAAGAAACTGCTGGTCACCAAGGCAGCGCTCGAGGCCCTCGAGCGTCGTCTCGGTGACGCTCCGACGGGGGGTCAGGCGTGAGGGTCCACCAGGTGATTCAACGTCCGGTCGTGACCGAGAAGAGCAGCATCGATCGTGAAGAGAACAATGTCGTGACCTTCGCCGTAGATCCGCGGGCGAACAAGCACGAAATCCAGCGGGCCGTCGAGCAGTTGTTCGATGTCTCGGTGCTCGACGTCCACACCATGCGGATGCCGCGCAAGACGCGCCGCGTGGGCAAGACGAAGGGGCGCAAGCCCGAGTGGAAGAAAGCCATCGTGAAGCTGGCCGCAGGCCAGTCGATCGAGTTCTTCGAGGGAGTGTGAGAAAGCCATGCCGGTGAAGAGCTACAAGCCCACATCGCCCGGTCGGCGGGGGATGAGCGTATCTGACTTCGGGGAGCTGACCCGGAGCAGGCCGGAGCGCTCCTTGGTCGAGGGTCGCGTGAACAAGACGGGCGGGCGGAACGCGAGGGGCCGCATCACCTCTTGGCACCGGGGTGGCGGCCACAAGCGGCGCTACCGCAAGATCGACTTTCGCCGGGAAAAGACCGGCGTGCCGGCCAAGGTTGCGGCCATCGAGTACGATCCGAATCGGACCGCCAACATTGCGCTGCTCCACTATCTGGACGGCGAGAAACGCTACATCGTGGCGCCCGCGGGCGTTGTCGTTGGCGACCTGCTCGAGTCGGGACCCAATGCCGATATCCGGCCTGGCAATGCGCTACCGCTTTCGAACATCCCGCTCGGAACCGTCGTGCACAACATCGAGATGAAGCCCGGTAAGGGCGGTCAGCTCGTCCGTTCCGCGGGTCTGGGTGCGCAGCTGATGGCCCGGCAGGGTCGCTACGCCACGCTTCGAATGCCGAGCGGAGAACATCGCCTGATCCTGGTCGACTGCATGGCCACCATTGGAAGCGTCGGCAACAGCGACCAGGAGAACCAGACCATTGGCAAGGCTGGCCGCAGTCGCTGGAAGGGCAAGCGCTCGAACGTTCGCGGCGTCGCGATGAATCCCGTCGACCATCCCATGGGCGGCGGCGAGGGCAAATCCGCGGGTGGCCGTCATCCGTGTACCCCGTGGGGTGTGCCCACAAAGGGACACAAGACCCGCAGGAATCGACGGACGCAGAAATACATCGTCAAGCGACGAGGGAAGAAATAATGGCACGCTCGCTCAGGAAGGGGCCGTTCGTCGACCCCAGTCTCCAACGGCGTGTGGATCGCGTGCTGCGATCCGGCACCAAACAGGTGATTCGAACCTGGTCGCGACGATCCATGATCACACCCGAGTTCGTAGGGCTCACGTTCCACGTGCACAATGGGAAGTTGTTCGTCCCAGTCTTCGTGACGGAGAACATGGTCGGACATCGGCTGGGCGAATTTTCTCCGACCCGAAAGTTCACAGGACATGCAGCGTCTGGGAAGAAGCTCCGGGCCAGGTAATGGAAGTTCGAGCCAAGCTGAACAACTATCGGGTGAGTTCCCAGAAGGCGCGCCTTCTTGCGAACGAGATTCGCGGCAAGGGCGTCGAGAACGCGTTGGCAATTCTTGATCTTTCGCCGAAACGTTTTGCTCGACCACTGGCGAAGCTGGTGCGCTCGGCGCTGGCCAATGCCGAGGACAAGAACAACCGCGACAAGGCCGGGATCGACGTCGACAATCTGATCATCGGCGAGATTCGGGTCGACCGGGGGCCGAGCCTTTGGCGCATCCGCGCTCGGGCCCAGGGCCGGGCCGCCTGGATCCAGCGCCGCACCAGCCACATCGAAGTGGTTCTTTCGGAAGAGTAGGTAGGAACAGAAGTGGGACAAAAAGTACATCCTTACGGATTTCGGATTGGCACCCTCTACGGGTGGCAGTCGAACTGGTACGCGGACAAGCACTATGCGGCCCAGCTTCACGAAGACCTCAAGATCCGGAAATTCATCAAGAAGAAGCTCTATCACGCCGGCATCTCGAAGGTCGTGATCGATCGGACTGGTGAGAAGATCGTCGTGAACATCCACACGGCGCGCCCGGGCATCCTGATCGGAAAGCGTGGCGCCGAAGTCGATACGCTCCGGGCGGAGCTCGCGGAAATGACCGTGCACAAGGAGATCTTCATCAACATCAAGGAAATCCGGAAGGCCGAGTTGGACGCTCAGCTCGTGGCCGAGAACGTCGCGCTTCAGCTCGAACGTCGCGTCGCATTCCGGCGAGCGATGAAGAAGGCGATCACGTCGACGATGAAGTTCGGGGCCGGTGGAATCCGGATCCAGTGTGCGGGGCGACTTGGAGGTTCGGAGATGGGCCGTCGTGAGTGGTACCGCGAAGGACGGGTTCCGCTCCATACGCTGCGCGCCGAGATCGATTATGGCTTTTCCGAGGCGAAGACGACGTACGGGATCATTGGAGTCAAGTGTTGGATCTTCAAAGGCGAGATTTCCGACAAGGATATGCGGACGGGTTCCCTGACTCAGCGTACGGGCGAAGCCATTCAGAGGTAGATCATGCTTCAGCCCAAAAAAGTCAAGCATCGCAAACAACACAAGGGCCGGATGAACGGGAAGGCCTACCGTGGATGCAATCTCGATTTCGGAGATTTCGGGTTGCAGGCCTTGGAGTGCTCGCGGATTACGGCCCGGCAGATCGAGGCGGCTCGGGTGGCGATGACGCGGCACGCAAAGCGCGGTGGCAAGGTCTGGATCCGGATCTTTCCGGACAAGCCGATCACCCGGAAGCCGGCCGAGACCCGGATGGGCAAGGGAAAGGGGAATCCCGAAGAGTGGGTGGCCGTCGTGAAACCCGGCCGGATGCTCTACGAGATGGAAGGTGTCCCGGAGGAGGTGGCGCGCCAAGCGCTGCGCCTGGCGGCTCACAAGCTTCCGCTGGCCACACGAATCGTGGTCCGGGGGCAGGCGTGATGAAGGCTGTAGAAATCCGGGATCTGGCAACGGAGGAGTTGGAAGCGAAGTCGCGTGAACTGCGCGGTGAGCTTTTCAACGTGAAGGTCAAGCGTTCGACGGGTCAGCTCGAGAGCACGGCGCTGCTGATGCAGCTGCGACGTGACATTGCTCGGGTCGAGACCGTCCTGCGAGAGAAGCGCGGAGCAACGAAGTGAAGAGGATCGTGGCATGCGACGAACACTGATTGGGATGGTGGTGAGCGATAAGCTGGACAAGACCGTTGTCGTTCGCGTCGAGCGGCTGGTCAAGGATCCGCGCTACAAGAAATACGTCCGTCACTATTCGAAATTCATGGCGCACGACGAAGAGAACTCGTGTGCGGTCGGAGACCGTGTACGCATCATCGAGCATCGCCCGATTTCCAAGCGGAAGCGTTGGAAGGTCCAAGCGACTCTCGATGGCGCTGCGGACGTCTAGGCGGTCAGATCATGATCCAGCAGGAATCAGTGCTTCAAGTTGCAGACAACTCGGGTGCCCGGAAGGTCCTCTGCATCCGGGTGCTCGGCGGGACAGGCCGGCGCTATGCATCGATTGGTGACATCATCGTTGTCTCGGTCAAGGACGCCATCCCGAACTCGCGCGTGAAGAAGGGCGAAGTCCGCCGGGCCGTGGTCGTGCGTACGAAGAAGGAGATCGGGCGTCCTGATGGGTCCTATATCCGCTTCGATGACAACGCCGCCGTGTTGATCGACGCGGCGCGCGAGCCGGTCGGGACGCGCATCTTCGGGCCGGTGGCACGCGAGCTTCGCGCCAAGCAGTTCATGAAGATCATCTCGCTGGCGCCGGAGGTGCTCTAGGTGCAGCCGAGAATTCTCGAGCTCTACAAGAACGAGGTCGTCCAGAAGCTGCGCGACGAGTTCGGCTACAAGAACGTCCACCAGGTGCCGGCGCTCCAGAAGATCGTCGTCAACATCGGCCTGGGTGAGGCAGCCGCCAATCCCAAGTTGCTGGAGACGGCCGCCGAGGAGCTGGCGAGCATCACGGGTCAAAAGCCGGCGATCCGACGGGCGCGCAAGTCCATTGCGAACTTCAAGCTTCGACAGGGTCAGGAGATCGGCTGCTCGGTGACGTTGCGCCGTACGCGGATGTGGGAGTTCTTCGACCGCCTCGTAAGCGTTTCGCTTCCCCGGGTTCGCGACTTCAAGGGAATTTCACCGAAGGCGTTCGACGGACGCGGAAACTTTTCACTCGGGATTCGTGAGCAGATCATCTTTCCCGAGATCGACTATGACAGAGTGGAACACATCACGGGAGTGAACGTGACGATGGTGACCACCGCGAAGACCGATACCGAGGGCAAGGCACTCCTGCAGCACCTTGGCGTCCCGTTCAGGCAATAGGACACGAGCCATGATGACCGATCCGATCGCCGATCTGCTTTCCCGGATTCGAAATGCCGGGATGGCTCAACATACCGTGACGACGTGCCCGGCGTCGAAGTTGAAGCTTGGCATCGCCACCGTGCTGAAGGACGCGGGTTTTCTCAGCGACGTCCGGGTGGAACCCCACGGCGGCCATTCCCGGCTGGTACTCGGTATCCGCTACCAGGACGACGGCCGCGCCCTGATCGGAGGCATCCGTCGGGTGAGTCGGCCCGGCCGCCGGGTCTATGTGTCCAGCAGCGACGTTCCCAGGGTCCGAAACGGTCTGGGTATCGCGGTGATTTCGACCTCGAAGGGCGTGCTCTCGGACCAGGCTGCCCGCGATGCGTCGGTGGGCGGCGAGATCGTCTGCGAGGTCTGGTAGCCGTGTCACGCATCGGAAGAACGCCGGTCCCGATTCCCAGTGGTGTCAACGTCGACGTCAGGGGAAACCTGGTCCAGGTGAAGGGCCCGAAGGGCACGCTCTCCGAGCGGCTGCCGGCGCCGATCGAGATCAGCGTCGCCAATGGCGAAATCAGGCTCGACCGGCCGGACGACAAGAAGACGAATCGCGCGCTTCACGGACTGGCGCGCGCCCTGGTCGCCAACATGGTGAAGGGAGTCACCGACCAGTTCTCCAAGGAACTCGAGATCCAGGGGGTCGGCTATCGCGCCGAAGCCAAGGGAAAGAAGCTGATTCTCAACGTCGGCTATTCGCACCCGATCGAAATGACCATTCCCGACGACCTCAAGGTTTCGGTGGATCGTAACGTGATCGTCAAGATCGAGGGTGCGAGTCGCCAGCGGGTGGGACAGTTTGCGTCGGACATCCGGTCGGTCCGGCCGCCCGAGCCCTACAAGGGCAAGGGTATTCGCTATCTGGGCGAGCAGATCCGACGCAAGGTGGGCAAAGCCGGTGCGGCCGGCGGCACGGCCTGAGGCGGGATATGAACAAGAAATATCGGAACGAAAAGAAGCGGAAACATGACGCGCGCAAGGGACGCGTCGGGACGAGTATTGCGCGTTCCGAGCGGCACCGGCTGACCGTCTTTCGGAGCGCCAAGCACATCTACGCACAGATCAGCGATGGAGGTACGGGACGCACGGTCATCACCGTCTCCACTCGCTCCAAGGATGTGGTGAGTGAGGGCTACACCGGAAACATCGATGCGGCCAAGAAGGTTGGCAAGGTGGTAGCCGAGAAGGCACGAGAGAAGCGGATTGAAAAGGTGGTGTTCAATCGGAACGGATTTCTATTTCACGGTCGCGTCAAGGCGCTGGCCGAGGCAGCCCGTGAAGCGGGTCTGCAGTTCTAGAAAGGCGCGAGCATGGCGACAGTTCACCTGAATCCCAATGACTTCGAGTTGCAGGATCGCGTGGTCCACATCAATCGCGTCGCAAAGGTCGTGAAAGGTGGACGGCGGTTCAGCTTCAGCGCGTTGATCGTGGTTGGCGATGGCAACGGCATCGTTGGGGTCGGCTATGGAAAGGCGGGCGAAGTTCCCGAGGCCATCCGCAAGGGCGTGGAGCGGGCGCGAAAGGCGCTGATCCGCGTTCCGCTTCGGGACGGCACACTGCCCCATGACGTGCTGGGTCGCTTTGGCGCCGCCAAGGTGCTGCTCAAGGCGGCCTCGCCCGGAACCGGCGTGATTGCCGGGGGACCCGTGCGTGCGGTGCTCGAGTCGGCGGGAGTCCGCGACGTGTTGACCAAGAACATCGGTACGAACAATCCCCAAAACGTCGTGCGCGCGACCATGACGGCACTGCAAGAGCTTCGTGAACCCAGCGAGCGACTTCGGGAGCTGGCCCAGAAATGAGTGACTCAAAGCGGATCCGCGTTCGCCAGGTACGGAGCGCGATTGGATACAACCGGAAGCAGCGTGCGAGCCTACGCGGCCTGGGCATCCGGCGGATGAACCAGACCGTTGAGGTCGAGGACACGCCCTCGACTCGGGGAATGATCGGCAAGGTGACTCACCTCGTCGTGGTGGAGGAAGGCTGATGCTGGATCGACTCCAGCCGCGACCCGGGGCGCGCAGCAAGCCCAAGCGAGTCGGCAGAGGTCCCGGCTCCGGGTGGAACAAGAACGCGGGTCGAGGTGTAAAGGGTCAAGGGCATCGCTCGCCGGGGCGGGAGGTTCCCTTCCACTTTGAAGGCGGTCAGATGCCCCTCGCCCGGCGTCTGCCGAAGCGCGGCTTCCATAGCCGGAACCGGAAGGAATATCAGATCGTCAACCTCGAAGCGCTCGCCGCGTTCGGCGACGGGGCCAGCGTTGACGCGGCGGCGTTGGCTTTGCGCGGTCTGATCCGTGCCAAGGGCGGCGACGTGAAGCTGCTGGCTGAGGGCGCCGCGCCCAAGAATCTGACGATCAAGGTCAAGAAGGCCAGTGCAGCGGCTCGCCAGAAGGTCGAAGCCGCTGGTGGAAGTGTGGAAGTCGGCTGATGATCGGTGGCGTCCAGAACATCGGAAGGATCAAGGAACTCCGGGACCGGATCCTCTTCACGTTCGCGATGCTCGCGGTGTACCGCCTGGGTGCCTTCGTAGTGACCCCCGGGATCAACCCGGATATCGTCAAGAGCTTCTTCGAGCAGATGCAGGGAACGATGTTGGGGATGATGTCGATGTTCACGGGCGGGGCCATGGAGCAGCTCTCGATCTTCTCCCTGGGCATCATGCCCTACATCAGTGCGTCGATCATTCTCCAGCTCCTGACGGTGGTGATTCCCAAGCTCGAGCAGCTCAAGAAGGAAGGGGAGCAGGGGCGCAAGAAGATCAATCAGTACACGCGTTACTCAACCGTTGGCCTGTCCCTTTTCCAGAGCTTCCTGATCGCGGTGGCTCTGGAAAATGGACAGTTCGGTCAGGGTGCGGTGCTGGAGCCCGGCTGGGGCTTTCGGCTGATGTGCATGATCACGCTCACGACCGGGACCTCCTTCATCATGTGGCTCGGTGAGCAGATCACCGAGCGTGGCATTGGCAACGGTATCTCGATGATCATCTTTACCAGCATCATCATTGCGATCCCGGGTGGCCTGGTGCAGCTCTATCAGCTGGTCCAGACCGACGAATTCAGTCTGCTCCAGGTGCTCTTCCTGGCCGGCTTCATAATCGCGGTCATCGGCTTCGTGGTCGTCGTCGAACGCGGCCAGCGCCGGATCCCGATCCAGCACGCTCGGCGCGTCGTCGGGCGACGCGTGATGCAGGGTGGAATGAGCTATTTCCCGCTGCGGGTGAATACGGCGGGTGTCATCCCGGCCATCTTCGCGTCCTCGCTCCTGATGTTCCCGCTCACGATCCGCCAATTCAGCGACTCGCCCGCGGTCCAGCTCTTCATCGACCAGTACCTGGATCCGGGAAGCATCGTCTACCAGTTCTTCTACATCGGTTTGATCATCTTCTTTTGTTACTTCTACACGGCCATCATGATCGACCCCGTGGACGTAGCCGAGAACATCAAGAAGTCGGGCGCCTACATTCCGGGTATCCGCCCGGGCAAGCGCACCGCCGAGTACATCGACCGCGTGCTGACCCGCATTACATTGGTTGGCGCCATGTACATGTCGGCAATCTGCGTACTGCCGACGTTGCTGGCGGTACGGGTCGGCATTCCGTTTTTCTTCGGTGGAACGGCGCTGCTGATCGTGGTCGGCGTTGGCCTCGATACCATTTCCCAGATCGAAGCCCACCTGGTTTCGCGCCAGTACGAGGGCTTTGCCCAGGGGACCCGGATTCGCGGGAGGCTGGGACGATGAGTGCTCGCCGCATTCTGTTGCTGGGGCCGCCCGGCGCCGGCAAGGGGACCCAGGCTCAGCGCCTGGTGGATCGGTTGTCGATTCCCCAGATTTCGACCGGCGATATGTTCCGCGCGGCTGTGGCCGCCGGGACCGAACTGGGAAAGCGGCTCAAGGCGATCATGGACAGCGGTGAGCTGGTCAGCGATGAGATCGTGATCGACATCTGCCGGGAGCGGCTGACCCAGGACGATGCCCGGGAGGGCTTCATCCTGGATGGCTTTCCCCGGACCGTGGGCCAGGCGGAGGCCCTCGACGGGCTGCTCGACAGCCTCGGCGTGAAGCTCGAGTGCTGCGTGGCCCTGGTCGTGGACGACGAGGCCATCGTCCAACGCCTGCTCAAGCGGGCCGAGATCGAGGGCCGCAGCGACGACAACGAGGAGACGATCCTCAACCGCATGCGCGTCTACCGCGAGCAGACCAAGCCCCTGGTGGCGTACTACCGGGAGCGTGGCGTGCTGGTCGAGGTCGACGGCATGGGCGGGATCGACGCCGTGGCCCAGGGGATCCAGGAGGCACTCGCCTGATGTTGTCCTACGGCCAGCGCATCCCCATCAAGACCCGCAGCGAAATCGACAAGATGCGGGAGGCTGCCCGCCACGTGGCCGAGGTGCTCCTGATCCTGCGGGATCGGGCGGAGCCCGGGATGCCCACCTCCGAGTTCGATCGGGTCGCCCAGAAGGAAATCTCCCAGCGGGGGGTGAAGTCCTCGTTCAAGGGCTACAATCCCTACGGCCTGCCCAAGTACCCCGCTGTGATTTGCATCTCGATCAACAACGAGATCGTTCACGGTATCCCCGGGGACCGCCGGATCGAGGAAGGCGACCTCATCAGTATCGACTTCGGCGTTTCGGTCGATGGCTATCACGGCGACTCTGCGGTCACTGTGATCGTGGGCGAGGTGGAGGAGGAAAAGCGGCGCCTCGTGGAGAAGACCCACGAATCGCTGGACAAGGGCATCGAGACCATGCGTCCGGGCAAGCGGCTCTCGGACATCGGCCATGCGGTGCAGAGTCACGTAGAGCCCGAGGGTTTTTCGGTGGTCCGCGACTTCGCCGGTCACGGGATCGGCAGCGAGATGCACGAGCCGCCCTGGGTGCCGAACTACGGAAGCAAGGGCCGGGGCCCGCGGCTCCAGCCGGGTATGGTGTTCGCGATCGAACCGATGGTGAACGCCGGTCGGGCAGACATCGAGATTCTGGATGACGAGTGGACGGCGGTGACGGCCGATGGCTCCTGCTCGGCCCATTTCGAACACACGATCCTGATTGGCGAGGCTGGACCCGACGTACTCACAAGGATCGAAGGGTCCCACTAGCGTGAACGTCCGAGGAGAGCAGAAATGAAGGTACGAGCATCCGTTCGGAAGATGTGTGACAAGTGCCGGATCATCAAGCGGCGCGGCGTTGTCCGGGTGATTTGCGATAACCCCAGGCACAAGCAGCGCCAGGGCTGAGGGCGGAGGAACAAATATGGCGCGCATTGCAGGTGTCGATCTTCCCCGCAACAAGCGGCTCGAGATCGCACTGACCTACATCCACGGGATCGGTCGTACCACGGCCAAGGAGATCTGTGGCAAGGCCGAGGTCGACGGCAGCATGAAGACCGACATCCTCTCGGAGGGTGAGGTGGTTCGGTTGCGCGAGATCATCGAGCGCGACTGCCAGGTCGAGGGGGATCGGCGCCGCGTGGCGTCGCAGAACATCAAGATGCTGATGGATATCGGTTGTTATCGCGGGCTTCGGCATCGACGTGGACTGCCGGTTCGAGGTCAGCGGACACATACGAACGCACGGACGCGCAAGGGTCCGGCGAAGACTGTCGCGGGCCGGAAGAAGCCCGCCGCCAAGAAGTAAGAAGGGTACGCTGTGGCCAAAGGTGGAAAGAAGAAGGTCAAGAAGAACGTCCAGTCGGGCATCGCCCATATCCAGTCGACGTTCAACAACACCCTGATCACCATCACGGACGTTGCCGGCAATTCGCTTTGCTGGTCGACGGCCGGTAGCCAGGGATTCAAGGGCTCGCGCAAGTCGACGCCCTTCGCAGCCCAGGTTGCTGCCGAGGAATGTGCCAAGAAGGCCATGGAACACGGTATTCGACAGCTGTCGATCCACGTGAAGGGGCCGGGTTCGGGGCGCGAGTCGGCGGTGCGGGCGCTCCAGGCCCAGGGAATCAAGATCACACTGATCCGGGACGTTACGCCGGTACCCCACAATGGTTGTCGCCCTCCCAAGCGACGGCGTGTGTAGAACGGAGAAGAGTCAATGGCGCGATACACGGATGCAGTTTGCCGCCTCTGCCGGCGTGAAGGCACCAAGCTCTTTCTGAAGGGCGACCGGTGCTTCAGCCCGAAGTGCGGGATCGAACGACGCGCTTATCCCCCCGGACAGCACGGACAGGGACGAGCCCGTTTCTCGGACTATGGCGTTCAGCTTCGCGAGAAGCAGAAGGTAAAGCGGATGTACGGACTGCTGGAGAAGCAGTTCGAGAGCACCATGAAGAAGGCCTCGCGGATGAAGGGTCGGTCGGGTGAGAACCTGCTGATCCTGCTCGAGCGGCGGTTCGACAACGTGGTCTTCCGCATGGGCTTCGCGACCTCGCGGGCCGAGGCCCGGCAGCTGGTCAGGCATGGCCACTTCCTGGTCGATGGTCGGAAGGCCGCGACGCCGTCGATGCTGCTGAAGCCTGGCTCGAAGATCAGCGTGCGCGAGAAATCCCGAAAGGTGGCCCGCATCGCGGGCGCGCTCGAGACCCTCGAAGGTCGCAGCCTTCCCAAGTGGGTCGAGATCGACAAGGACAAGTTCGAGGGCGAGGTGAAGGCGCTGCCCACCCGAGAAGACATCACGCTGCCCATTCAGGAGCAGCTCATCGTGGAGCTCTACTCGCGCTGAGAGGTCGCGAGAGAGACGAACGGGAGAAACCAATGGATCAGAACGTGATCGCAAGAAACTGGCGAGAGCTCATCCGACCGCGAGGCCTCGATTCGAGCGACGCCGACACCCAGACCTACTGGAAGTTCGCCTGTGAGCCGCTGGAGCGCGGTTTCGGTGTCACCTTGGGCAATTCCCTGCGTCGTGTGCTGCTGTCGTCGCTTCAGGGCGGCGCGATCACGGCCGTTCGCATCAACGGCGTGCTGCACGAGTTCTCGACGATTCCGGGCGTCCTCGAAGACGTCAGCGACATCGTGCTCAATCTGAAGGAAGTCAGCCTGCGCCTGCACGGCGACGGCCCCAAGCTCGTGCGTGTGCACAAGCGGGGCGCGGGCGTGCTGACCGCGGGTGATCTCGCGTTGGAAGACTCCTCCGTTGAGGTGATGAACCCAGACCACAAGATCGCAACCCTGTCCGCGGACGCAGATGTTGAGATGGAGTTCACGATCAACAACGGAAAGGGTTACGTCCGGGCCGAGAAGAACAAGACGGAGGACATGCCGATCGGAACCATTCCGATCGACGCTATCTTCTCGCCGGTCCGTCGGATCAACTACACGGTCACGCCGGCTCGCGTCGCTCGGGAGACGGACTTCGATCGGCTCAACTTCGAGATCTGGACCGACGGGACGGTGGCTCCGGCCGATGCCGTCGCCTACGCGGCCAAGATCATCAAGGAGCAGCTCACCATCTTCATCAACTTCGAAGAGCCGGTGGAGGTGGCCCAGCTGCTTCCCGAGGAGCCCCAACCCCTCAACCCCAACCTCTTCCGGTCGGTGGACGAGCTGGAGCTGTCGGTACGTTCGGCGAACTGCCTCCAGAACGCGAACATCCGCTTCATCGGCGAGCTCGTGCAGCGCTCCGAGGCGGAGATGCTCAAGACCAAGAACTTCGGAAGGAAGTCGCTCAACGAGATCAAGGAGCTGCTGGCTTCGATGTCCCTCGAGCTGGGGATGACCCTCGAGAACTTTCCGGATCGGCAGGAGATCGAGCGGATGCGGGAGCGGGAAGCCTAGATCATGAGACACCGTGCCCGGTCCCGGAAGCTGGGTCGCACCAGCGCCCACCGGAAGGCGATGTACCGCAATATGGTCACGTCGCTGCTGGAACTTGAGCGCATCGAGACCACCGATGCCAAGGCCAAGGAGGTGCGCCGGATTGCAGAGCGTATGATCACTCTTGGCAAGCGGGGAGGACTGCATGCCCGACGGCGTGCGCTGCGGGTGATTCGATCGCGCGAAGTCGCCTCCAAGGTCTTCGAGGAGCTGGCGGACCGCTACCGCGAACGTCCCGGTGGCTACACGCGTGTCCTGAAGCTGGGCGTCCGAAAGGGAGACGCTGCGGCGGTCTCGATCGTTGAGTTGGTGGACGGCACCGTTGGGGGTACTCCCGTCAAGGAGCCCGCCGTGGACAAGAAGAAGGCCGAGACGAAGAAAGCCGTTTCCAAGAAGAAGTCGGAATCGAAGAAGAAGGCCTCGGCCGCCAAGGCGACTTCCAAGAAGACAGAGTCGAAGAAGTCCTCGGCCGCCAAGACGGCTTCCAGGAAGAAGACGACCAAGAAGGCCGCGGCCGCCAAGGCGGCTTCGAAGAAGAAGGCGGCCAAGAAAACGACGAAGAAGAAGTAGATGAAGCGTGGGGTCGGGCCCTGGCTGATCGCGGCTGGCGTGAGCGCGGCGGCCGCTTTTGCCCTCTGGATGGCTCCCTCCGCTCCCCCCGCCGTCGGTCGAGGCAGTGTCGCGCCTGCCTTCGAGCTCTCCAGCCTTGACGGTGACCGCGTGGCGCTCGAAGGGTTCGCCGGGCGCGTCGTTCTGGTGAACTTCTGGGCGACCTGGTGCAAGCCCTGCGAAGAAGAGATGCCCGCCATGGAGCGTCTCTACCGGACGCTGCGCAATGACGGCTTCAATCTGTTGGCCGTCTCAGTGGACACCGACGTTTCGGACGTGGCCCGGTTCCGGGATCGTCTCGGCCTGAGCTTCCCCATCCTCCTGGATCCGACCCAGGTCACGGCCCGTCGCTACCAGACCTTCAAGTTCCCCGAATCGTTGTTGATCGGCCCCGATGGGCTGGTGATCGAACGCTACATCGGGAGCAAGGACTGGGACGCCCCGGCCTACGTCAAGCGGATTCGACGCCTGCTTGGGCGGACGTTACCATCACCGCCCGCTTGAACGGTTGCGACTGCGACCGTTGCAGCGATCTGGTGGGGGGAGGCGTGAGGGGAATCCTGGTGATTCCCGCTCTGCTCGGTCTGGCGCTGCTTCGCGTGGCGTTCGACGGGGAGGCGGGCATCCAACCCTGGCTGCACCTGCGGGCTGAGCTCCAGGACGCCCACACTCGAATCGAGGCGCTGCGCGCCCAGGTCGAGGAGCTCGAGCGCGAGGCAGATCTGCTGGACGTTCGTGGCTTCGCGCTCGAATCCGCTGTTCGCGAGGAGCTCGAGCTGGTACGGCCTGGCCAGACGCTGATTCGATTGGGCGGAAATGGGGTCTCAAGTGCCCGAATTCCTTGACGAAATACTTGGACCGCGCGATCTTGTGCGGCCATGAGGGAAGCGCTCCACACGAGCATCGCCGCCGCCGTTCAGCGGCTCCTGCAGGCGGCCGGAGACCCCGGCGATCCGCCGGAATTCAGCCTCGAGATCCCGAAGGATCCCGACCACGGTGATTTCGCCTGCAACGCCGCCATGCTCCTGGCGAAGCGATTGCGGCAGTCGCCGCGCGACATCGCGGGACGCCTGCTCGAAGAGCTGGGCGACGGCGACGGACTCGTCGACCGCGGCGAGGTGGCGGGACCGGGCTTCGTCAATCTCTGGCTGTTCGACTCCCGCTGGCACGACTTGCTGCGCCGGGTCCTCGAACTCGGCCCGCGTTACGGCCATTCCAAAACGGGGGACGGGACTCGCGTCCAGGTGGAGTTCGTGTCGGCCAATCCCACCGGTCCGCTGACCCTGGGCCATGGCCGCCAGGCCATCCTGGGCGACGCCCTGGCCCGACTCCTGGAGGCGTCGGGGTACGAGGTCACCCGCGAATACTATTTCAACAACAGCGGTCGCCAGATGCGTGTGCTGGGCGATTCCGTTCGCGCGCGTTACCTGGAACAGCTCGGTCGCGCCGCAGCGCCACCTGCCCAGGCTTTCGATGCGTCCGAAGAAGAATGGCCGGACGAAATCGATGGATTGCCCGTCGTCTTCCCGCGCGATGGTTATCGCGGGGATTACATCGAGGATCTCGCCCAGGAGCTTCGAAAGCAGCACGGCGACGCATTGGCGGACTCGGACCAGCCCGATGGTCCGGAGAATATCTTTCGGAAGATCGCAGAAGAGACAATTTTCGCCGAGATCCGGGTCTCGCTCGACAAACTCGGCATCGTTTTCGACGTCTATTCGAACGAGATGGACCTCTACACCGAAGGGAAGATCGAAGAGACCCTCAACGAGTTGCGGGCCAAGAATCTGGTCTACGACAAGGATGACGCCGTCTGGCTGCGTTCAACGGAGTTCGGTCTCGATCGCGATCGCGTTCTTGTGAAGCGCACCGGCGAACCGACCTACCTGCTGCCGGACATCGCTTACCACCGGGAGAAGTTTCGGCGCGGCTTCGACAGGGTGATTGACGTACAAGGCGCAGATCACCTGGAACAGTTCCAGTATGTGCGCCATGCGGCCGGCGCCCTCGGTTGTCCGATCGACGGCATGGAGCTGGTGATGCATCAGTTCGTGACGCTCTCTCGCAGCGGCAAGCAGGTGAAACAGTCCACGCGTCGCGCGACCTACATCACGGTGGACGAGCTCATGGGCGACGTGGGACGCGACGTGTTCCGCTTCTTCATGGTGCAGCGCAAGGCGGACGGTCATCTCGACTTCGATCTCGATCTGGCCGAGTCCACTGAGTGGAACAAGAACCCGGTGTTGAAGATCCAGTACGCTCACGCGCGAACTCACGGATTGGAGCGCATCGCGGTGCAGGAAGGGGTGCCGATGCCGACCGCGACCGACGTTGACGCGTCGGCCCTCACGCTCCCCGAGGAGATCGAGATCCTCAAGAAAATCGCAGAGTTCCCCGACGTCGTCCGCAACGCGGCCGAGGCCCGGGAACCCCATCACGTCGCCTATTACGCGCTGGAGCTGGCCGGTCTCTGGAACCCCTACGTGCAGGATCGGACGCGGCATCGCATCCTATCGGACGACCCGGCGATCACCAGCGGACGGCTGGGTCTGACGCTGGCGGTCCGTACGGTGCTTGCGAACGCTTTGAGCCTGTTGGGCCTCTCGGCCCCGGAGCGCATGTAGTGACCGAACGATGCACGACCCAGAGTTCACGACACGCAGGCCCGAAGGGCAGGGTGCTCTTCTCCATGCTCGCGTTGTCGCTGCTTGCAATTCCGGGCTTTGCCCTGGGACTGGCGGCTGGGATCGCGTGGGAGGAGCCTGGCTTGCTGTTCGGTTACCTGGCGGGTCGCGGCGAGGACGTGGTGATTCGGGAGTCGGGTGAGCCGCCCCGGGTGGCACGAACTCCGGAATCGCCGCTGCCGAAGGCCATGCCGGATGTCGCGGCTCCGGCGCCGCCGGCCCCCCAGGCGCGTGAGGCCACCCGACTCCGCACCGAGCCCCCTTCGCCGTTGACGGCGAAGGCGTCGCCGTTGACGGCGAAGAAGGAACGCTTCGCCGTTCAGGTCGGCGCATTTTCCGAGAACGAGAGTGCCGAGCGCCTGGCTGAAAATCTCCGGAAGAAGGGCTTCGACGTCTATGTCTCGGCGGGCGTAAAAGTCACTCAGGCCCGCTGGCGAGTTCGTGTTGGCCCCTTTCCCAATCGGAAGGAAGCCGAGCGTGCGGCCGGGCGCCTCAAGCAGAACGAAAAGCTGCCCACCTGGGTTCTCGATGAGCATGCAGCCGGCTGAGAAACGAGCCGGGTCGTCCGGGCATCAGCTCCGGCTCCCAAAACCCGATGGAATGAAAGTGACGACGCGTTGGGTCATCATCGGCTGCCGCGGGCAGCTGGGTACGGCACTGGTAAGGCAGCTCGAGGCCGATCCGGAATCGGAGATCCTCGCCGCCGTCGATCTTCCCGAGCTCGACGTCGCGGATCCGGAGGCCGTGGTACGCCTCTTTGATGGTCTGGGTGGCGACGCGGATGTGGTCGTCAACGCGGCCGCCTTCACCCACGTCGACCGCTGTGAGCGCGAACCCGAGAGTGCAAGGCGGGCCAACGCGGATGCTCCCGGTCTTCTGGCCCGTGCCTGTGATCGGGTCGGCTGCGGTCTCGTCCATGTTTCGACCGATTACGTCTTCTCCGGCGAGATCGATCCCGAGCAAGCGCGCCCCCAGGCCTACCGTGAGGATGACCCCACGGGACCGAACTCGGAGTACGGGCGGTCGAAGCTCGCCGGCGAGGAGCGGGTCCGCGAGATCTCGGGGGAGTTCCTGATCGTTCGCACCAGCTGGGTCTTCGGCCGCGGGCGGAACTTCGTCGCTGCGATCCTGGGCCAGGCGGAATCTCGCCACCGAGGCGAGGCCAAGGGTGCGCTGCGTGTGGTCGACGATCAGTGCGGTCGCCCCACCTACGCCGTCGACCTCGCCGGCGGAATCCGAAGCCTCTGCGGTCTGGAGGCCGTCGGCACCTATCACCTGGCCGGGGGCGGCGAAGCCAGCTGGTGGGAGCTGGCCCGGGCCACCCTGGACTCTGCCGGATATACCGATGTCGTGGTCGACCGGATTCGTACCTCGGACCTGGATCTCGACGCGCCCCGGCCGGCGTATTCGGTGCTGGACTGCTCGAAGGCAGCGGAGCAAGGCGTGCGTCTACGAGACTGGCGCGCCGCACTCGACGCCTACCTGGGGTCCGAGGATTCGCCCGTCCAGCTGCAGGCGCTGTCGTGACGGACGTTCAACGGATACGCAACTTCTGCATCATCGCGCACATCGATCACGGCAAGAGCACTCTGGCCGATCGCTTGCTGGACGCGACCCAGGCGCTCTCGAAACGCGAGCGGCGAGCCCAGTTCCTGGACAAGATGGATCTGGAACGCGAGCGTGGCATCACGATCAAGGCCCAGACCGTGCGACTGCGGCACCGGGCGCGGGACGGAGAGGAGTACATCCTCAACTTGATCGACACTCCGGGCCACGTGGACTTCTCTTACGAGGTGTCCCGTGCGCTCCAAGCCTGCGAGGGCGCCCTGCTGGTCATCGATGCGGTCCAGGGAATCGAAGCCCAGACCCTGGCCAACGCCTACCTGGCCATAGACGCGGGTCTCGAGATCATCCCGGTGATCAACAAGATCGACCTGCCCACGGCGGATCCGGACAAGGTGGCCCAGGAGATCGAGGACGTGATCGGTCTCGATTCCGCCGACGCGCTCCAGGTGTCGGCCAAGGAGGGGAAGGGCATCGAGGCGCTGCTCCAGGCCATCATCGACAAAATCCCGCCGCCCGCGGGCGATCTATCGGCGCCCTCGCGCGGACTGATCTTCGATTCGTGGTTCGACCCCTATGTTGGCGTGGTCATGCTTGGGCGCATCTTCGACGGCAAGCTCGAAGTTGGCGACTCGATCAGGATGATGGAAACGGACATCGAGCGCGACATCCAGACGCTTCACGTGATCGACCCGCACCCCCGCAAGGTCTCGAGCCTGGCCGCCGGAGAAGTGGGCATGATCGTTGCCGGAATCAAGACCCTGACCGAGGTGCGGATCGGCGACACCATCACCCACGCCAAGAACGGCGCGGCAGAGCCGCTGCCCGGCTTCGTGGCAGTGAAGCCGATGGTCTTCAGCGGACTCTATCCGGTGGAGGCGGAAGACTACGAAGACCTGAAGACGGCGCTTCAGAAACTCCAGTTGAACGATGCATCGCTGGTCTACGAACCCGAAACCAGTGCCGCACTGGGCTTCGGTTTTCGCTGCGGGTTCTTGGGCTTCCTGCACTCGGAGATCGTTCAGGAGCGCCTCGAGCGGGAATACGACCTGAACCTGATCAGCACGGCGCCGACTGTGCGCTACCGGGTGATCTCCCAGGACGGCGAGTCCTTCGAGATCGAGAGTCCGGCGGCCCTGCCCGACGCCTCGGCGATCAAGCGAATCGAAGAGCCCATGATCCTGGCCACCATCCACGTGCCCCCGGAATACGTGGGCCCAGTGCTTGGCCTGTGCCAGGAGCGTCGCGGCACACAGCGCGACATGGCCCACCACGGCTCCCGGGTCCAGGTGCGCTATGAGCTACCGCTTTCCGAAGTCGTGTTCGATTTCCACGACAAGATCAAGAGCGTGACCCGGGGCTATGGATCCTTCGATTACGACCTGTTGGACTATCGGCAGGCACCCCTGGTGAAGCTCGACGTACTGGTCAATGGGGATCCGATCGACGCGCTTTCACTCATCGTGCACAAGGACGCGGCCTTCCATCGGGGAACCGAACTGGTGCGAAAGCTCAAGGAGTTCATCCCGCGCCAAATGTTTGAAGTGGCCCTTCAGGCAGCGATCGGGTCGAAAGTGATCGCGCGGACCACCGTGAAGGCGCTTCGCAAGAATGTGACCGCCAAGTGCTACGGTGGTGACATCTCGCGCAAGCGCAAGCTGCTCGAGAAGCAGAAGGCAGGGAAGAAGCGCATGAAGAGGGTGGGCAACGTCGAGATTCCGCAGGAGGCCTTCCTCGCCGCGCTGAAGCTGGGAGACTCGTGAGCGACCGGGAACAGAAAGAAGAGCCGCACAGCGCCACAACCGGTGTTTTGGAGCAAGTCAGCACCCTCCTGCTCGCCGTGATCATCGCGCTCACGATCCGCGCCTTCGTGATCGAGCCGTATCGAATTCCGTCAGGATCGATGTTTCCGACGCTCCTGATCGGCGACCACCTCTTCGTCAACAAGTTCGTCTACGGCATCAAGATCCCGTTCACGGACATCCGTCTGCCAGGTATTCGCGAACCCGCCCGCGGTGATGTCGTTGTGTTTACCGTCGCCAAGCTGAGCGGGTCGACCTTTCCAGCCGACCTGCGGCCGGAGCTGCCGCGCGAGGAGTTCGTCAAGCGGATCGTGGGGCTGCCCGGTGACCGACTCGAGTTCCGCGGCGATCGGGTCTACGTCAACGGCGAGCTGATCGAATCGAAGCCGTTGGACGACGATTTCATGGACGGCGGGATCCGTCTGCACCGTTCGGTCGTGAAGATGGGCGAACACGAATTCCAGACGTTGGACGATCCCGGGCGTCCGGCCTGGCCTCACCCGCCCGAGGTCATCGAAGCGGGGCGCTATTTCATGATGGGCGACAACCGCGACCACTCGAAGGACAGCCGATCGTGGGGCACGGTGCGGCTGGCAGAGATCAAGGGGCCGGCCTTCATCCTCTACTGGTCCTGGGACTTCAATGGCAGCTGGGCCGAACTGATCAACCCGCTGACCTGGTGGGAGCTCCTGTCGAGCAAGATGCGCTGGGAGCGCATTGGCGCCCGGGTCTCCTAGGCGCTCGGAGAATTCGGGAAGCCCCCAAAACTCCTGAATGAAACCGCGTTTTCCCTCTGATTTCCGATGGGTTGCCCGAGCCCACGGTTGGCGTTGCGGGCGCCGAGAGGTACCCTGCGTCGCCGGATCGAGATCGATTCCACCCAATCGGAATGGCCCTTTTAATTTCGTCCAGCGAGGCGAAGAAAGGTGGCAGCATGAGCCAGGCAGATGTGCCCACAGCTTCGGGTGGGCGGAACCCCGCTGGCCAGCCGCGCTCCGTCCTCGACGACACGGGCATTCGGCGCGCCTTGATGCGGATCGCCCACGAGATCGTCGAGCGCAACTCCGATCCTGAGAACCTGTATCTCGTTGCGATTCCGAACGGTGGCGAGCCGCTGGCCCGCATTCTCGCCCGCAATCTGCACGAGATCGTCGACGTGGACGTCGCGGTCGGTGTTCTCGACACGACGCTCTATCGCGACGACCTCGTCACGACGGGAGAGCGTCCCCGGCTGCGACGAACCGAGATGCCGTCCGCCGTGGACGATCGTGTGGTGATTCTGGTCGACGACGTGGTCAAGACCGGCCGGACGATCCGCGCTGCCATGGATGCGTTGATGGATTTCGGACGACCCAAGGTCGTGCAGGTGGTGGGCCTCGTCGATCGCGGACATCGGGAGCTCCCGATCAAGCTCGACTACGTGGGCAAGAACGTACCCACCCGGACCGGGGAGACGGTTCACCTGCGCGGGGCCGATGGCTGCCTTGACGATCGGCTCGAAGTGGTCTTGCTCGATGCAGCCTCGGGGGGGACAGCATGATCGGACGGGATCTGCTGGGCATCGAGGATCTGGAGCGCGAGGACATCGAACGGATCCTCGAGACCGCCAATCACATGCGCGAGATCGGTGAGCGCGAAGTCAAGAAGGTTCCGACCTTGCGGGGTCGCACCGTGGTGAACCTCTTCTTCGAAGCCTCGACCCGCACGAGGGTCAGCTTTGAGATTGCGGGCAAGCGTTTGTCGGCCGACGTAATCAATTTCTCGCCGGCCCACTCGAGCCTGAAGAAATCCGAGAGTATTTTGGATACGGCGCGAACCCTCGATGCCATGGACCCCGATGTGGTGATCGTGCGCCACGCGGTTGCGGGCGTGCCGAAGCGCATTGCCGATGTCCTCGATGCCCCGGTCATCAATGCCGGGGACGGCGCCCACGAGCATCCCACGCAGGCCCTGCTGGACCTGTTGACCGTCCAGCAGGAGAAGGGACGCATCGATGGACTCACGGTCACGATCGTGGGTGACATCGTCCATTCACGGGTGGCGCGGTCGAACATTTACGGTTTCCGCAAGATGGGGGCCGAAGTGCGAGTCGTTGCGCCTCCACCGATGATACCGGCCGCGGTCGAAACACTGGGCGTGAAGGCCTTTACGTCGATGCGCGAAGCCCTTGATGGAGCGGATGTGGTCATGGCCCTGCGAATCCAGAATGAGCGGCTGGCCGGTTCGTACTTTCCGAGCATTCGCGAATACGCGGCGACCTTCGGCCTCGATCGGGCGAAGCTTCAGTTCGCCAAGGACGACGTCATCGTCATGCATCCAGGACCCGTCAATCGGGGCGTCGAACTCTCCCACGACCTGGCGGACCATCGGCCGAGCGTGATCCTCGACCAGGTCCGAAACGGCGTCGCCATCCGCATGGCCGTGCTCTATCTCTTCTCGGGCAGGCGCAAAGCGGGTCGGTCGGAGCGGATCCAGGGCAGCTCCTGATGACCCGACTGTTGATCCGCGGCGGCCGGATTCTTGATCCCGCATCGGGCCGCGACGAATTCGGCGATCTATTGGTCGAAGACGGTCGGATCGCTGCCGTCGGTCCGGGGCTGGATGCTCGGGAAGCCGAGGTGCTCGATGCTGAAGGGGCCTGGGTCGCGCCAGGCTTCGTCGACCTTCACACCCACCTGCGAGAGCCCGGCCAGGAGTACAAGGAAGACATTGGCTCGGGCGGGCGCTCGGCCGTGGCCGGTGGCTTCACCGCGATTGCCTGCATGGCGAACACCCACCCGGTCAACGATGACCCCGCCATGACCGATTTCATCATCGACCGCGCTGAACACGACTCACCGGCCCGTGTCTATCCGATTGCGGCGGCGACCAAGGGCCTCGAAGGTCGCGTGATGACCGAGATGATTGCCCTCGTCGCGGCGGGGGCAGTGGCCTTCAGTGACGATGGCAAGACGATCATGAACGGCGGTGTGATGCGACGGGTGCTCGAGTACTCGAATCTGGTGGGGGTGCCAGTGGTGGTCCACTGCGAGGACCTCACCCTGGTCGGCGACGGCGTCGTGAACGAGGGACCGGCCTCTACCCGACTGGGGCTGCCCGGAAATCCCGCCATCGCCGAGGATCTTCACGTGGCCCGCGACGTCATGCTCGCGGAGCTCACCGGGGCCTACCTGCACGTGGCCCACGTGTCCACGGCGGGAGGGATCGATGCGATCCGCCGCGCCCGCGAGCGGGGTGTGAACATCACGGCTGAAGTGACCCCCCACCACCTGACGTTGACCGATGAAGAAACCCTGGGCTACGACACGAACACCAAGGTGGCGCCGCCGCTTCGATCGAAGGCCGACATGCTGGCGTGTCGCGCCGCACTGGTGGACGGGACCTTGGACGCCGTGGCGACTGACCATGCGCCCCACGCCCAGTATGAGAAGGATCAGGAGTTCTCCGAGGCGCCCCCGGGCATGATCGGCTTTGAAACGGCAGCTCCGGTGGTCCTCGATCTGGTGCGGACGGGTGAGATCACGCCACTCGAGCTGATGCGACGGATGTCGACCAACCCAGCGCGCATCCTCGGGAAGCCCGGTGGCAATCTCGCCGAAGGCCAACCCGCCGACATCGTCGTGTTCGACCCGGAGCGCAGCTGGGTCTACGACGCCGCCAAGGGCTACTCGAAGAGCCAGAATTCGCCCTGGGACGGGCGCACCATGACGGGCCGGGCCGTTGCGACGATCGTGGGCGGCCGTCTGGTCTACCACGTGGACCGGGGGGTGCTCGTCCCATGAGCCACAGGGTTGCCCCCCCGAGCCCTGCGATCCTCGCCCTGGCGGACGGCACGATCTATCGCGGCACCGGGTTTGGTGCCCGACGGGTCGGCGTGGGTGAGATCTGCTTCAACACGAGCATGACGGGCTACCAGGAGATCGTGACCGATCCCTCCTACGCCGGTCAGATCGTGACCATGACCTACACCCAGATCGGGAACGTCGGCACCAATCCCGAGGACGAGGAGTCGACGCGCCCTTTCCTCCAGGGCTTCGTCGTGAGGGAGCTCTGCGAGGTTCCGAGCAACTTCCGATCCCGAGAACCACTTGGTGTCTATCTCGATCGACACGGTATCCCGGGCATCGCTGGAATCGATACGCGCGCTCTGGTGCGTCGGATCCGCGACCACGGCTTCCAGCTGGGCGTGCTGTGCACGGATCCGTCGAAGCTGGATGAGGTTGCCCTGGTCGAGCGGGCCCGCCAGGCGCCGGGCCTGGACGGCCGTGACCTGGTCGCCGAGGTGACCTGTTCCGAGCCCTACGAATGGACCGAGGGCCGCTGGCGCGGTATTGAAGGCCAGTGCCCGCGCCCGCAGCGGCCGACGCCGACGTTCAAGCTGGTGGCCTACGACTTTGGCATCAAGCGCAACATCCTGCGTCAGCTGACCGATCACGGTTTCGCCGTGACGGTGGTGCCCGCCTATACGTCGGCCGATGACGTGCTCGCCTTCGAGCCCGATGCGATCTTCTTGTCCAACGGTCCCGGCGACCCGGCTGGTGTTGCCGGGGTGCAAGAGCACGTCCGGCGTCTGGCCGATGAGAAACCGATCTTCGGCATCTGCCTTGGACATCAGATCCTGGGACTCGCCCTGGGCGGCAAGACCCGCAAGCTCAAGTTCGGTCATCACGGCGGCAATCAACCCGGCCAGGACCTGCACACCAAGAAGGTCGCCATCTGTGCTGAGAATCACGGCTACGCGGTTGACGCCGACTCCTTGGAGTCGGCGGGCGAGCCGGTGGTGATCACCCATGTGAACCTCAACGACGGCACGGTCGAGGGTCTGGCCCACAAGGTCCGGCCACTTTTCTCGGTCCAGTACCACCCAGAAGCCTCACCCGGTCCCCACGACGCGGCCTACCTTTTCGGCCGCTTCCGAGATTTGGTGGCGCGCCACAAGGCAGGCGAGCCGGTGACGGGTGAGCAGATCGCCACCGGAGGTGAGTAGGCGTGCCGCGCCGCGACGACATCGAAACGATACTCGTGATCGGCTCCGGACCGATCGTGATTGGGCAGGCCTGCGAGTTTGATTATGCGGGCACCCAGGGTTGCAAGGCCTTGCGCGAAGAGGGCTACCGGGTCGTGCTGGTGAATTCGAACCCGGCGACGATCATGACCGATCCCGAGACTGCGGATCGAACCTACATCGAGCCCATGACAGTCGAGAGCGTCGAGAAGATCATCGAACTCGAAAAGCCGGACGTGATCTTGCCGACCCTGGGTGGACAGACGGCGCTCAACCTGACCGTGGATCTTTCCGAGGCCGGCGTGCTCGATCGCCATGGCGTGGCACTGATTGGTGCCCAGATGGATGCGATCAACAAGGCCGAGGACCGCGATCTCTTCCGCGAGGCGATGCAGAAGATCGGGCTCAAGCTGCCCCTGTCGGGCTATGCGCGCTCGGTCCGAGACGCCAACAAGATCGTGAAGCGCACGGGTCTGCCGGCCATCATCCGGCCGAGCTTCACCTTGGGCGGGACCGGCGGCGGCGTGGCGTACAGCCAGGAAGAGTTCGAGCCGCTGGTAGCCTGGGCGCTCCAGATGTCGCCGCGCCATGAATGCCTGATCGAGCAGAGCGTGCTTGGCTGGAAGGAGTACGAACTCGAGGTGATGCGCGACACAGCCGACAACGTCGTCATCGTCTGCTCGATCGAGAACTTCGATCCCATGGGCATCCACACCGGTGATTCCATCACCGTCGCGCCCGCCCAGACCCTGACCGATCGCGAGTACCAGGAGATGCGCGATGCCGCAATCGCCATCATCCGCGAGATCGGCGTGGACACGGGCGGATCGAACATCCAGTTTGGCGTCGATCCGGAGGACGGCACGCTGGTGGTGATCGAGATGAATCCGCGGGTCTCTCGATCCTCGGCCCTGGCCTCCAAGGCCACCGGCTTCCCGATCGCCAAGATCGCGGCCAAGCTGGCTGTGGGATACACCCTCGATGAGATCCGCAACGACATCACCCGCGAGACGCCTGCGAGCTTCGAGCCCAGCATCGATTACGTCGTCACCAAGGTGCCGCGTTTCACCTTCGAGAAGTTCCCGGGTGTCGACGACCTTCTCACCACCCAGATGAAGTCGGTGGGTGAGGTGATGGCCATCGGTCGCACCTTCAAGGAGAGCTTGCAGAAGGCGCTGCGCTCGCTCGAAATCGGACACGCCGGCTTCGAACCGCCCGAGCTGCCCGATGGAGCCGCAGGGACCGAGGCTCTCTGGGATCAGATCGACCGCGCACGGCCTGGCAGGTTGTGGGCGCTGGCGGAGGCCCTGCGTCGTGGTGCCAGCGTGGAAGAGCTCTCCGAGCGCTCGAAGATTGATCCCTGGTTCCTCCGGAACATCGAGGAGATCGTCGAGATGGAGGAGAATCTCGCCTCGGCCCCGGCAAGCGAACGAGGCGAGTGGCTGCGACCGGCCAAGCAGGCGGGCTTCTCGGACCAGCGGCTGGCAGCACTGTGGGAGGTCTCCGAAGAGGACGTCCGGGGAATGCGGATCCGGCTCGGTGTCACTCCGGTCTACAAGCGTGTCGACACGTGTGCAGCCGAGTTCGCGGCACACACCCCGTATCTGTATTCGACCTACGAAGACGAGTGCGAGGCTCGACCTACCGACCGGCGCAAGGTGATGATTCTGGGCGGCGGTCCGAACCGGATCGGGCAGGGTATCGAATTTGACTATTGCTGTGTGCACGCCGCTTTCGCCCTGGCCGAAGCGGGCTTCGAGACGATCATGGTGAACTGCAATCCGGAGACGGTCTCGACGGACTACGACACCAGCGACCGGCTCTTCTTCGAGCCGCTCACCCTGGAGGATGTCCTCTCGATCGTCGAGCTCGAGAAGCCCGAGGGGCTGATCGTGCAGTTCGGGGGCCAGACGCCGCTTCGCCTGGCGCTCCCCCTCGAAAAAGCGGGTGCGCCGATTCTGGGTACTTCCCCCGATGCCATCGACCGAGCCGAGGATCGGGAGCGCTTCGACGCCCTGCTCGAGAAGCTCCAGCTCAAGCGGCCCCCGGGCGCTGTGTCCCGCAGTCCCGAGGAGGCCGCGCAGGTGGCCGCACGCATCGGCTATCCGGTGCTGGTGCGGCCTTCCTACGTGTTGGGTGGCCGTGCCATGGAGATCGTCCACGATGCGGCCTCGCTGCGGAACTACATGGGCTACGCGGTGAAGGCCTCTCCCGAACACCCGGTGTTGATCGATCGCTTCCTCGCCGACGCGATCGAAGTCGATGTAGACGCGATCTCCGATGGGGAGCGAGTAGTGATCGGCGGAATCATGGAGCACATCGAGCAGGCCGGCGTGCACTCGGGCGACAGCGCGTGTTCGCTTCCGGCGTATTCGCTGCCGGAGTCGATGATTCAGGAGATCCTCGATTCGACCCGGATGCTCGCCACCGAGCTCGGCGTTTGCGGTCTGATGAACGTCCAGTACGCGGTGAAGGGCGGCGAGCTGTTCGTAATCGAGGTCAACCCCCGCGCCTCTAGAACCGTTCCCTTCGTGTCCAAGGCGATCGGTCGTCCGCTGGCAAAGATTGCAGCCCTCGTGATGGTGGGAAAGACGCTGAAGGAGCTGGGGATGGAAGAAGAGATTGTGCCGACCCACTACTCGGTGAAGGAGGCCGTCTTTCCGTTCGTGAAGTTCGCCGGTGCAGACACTCTGCTCGGTCCGGAGATGAAGAGTACGGGGGAGGTGATGGGCATCGACTCGGACTTCGGCCGAGCCTACGCCAAGGCCCAGATCGAGGCGGGCAACAGCCTGCCAACGTCGGGTAGGGTGCTCGTCTCGGTTCGGCAGCAGGACCGTGCGCCCATTTGCGAGGCCATCAAGGAGCTCGCTGGGCAAGGCTTCCGGGTGATCGCTACACCGGGAACGGCCGACGACTTTCGCAGCTATGGGATCGTCGTCGAGACGGTCCAGAAGGTCGGCCACGGCCACCCGGATACGGTCGAGCGCATCGAAGCGGGTGACGTCGATCTCGTGATCAACACAGTCGGAAGCGATCCCGTGACGGTTCGCGACTCGGCGTCGATCCGACGCTCGGCTCTGCTCCGCGAAGTTCCGTACTTCACGACGGTGGCGGGGGCCCTCGCCGCCGTCGGTGCGATCCGAGCCCTGCGGCTGGGATCCATCGGCGTACGCGCCCTCCAAGACATCCACAGCGCCCAGCATTGAGGTGACGGGTTTCGGTCTGGTGTTTCTGGGTGCCGGCGCAACAGCGCCGCATGGAGAAACTGCGACCCCGCAAACAACGTCGCCGACGGATGGAGTACGCTCGGCCCATGACCACGAGCCCGTTCCAGGAGGCGCTCGATGCGGTGCGAAAGCCGCTGGCTTTTGCGGAGCGCGACGACTTCGCGGGACTCGATCGGGTGCGCGACCTGGCTACGACCGTGGCGGACGCGGCTCGACGCGCCGCCCGGTTGGCCATTCCCAAGGACGCGTGCGATGGATTGCTTCGACTGGCCAAGCGGTTCGAGCAGCCGCTCGAAGGCGAGGACCTGCATCGGGAGATCTGCCGGACCCTGGAAGGACTGCGCAAGCTGGCGGACCCGGCCTGGAGCGAGGCGGCCCTGGCCCGCAGTCCGTCGGCCTTGCCCGGATTGGGACCGAAGCGGGCCGATAAACTGGCGCGGCGCGGTCTTGCCACGGTTGCCGACCTCTTGTTTCACTTGCCGGTTCGCTACGACGACCGCCGATCGCTTGTGCCCGTCGGCCAGCTCGAAGTCGGTCAGCACGTCACTTTCGTTGCCAAGGTGCTGGTTTCGGACTTCGTCTCGCGTCGTGGTCGGCCGGATCGTTGGGGTCGGGCAGGCCGCATGTTCGAAGCCGTCGTCGGCGATGGGACGGGTAGCGTGAACCTCAAGTGGTTCCACGCCAGCGATGCCATCGCTCGGCTCGTGAAGAAGGATGCCCGGCTGTTGATCACGGGTGACGTTAAGCGCTATCGCTTCAACAAGGAGATCGCTCATCCAGAGATCGAGCTTCTGCCGGACGAGGAAGCCGATTGCGAGAGCACGCCCGAATCCGTCCGGAGCATCGTCCCCGACTACGCCACTCCAGAAGGCATTCATCCCCGCGGACTGCGCCGCGCGATCCAGGCCGCGGTCGAGAGCTACGCGGATCTGGTTTCCGGACATCTGCCGCAGGCGTTGGTCCACAAGCGAGGGCTGCCGAAACCAGCGGACTCGCTGCGATTGCTTCACGCCCCGCCACTCGATACCGATCTCGATGCCGTTGTGGAAGGTCGCGACGGCGCGCGCACGCGCCTGGTCCTGGAAGAGCTCTACCTGCTCGAGCTCGGACTTGCGTTGCGACGCGAGTCGCGTGGGCGGGAAGCGGGCAACGCCATCGATGTGTCGGGTCCGCGGACGGCCAAGGCGTCGGTGAGTCTCCCGTTCCAGCTGACACGCGCCCAGCAACGTGCAGTTGCCGAGATCGTGGCGGACCTGTCGCGCGGACACCCCATGAATCGTCTGCTCGAGGGCGACGTCGGCAGCGGTAAGACCGTGGTGGCATTCCTGGCGGCGGTCGCCGTGACCGAGAGCGGATTCCAGACCGCTTTGATGGCACCGACCGAGCTGCTGGCGGAGCAGCACTCACGCACCTTGAAGCGTCTGGTGCGTGGTGCGGGAGCCGCCGCTGCCCTGCGTGTCGAGCTCCTGACGTCGTCGGTTCCAAGGGCCGAAGCCGACGGGATCCGGGCCGAGCTCGCCGCGGGAGAGATCGATCTCGTGGTTGGAACGCATGCGCTGCTGCAGGAGTCCGTGGGTTTCCATCGCCTGGCATTCGTCGTGATCGATGAGCAACACCGCTTTGGAGTGCGCCAGCGCGCCGCCCTCGCCGCCAAGGCCGCCGATGGCAAGTCGCCCCACACTCTGGTCATGACGGCCACGCCGATTCCCCGGACCCTGGCGCTGACGGCCCATGGTGATCTCGATCTCTCGATCCTGGACGAGCTTCCGCCCGGGCGGTTGCCCACCACGACGCTTCTCCTCCGAGACGGCGAAGGCGCTCGGGTGACCCGTCTGCTCAGGGAGACGGTCGAGCGCGGCGAGCAGGTCTTCGTCGTCTATCCGCTGGTTGAGGAATCCGAGAAGACCGACCTGCGGGCGGCGAGCGAGTCCGCCGAGAAGATCCGCCGCGCGTTTCCGCAGGTGGCGGTGGATCTCGTCCACGGGAGAGTCGATTCGGCTGCGCGGGCCGAGGTCATGGCCCGTTTCGAGTCCGGCGAGACCGGGGTGCTGGTGTCGACTACGGTGATCGAAGTGGGCATCGATGTTCCCAACGCCACCCTGATGATCGTGGAGCACGCCGAACGCTTCGGCCTGGCCCAGCTTCACCAGCTACGCGGCCGGGTCGGACGCGGTGAGAAGCCCGGCACCTGCGTGCTGGTCGCCCGTGGCTTTACCGAGGACAGCGAGGCCCGCATGCGCGCACTGATCGAGACCACGGACGGTTTCGAGATCGCTGAAGCCGACCTGCGGATCCGGGGACCGGGCGAGTTTCTGGGCACGCGTCAGCATGGATTCATGCCCGACCTGCGAATCGCCGACCTGGTGCGCGACGTGGAGCATGTCGCCGTGGCTCGCGATGCAGCGCTTGGAACCGTTGGCCGAGATCCGGGATTGAACGCCGAGCCGACGCTGATGCGCGCAGTCCGCGCCCGTTGGGGCGAACGCCTGGATCTGGCGGGGGTCGGCTAGCGCTCGGCGATCCGCGTCGTCTGGGCGACGGCGCACAGACGATCACCGACGAGGGAGCGCACCTCGACGAAGTGTGTACGGCCGGTCCGGTTGAGGATCTCGCCCTGCATCTCGAACTCGGGGCCTGTGATCGGGGCGAGGTCGTCGACTCGCAGATTCGCCGTCTGCTGCCAGCGCAGCTGCTCCGAGTCGTCGCAGACCGTGCGGACCACGTGGAGTGCGAAGCAGTCGACGTAGGTCGGCATGAATCCCCCAAAAAGATCGCCGCGTGGATGCATCACGCGCCGGGGCAGACGGGCCCGAACCCGCCTCTTTCCGGGTTCGCGCTCGAGCACCTTCCAAGCGTGGGCCTCCAGGAAGTCGCCGATCGGATGCCCCTTGCCGGCTAGGCGCCGAGGGTTCTGGGTCCTCCAGAGGCGCAGGGCGTCTTCCGCGGTCTGGGGGCTCGTCATTTCCCCCGTCTCCTCCCGCAAGAAGCGAGCTTAGGCGAGAATTCTCAAGGCCGTCGACGCCCGGCCGATGGGTTCGCTTGACGCGGCTGGGGGCTTCGTCTACACAGGAATCTCAATGGTGAATCGGACTCGGACGTTCGTGGACCTTCTCGGCGCTCTGCTTCTTAGCAGGGCGGGAGAGGGTTCCTGCGGCCACTAGTCGATCCGCCCAGACAACAACCCTCTCTCGCCGTACCGGTCGCGGTCGCGGTTGGAGAGGGTTTCGTGCATCTGAGTCCCGAACAGGGACTCGAACCAGAGCACCGTTCGCCTCGAAGCCTCGCTCCGGCCGGTCCGGCCAAGGAGCGAATCATGTCCGACAAGATCATCGTCTTCGATACGACCCTGCGCGACGGGGAGCAGGCGGCCGGCGTCTGCTTCTCCGAGCGCGACAAGCTGGAGATCGCGTTGCAGCTCGAGGCGATGAACGTCGACGTGATCGAAGCGGGCTTCCCGGCCGCCTCGCGTGTCGAAGCCTGCAACGTCGCGGCCGTCGCCCGCCAGGTCCGCACGGCCTCGATCTGTGCACTCTCTCGGGCTGTGCCCGGCGACGTGGATGCCGCGGCCGCCGCCCTCGAAGGCGCCAGCCGGCCCCGCATCCACGTCTTCGTCAACTGCAGCGACGTGCAGCTGGCCCAGCAGCTCGGCAAGGACCGGGACGAAGTGCTGGGCATGGCGGCGTTCGCGGTCCGCCGTGCGCGCAAATACACCGATGACGTCGAGTTCAGTCCGATGGACGCGACCCGGGCCGATCCGGTGTTCGTGGCCCAGATCGTGCGCGTCGCCCTGGCCGCCGGCGCCCGCACCATCAACATCCCGGACACCGTCGGCTACATCCTGCCCGACCGCCTGGCCGCACTGTTCCGGGATCTCCAGCAGCGCGTCCCCGAGCTGGAAGAGGCCATCCTCTCGTTTCATGGTCAGGACGACCTGGGCCTGGCTACGGCCAATGCCCTGGCCGCAGTCTTGAGCGGCGTGCGCCAGGTCGAACTCGCCGTGAACGGCATTGGCGAACGCGCGGGCAATACGGCCTTCGAGGAGGTTGTGATGGCCATCCAGGTCCACGGGGAATCTCTGGGCGTCCATACGAACGTCGATCCCTCGGGCATTACTGCGATCTCGAGACTGGTGGAAGAGCGCAGCGGCATGGCCGTCCCGCGCAACAAGGCCATCGTCGGTGCCAACGCCTTCCGCCACGCCTCGGGCATCCACCAGGACGGCGTCCTCAAGTTCCGGGGCAACTACGAGGTGATCGACCCGGCCGTGATCGGTCACACCACCGGTACCGAGATCGTGCTGGGCAAGCTGTCGGGTCGGGCGGGCTTCGTGTCCCGAATCCGGGCGCTCGGGATCGTGCTCCCCGAGGGCGGTCTCGACCGTGCCTTCGACCGCTTCCAGGAAGTCGCCAACCATCGCCCCCAGGTCGACGACGAGGACCTCCGCGAGATCTGCGATATGGCGCAGTCTGGATGCGTCTCCGATGCGTGAGTCCCAGCGCAAAGGAGATGAATCCAGACGCGATTACGCGTCCGTGGGTTGCTTGCAGATGGCGAGCAGGTCGAGGCAGCGGTCGTCGGCGGGGCCAATGGGGAAGTCCTGCCAGGAGGCTTGGGGGGTGCCTTCGTCCGCCTGGGTCTGCCTCCGGACCAGCACGGCGAAGCGGGCGAAGAGCCATTCGACCAGGCCGCGCGGCAGGAGGTTGCGAAAGCCCAGGGGGTCGATGCGCATGATGCGGCGGATGCGGGCCGAGCGGGCCGCAAAGTAGGCGTGGACCGGTTCGGTGGCGCCGATTCCCAGGACCTCGACTGTACCGAAGCGGCGCTGTAGCACGTCTCCCAGCTCGTTGGCCCGGTACTCGTGGACGTGGAAGGGGTTTATGCCGTCGGACATCAGGATGTTGGGCGTCGTCAAGAGTGCGGTTCCGTCCGACGCCAGCAGGTCGGCGATGGCGTCGACGTAGTCGGTCGGGTCCTCGAGGTGTTCGATCACCTGGAAGCTGATGATCAGGTCGAAGCACCGGGATGCCAGCGGGATGCCTCCGCCGAGATCGGCGCGCAGGAAGTGGCCGTCATCGCGATGCTTCGAATCCGGGCGGATCCGGTCGAGGCCCACCACGCGCGGGTGTTCGCGGGCGAGGGCGGCCGTGCCGTAACCCGATCCGGAGCCCAGGTCGAGCACACGGTGGGCGTCGATCATCCGTTGACGCGCCAGTTGGTAGGCGGCCTCGTGGCGCGCCAGGTCGACCGAGAAGAGCGGGTCTCCGGCGTGGAGCCGCTCTCCCGTGAAGGTGATGTCGTCGTTCAAGATTTTTTCCAGTCGCCGGCAGCGCGTGTTTCCTGCAAGGCCTCGCGGGTGTATTCGCGAGCAAACAGGATCCCCAACGCGGCGCGCAGCGCAATCAGGCCTCCCGACAGCACCAGGCTGATGGTGATCAGCATTTCGGGCGGGGCCACGTCCTTGAAGACGTAGACGGCGGCGATCTGGCCCGTGCCCAGACCGGCCACCGCGATCGGCAGAGCGCCGATCACGGCCAGGATCATCATGCCCACCACCAGTCGGCCGATCTCGACCGGCACCTGGAAGGCCGCAAAGCTGGCCCCGCCCACCGCGACGAAGCACACGCTGAACACCGCCCGCAAGAGCAGCAGCTGTCCGAGGCGGTCGGCCGGCGTCGTGCGCAGGGCGTCGAAGATGGCGAGGGAGCG
>SMWR01000149.1 GCA_004356735.1 Deltaproteobacteria bacterium
GCGGCCACTGGAGGTTGTGATGCAGCTCATCGTCGAGAGTTCGGGTGGCCTGGCATTTGCGCCAGGCGTTCATGTCGCCCATCAGCAGGATCGGTCCTCCTTGAAAGCGAGCATGGTCCAGCAGGCAGCGGACCTGGAGGTGGCGAGTGCGATCGCCCAACGCCAGGTGGGTGGCGACCACTTCGAGCACACCCCCACCCTGGAACGCAAACTGGGCCAGCATGGCCAGCCGTTTCTCCATGCGGGAGAAGGAGAGGTCCAGCACCGTAACGCCGGTCATCGGCCAGCGGGAGAGGATGGCATTGCCGATCTCGCCGCGCTTGTGGACTCGGGTGGAGGCAAAAGCCACGTGGAGCCCGAGTGCGTCGGCCAGTGCTTCCAGCGGGTCCTCTCCAGCGTGGGGACGGAGCACCTCCTGGAGCGCAATGATGTCGGCGCGCAGCTCCGAGATCACCAAGCCGGCGCGGGAAGCGTCCGGCGCACCCCGTCCGTTGACGCCGCTCCAGCGGTGGACGTTGTAGGTCGCCACCGAGATCTTCCGGTGCATGCGCCCCTTGGCAGCGCCGTTGACGGGTGCGCGCACCAGCGAGAGATGCGGCTGAGTCCCTTCGGTTCTGTGGAACCGGGTCTTCTTCCTGGCGATCGCCTCGCGAACGCGAGCCGTTCGCTTCTTCTTCCTGACCGCGGTCCTTCGTATCGCCATGCGCCGGTCTGCCCTCCCTTCTACCGCCCAGAGCGAAGCTCCGAGGATAGCCGGCGATTTCGACGCGAGGGGTTGCCCCCACACGATTCTGCACGTGCAGACGCCGGTTCCAACTTCCCGTCGACCATTGAGAATGACAACTTGAGCGCAAGCCACAGAATGGGGCCGCCGATAAGCAGGGCACACCGGGCTGGCCTTGCCCTAGATCGGAGTCGATCCCCAAGTCGATCCAAAACCAGACGTCGCAATCCCCCTACGCCCCTCCTCAGTGAAATCCCATGGCCAAATCCAAGCGGACCACCCTCAATAGCCTGTTGGACTCACCGCGCGTACGTGAGGCGGCGCGGGCGCTGATCGATGCGGTCGCCGAGGAGGCCTCCAAACGGTCACTCACGCTGAAACAATTCGAGCGGGCCGTGCGGGACGTGGAACGTCTGCGGGGCCGGCCCCTGGTCTACCCGGCACTGCTCGGGGGAACCGGACACGGAGCCTGGGTGCGCCTGGCGGACGGGACCCAGAAGCTCGACTTCGTCAGCGGTATCGGCGTATACGGCCTGGGGCACGGCGACCCGGACCTGCTGGAGACGGCGGTGGTGGCGGCGGCCGGAGACACGGTGTTCCAGGGCCACCTGGCGCCGGGCCTGGAGTACCTGCGCCTGTCCAAGCTCCTGCTCAAGCACGCAGGCCCACGGCTCAAGCACGCCTGGTTGTCGCTCTCGGGCGCCATCGCCAACGAGAACGCGCTCAAGATTCTGTTCCAGAAGCACCACCCGGCGGATCGGATCCTCGCCTTCGAACGCGGCTTCGCGGGCCGAACGCTGGCCCTGGCCGAGATCACGGACCGGCCGGACAACCGCGAGGGTCTGCCGCTGCGCGGCAACGTCAACCATGTCCCGTTCTACGACCCGGCTGATCCGAACTCCACGCAGAAGAGTCTCGAGGCCCTCGACACGCTGCTTCGACGCTACCCCGGACGATTCGCCGCCATGCTCTTCGAGTTGGTGCAGGGCGAGGGCGGATTCCACACGGCGCCCCCGGAGTTCTTCCACACACTGATGCAGCATTGCCACGGCGCCGGAATCGGCGTCTGGGTCGACGAGGTCCAGACCTTCGGACGCACCGGTGAGCTGTTCGCCTTCAAGCGCCTGGGCCTCGAGCGCGAGGTCGACCTCGTGACCGTGGGCAAGATGCTTCAAGCAAGCGCCGTGCTCTTCACGAAGGCGTACAATCCGAAGCCAGGCTTGGTGGCGGGCACCTACGCGGGAAGCAGCGTCGGCATGGCCGTCGGTGCCCGGATGATCGAGCGCCTCGAACAGGAGGGTTACCTGGGTCCCGAGGGACGCGTGGCCATTCTCGCCCGCCGCTTCGAGCGGCGGCTCGAGGCGCTGCGCAAACGTGCACCCCGCGCAGTGGGCGCTCATTCGGGAATCGGTGCGATGCAGGCCTTCGTTCCATTCGATGGCTCGGCGGAGCTGGCGAATGCGGTGCTCCAGGCCGCCTATCAGGAAGGCCTCATGCTGCTGACGGCGGGATCGAATCCGACCAAGCTGCGCATGCTGCTGCCGCTCAACACGACCGACGAGGAGCTCGAGGCGGGCTTCACCATGCTCGAGAAGGCCTGCCGGCGCGTCGCCGAAGAACGGGAGCTGCTGTGCTGATCCTGCGCGAGATCGCCGGCGGCGATCTCGATGCGCTGGTCTCGCTGGCCGAACAGCTCGACTCCATGAATCTGCCCAGCGATCGCGAATTTCTCGTCGAGCGCATCGAGCTCTCGAGACGCTCGTTTGCGCAAGAGGTAGGCGATTGGCGCGACGCCATCTACGTCTTCGTGCTCGAAGACACGGACGCACGACAATGCATCGGCACGTCGATGATCATTGCCAAACACGGTCGCCCGGGGAATCCCTACTACTGGCTCAGCGTCACGACCGAGGAGCGGCGCAGCAACGAGATCGGAAAACGCTTCGTCCATACCCGGCTCCAGCTGCGATCCAGCGAAGACGGTCCCAGCGAGATCGGCGGCATCATCGTGGAACCCGACTATCGGGGTCATCCGGAAAAGTGCGGAAAGGCGCTCTCCATCGTGCGCTTCGCCTACATGTCGTGGCACCCGGAGCGCTTCGAGCGCGACGTGATCGCCGAGATGCTCTCCCCGTTCGATGCGGACGGGTGCAATCGGCTCTGGGACGCGTTCGGCGCAAAGTTCACGGGACTTCCGTATCGCGAGGCCGATCATTTGTCGGCTCGCAGCAAGCAGTTCATCGCCGATCTCTTCCCGGTCGACCCCGTGTACGCGACGCTGTTTCCGCCCGAAGTCCAGGAAGTGATCGGAAAACCCAACGAGACGGCCAAGGCCGCCCTCCGCATCCTGGAAACGATCGGCTTCCGCCCGCTCGATCAGGTGGACCCCTTTGATGGCGGCCCCTATCTGGGAGCGGCGCGCGACGCCATCTCCTCGGTACGCGATCGACGCGAGCTGGTTCTTCCCGGCGTTCCCTTCGAAGGGGATCTGGCGCCAGGCGACGTGTTGGCGCTGATCTCGGCCGAGGGACAGCTCGGCTTTCGGGCTACCGTGGTCCCGCTGGACCCCGGCGACGCGCCCATCGTCTCGAAGGCTTGCCGTGAAGCACTGGGCGTCACCGCCGGAGATCGCGTGCTGGTGACGCCGCTACCCTGAGCCCTGCATGAACGCATTCGACGTGCTGCGCAGCGTTTCTCCTTCCGATCCGAACGACGAGATCGGAACGTTCCCGGTCGCCGACGTCGCGGCCGTCGGCGCAGCCGTCTCCCGTGCACGTAGGGCATTCCCGGCCTGGCGCGATGCCGGCCTCGAAAACCGGGCTGGTGTACTGAAGCGATTCGCCGTGCTCGCGCAAGAACGCTGCGACGAACTCGCGGTACTGATCGCGCGCGAGGTCGGCAAGGCGCTGTGGGATGCACGCTCCGAAGCCTCCCTGCTGGCTCCCAAGGTGAGCACCACGCTCGGCGACGGAATGAAGCTCGTGGCGCCCGTCGAACCGGTGGCGGGCGCGCGCGCCGAGTACCACCCACGCGGCGTACTGGCCGTGATCGGACCCTTCAACTTCCCCATGCATCTTCCCAACGGCCACATCGTTCCGGCACTGGCCACCGGAAATACCGTCGTCTTCAAGCCCAGCGAAATCACGCCAGCCGCAGGCGAGGCACTGGTTGCCCTGTTCCGGGAGGCTGGGCTTCCAGACGGTGTGCTCGAATGCGTGCAGGGCGGCCGCGACACGGGCGCGGCGCTCGCGACCCACACCGACGTGAACGGCGTACTCTTCACCGGGTCCTACGCGGCAGGCCGCGCCCTCCAGCAAGCGACGCTCGATCAGCCCGGCAAGCTGCTGGCCCTCGAGATGGGTGGCCGGAACGCGGTGCTCGTTCTCGAAGACGCCGACCTCGACCTGGCCGTTGCGGAGACGGCCATCTCCATGTGTGCGTCGACAGGACAACGTTGCACCTGCACCAGCCGGATCTTCGTCGAAACCGCGATCGAAGCCGCGTTCACCGACAAGCTCGTTCGTGTGCTCGAGGGCATTCGGGTGGGACCGCCCCTGGCCGACGGTGTCTTCATGGGACCGCTGGCGAGTCGCGCCGGATTCGATCGAGTGCTGGACTATCGCGCACGATCGAGCGACGCCGGGGGCGAGCGACTGCTCCTGGTCGACCCCGTGCTGCCGCCACCCTACGTGGGCGCCGGGCTGGTGCGCTTCGAGCACGCGGAGCAGAGCCATCCCTACCAGCGCGACGAGATTTTCGGACCCGAGGCCGCCCTCTACCCGGTCGGCGATCTCGAAGCAGGCATCGCAGCCGTGAACGACAGTGACTATGGCCTTGCGGCCTCGGTCTTCACGAAGAATCGGGCCCACTGGCAACGGTGCGTCGGCCGCATCGACGTCGGCTGCTTGAACTGGAACCGGGGAACGGTCGGTGCGTCGGGCCGGCTTCCGTTCGGCGGCAAGAAGCGAAGTGGCAACGACCGACCCGCCGGCATCGGCGCAACGCTCTATTGCGCAACACCCCAGTCCCACCTGGAGAGCGAAGCGCCATTCGATCCCAACGGTCTGCCGCCCGGAATGCCGCGGCCGTGAGCGAGCAGCGGCACCTGGTTCTGATGGGCGACCCCGCCCACTTCAGCGTAAAGGGCGGCGCCAACCCCCACACCCGTACCCGCTGGGGCAGGCGACGCAGCGTCGACCGCGAGCGGGCGATCCACCAATGGCGCGAGCTCCGCGTGACGCTACGCGACCACGACGTCGAGGTGCTGGTGGTTCCAGCCGATCCGCAACAGCCGGGACTCGTGTATCCC
>SMWR01000150.1 GCA_004356735.1 Deltaproteobacteria bacterium
TGGAACGCAGATCGCGCTGGAATTCGATCGCAAATCGATGCGCCTCATCGCGCACCCGCTGAAGCAGCAGCAATCCCCTCGAGCTCACGGGAAGCAGCACGGCGTCCTTGCGATCGGGCCGGAAGATCCGCTCGGCCTTGAGGCCTCGGGAGCGTCGAACCCGCGGCCCGGGGGAGTCTTCGTCCCGCTGCTTGGCGAGGCCGAGACACTCCACGTCGAGGTTCGCATCGGACAGGCAGGCGCGGACCACGCCGAGCTGTCCCTTGCCCCCATCGACCAGCAACAGGTCCGGGAGCGGGTCCGAGTCGGCCTTCGCAAGCCGTCGGGTCATGACTTCCCGTAGACACGCGTAGTCGTCGTCCGGCGCGGCGTCTCGAATTCGATAGCGCCGATAGCTTCGCTTCACGGGCCGACCGTCTTCGAAGACGACACGACTCGCCACGGTCAAGGCACCGCCCAGGGTCGAGACGTCGTAGCCCTCGATGCGCCTCGGCAGCCTGGAGAGATTGAGCTTCTCCTGGAGCTCCTCCAACGCGCGGGTCAGACTGTCCCGGGCCTCGAGCCGCCGGGCGAGTCCAAGCTCAGCATTTTCGCTGGCCATCTTCACCAGCTCGACCAGCGCCCCGCGTTGGGGCGAGCGAAGGTGGACACGCCGCTCGGCCTGCTCAGCCAGCAGGCCTCCCAGGGCTCCGTCGTCGTCCACGGCCGTCGGCGTCACGACCTCCTTGGGGATCTCGCGCCCCTGCCCGGGCGCGTAGTACTGCCCCAGGAACGAACTCATCACCTCGCCATCATCGATCCGGACGTCCGAGAATCCAAAGCCACGCGTTCCCACCACGCGTCCCTCCCGGACGTGAAGTACGTGCACCTCGATCTCTCCGCCGCTGCGGGCCAGACCGAAGACGTCGCGTTCCACGGGTCGCTTGTCGACGATCTGCTGGCGCTCGACGGTGTGCTCGACCGCGCCAATCTGGTTGCGGATCCTGGCGGCGTCTTCGAAGCGTTGCTCTTCCGAGGCCCGCAGCATCCGTCCGCGCAGCTCGTTCACCAGCTCGTCGGACCGCCCGCGCAGGAACAGGGTCGTGCCCTTCACGAGCGCCGCGTAGGCGTCCGCTTCGACGAGATCGCAACAGGGCGCTACGCAGCGCTTCATCTCGTACTCGATGCAGGGTCGCCCGCGCCGGGCGTAGTCCCGAAAGACGGCATCGCGGCAGGAGCGAAGCGGAAAGATCCGGCGCAGGTTCGACAGCGACTCGCGCAGGGCGATGCTCGAGGTGTACGGGCCGAAGTAGAGCGCGCCGTCCTGCTTGAAGCGGCGCACCTGGGTGATCCGCGGCCACTTCTCCTTCGGGTCGAGACGCAGGGCCAGATACTGCTTGTCGTCCCGGAGCCGAACATTGAACGGCGGCTTGTGCTGCTTGATGAGTTCGTTCTCGAGCAGCAGGGCGTCTTTCACATTCGGAGTGACAACGACCTCGACATCCTCGGTCCGATCGATCAGCAGCGGAATCCGGATGCGCCCATCACCCCCCGATACGTAGGAACGAACCCGGCTCCGCAGGTTCTGGGCCTTGCCGATGTAGAGCACGCGTCCGGCCTTGGATTTGAAGAGATAGACGCCGGGCCCGGTCGGAAGCCGTTCCACCTGCTCCGAGAGAGATGCCTGCGCCATCTCAGGTCTCCCGCAGACGATCCGCCTCGAGGTCACGGATCCGATCCCGAAGCACGGCCGCCCGCTCGAACTCGTGGGCGGCCGCCGCCTCCATCATCTCGGAGCGAAGGCTATCGATCAGCTCTGGAAGCTCGTGGGTCGGAATCCGCGGCTCCTCCCGCTCGCGCGCGGTTGGCACGGTCACGTAATCCTGCTCCCAGATCGTGTCGCGCAGGCTCGAGATCCGCTTGACGATCGTCGTGGGCGTGATCCCGTGCTCCTGGTTGTAGCGTGCCTGGATCTCCCGGCGTCGATTCGTCTCGGCCAGCGTCTCACGTATCGAATTGGTCTCCTTGTCCGCGTAGAGAATGACCGACCCGTTCACGTTTCGCGCCGCCCGTCCGATCGTCTGGATCAGCGACCGGGTCGATCGCAGGAAGCCTTCCTTGTCCGCATCCAGTATCGCCACCAGCGAGACTTCGGGGATGTCGAGCCCCTCGCGCAGCAGGTTGATGCCCACCAGCACGTCGAACTTTCCTTCGCGCAGCTCGCGGATGATCTCCATGCGATCGATGGTCTTGACGTCACTGTGGAGATAGCGAACCTGGATGCCGAGCTCGCCGTAGTAGTCGGTCAACTCCTCGGCCATCCGCTTCGTCAGCGTCGTAACGAGAACCCGCTCGCTTCTGTCCACGCGCAACCGGATCTCACCGAGCAGGTCGTCCACCTGACCCCCGGCGGGCCGTATCTCCACTTTCGGGTCCGTCAGCCCAGTCGGCCGGATGATCTGCTCGATCACCACTCCTTTCGACTTCTCCAGTTCGTAGTCCTGGGGCGTCGCAGAGACATAGATGCGCTGAGATGCCCGCTTGTCCCACTCGTCGAAACGCATGGGCCGGTTGTCGAGAGCCGACGGAAGTCGCCAGCCGAAGTCGACCAGGGTCTCCTTGCGCGCGCGATCGCCGCGGTACATGCCACCGATCTGGGGCACGCTGATGTGGCTTTCATCGAGCACCACCAGCAGATCGTCGGGAAAGTAGTCGTAGAGTGTGTAGGGCGTCTCGCCTTCCGCGCGGCCATCGAGCCAGCGCGAGTAGTTCTCGACCCCATGGCAGAAGCCCATCTGCTCCATCATCTCCAGGTCGTAGAGCGTGCGCTGTTCGAGCCGCTGGGCCTCCAGTAGCTTCCCCGCGTCCTTGAAGAAGGCAAGGCGTTCTTGAAGCTCGTCGCGAATCCCGTCGATGGCGCGCTTGAGCACCTTGTCGGTAGCCACATAATGGCTCGCCGGGTAGATCATGGCCCGCTTGGGCCGTCCCACCACCTTGCCGCGCAGCGGATCGATCTCAGCGATCGACTCGATCTCGTCCCCAAAGAATTCGAAACGCAGGGCCCGCTCATTCTCATACTGCGGGAATACCTCGACCACGTCGCCGCGCACCCGGAAAGTGCCGCGATGGAAATCGAGGTCGTTGCGCTCGTAGAGCATGTCGACGAGCTGACGCAGAAAATCGTCGCGGTCGAGCTGCATGCCCGTCTCGATGTAGGCGTGCATCGAGCCGTAGGTCGCCGGTGCGCCGAGACCGTAGATGCAGGAAACGCTGGCGACCACCAGCACGTCGCGCCGGGTAAGCAACGAGTGCGTCGTCGAGTGGCGCATCTTGTCGATCTCATCGTTGATCGACGAGTCCTTCTCAATGTAGGTGTCGGTCGACGGAATGTAGGCTTCGGGCTGGTAGTAGTCGTAATAGGAGACGAAGTATTCGATGGCGTTCTCTGGGAATAGATGCTTGAACTCCGAGTAGAGCTGGGCCGCCAGAGTCTTGTTAGGTGCCATCATCAGCGTCGGCCGGTTGATCTGCTCCACCACGCAGGCGATCGTGAAGGACTTGCCGCTGCCCGTAACACCGAGCAGGGTCTGGTGCGGGTCGCCGCGAGAAACCCCTTCGACCAGCGCCTGGATGGCCTGGGGCTGGTCGCCTTTGGGCGAATACTCGGAGACCAGCTTGAAGCTCTCGCTCACGTTCGCCTCCAGCGCACACCGTCGGAGCCGTCTTCGATCACGATGCCTTCGGCCGCGAGCTCGTCGCGGATCCGATCCGCCGTGGCCCAGTCCTTGGCGGCCCGAGCCGCCTGGCGTTGCTCCACTCGGGCATCGATGCGTGGGTCGATCTCCTTCATGCTGGCCCGCGGGACGGCATTCTCGAGCTCGAGGCCCAATATCTGATCGAATTCCTGGATCAGCTTCCAGCGTTCCTGGGGCTCGAGGTTGCCGTCACGCGATACCGCGGTCGCGATGGCCAACGCCTGGGGTGCGTTGAGGTCGTCGCGAATGGCGGCCCGGAACGGCTCACGGCGGGCTTCGAGCTTCCCTTCATCGACGCGGCCTTCGGCTCCCCGGAACTCCGCCGCGCGCGCGACGAGCCGGTCGTAGCCGGTCGCCGCCGCGTCCATGGCATCGTCGGTATAGGTCTGCTGTTGCCGATAGTGGGCTTGCAGGAAGAAGTACCGAAACGCCAGCGGCGGGATCCCGCGGGCCTCGATGTCCGAGAGCAGGGCCACGTTGCCCATGCTCTTGGCCATCTTCTCGCCGCGGAAGTCCAGGAACTCGCCGTGGATCCAGAAGCGCACCCACGGATGGACACCCAGGGCGCACTCGCTTTGGGCAATCTCGTTGGTGTGGTGGACCGGGACATGGTCGATACCGCCAGTGTGCACGTCGAAGTTCTCGCCCAGGTACTTGAGGCTCATCGACGAACACTCCAGGTGCCAACCCGGAAAGCCGCGGCCCCAGGGCGAGTCCCATTCCTGTTGTCGTTTCACGCCCCCGGCCGCAAACTTCCAGAGCGCGAAATCGGGCGGGTTGCGCTTGCCGGCCACATCGCCGATCCGCGCGCCGCTCTCCTGGCCCGCCAGGTCGAGGCGCGCGAAGTCGGAATACTGAGGAAACTTCGACGTGTCGAAGTAGATGCCGTCATCGATCCGGTAGGTGTACCCCTTCTCCTCGAGCAGCCGGAGCATTTCGATCTGCTCGCCGATATGGTCCGTGGCCTTGCACAACACGTCGGGCGGCAGGCAGCCGAGCTTGGCACGGTCCGTCAGCCATTGTTCCGTGTAGTGAGCGGCGATGTCCGTTGCGCGCCGTCCGGTCTCGCGCGCGGCGCGCTCCAGCTTGTCCTCGCCCGCGTCCGCGTCGTCGGTCAGATGTCCCACGTCGGTGATGTTGATGACGTGGGTCACCTCGTAGCCTTCCGAGTCGAAGGCGCGGCGCACGAGATCGGCAATCAGCTGGGAACGCAGATTGCCGATGTGCTGGGCGCTGTAGACCGTGGGGCCGCAGGTATAGATCCCCACCCGACCGGTCTCCAGGGGCTCGAAACGCTCCTTCTTCCGCGTTCGCGTGTTGTAGAGCACCAGCCCGCTCACAGTTCTCCCTTGGGTTCCAGCAAAACGACCGCCAGCGACGCAATCCCCTCGGCTCGTCCGATCGCGCCCAGGCCATCGGTGCTCGTCACCTTGACGTTGATGCGTTCGATCGGCGCTTCCAACAGCTCGGCGATGCGCGCTTCGATCCGGCCGAGAAAACCCCCAAGCCGGGGTTCCTCGGCAATCAGCGTCGCATCCAGGTTCGCGACGGCAAGACTCCGCTCGCGGACCCGATCCATGACCCGACGCAACAGCTGGCTGCTGGCGATGCCCTGGTACTCGGGATTCGAAGCGGGAAAATGCCGGCCCAGATCGCCCTCGCCAAGGGCGCCCAGCAGGGCGCTGCTCGTGGCATGGAGCAGGACGTCGCCATCCGAGTGGCCTTCGAGCCCCCGATCGTGGGCAACCTCGACGCCGCCCAAGATGAGCGGCCGCCCCGCCACCAGCCGATGGGCGTCGAACCCCTGTCCGATGCGAGATCCGCTCACCGCCCCTCCTTCTGCAGCCAGCGCTCGGCCCGTTCCAGATCCTCCGGATGGGTGAGCTTGAAATTGTCGCGTTCCCCCTCGACGATGCGAACCGGCACGCCGAGGCGTTCGACCAGCTGCGCGTCATCGCTTCCGCGAAAGTCGTCGGCCGCTGCCTTGGCCAGGGCCTCGCGCAACAGCTCGGCTCGAAACACCTGGGGCGTCTGGGCCAGCCAGCAAGTCTCGCGACACGGCGTCTCCACGATCCAGCCGTCCTCGACCCGCTTGATCGTGTCCCCACTCGGAACCGCCAGAATCGCAGCGCCATCGCTTTTCGCCAGCTCGATCACGCGCTCGACCAACCGGGCCCGGACCAGCGGCCGGGCGGCATCATGGACTGCCACCAGTTCGGTCCCCTCCGGCAGCGCTTCGAGCCCTGCGCGAACCGAGTCCTGGCGCTCGGCCCCCCCGGCAACCGGTTCGGCCAGGCGCGCACCGGCATCGAACTCGGCCAACACCTCCCGGAACCGATCCATCTCCCGCAACGTCACGACCGGAACGATCCGATCGATGCTCGACACGGCCAGCAGCGATTGAACGGCAACCCAGAGCAACGGACGGCCCGCCACCGGGACCAAGGCCTTCGGCATGTCGCGGCCCAGACGCTCGCCCCGTCCGGCCGCCAGCAACAGGGCGACGGTGCTCATGGCTGGCGAGAATAGCCCGCTAGCGGCCCGCGCGAGCCCGGCAGGGTTGGTACAGTGCCCCATCCGAGCTGCCGAGAGGAGGTTCTGCATGCAAAAGTCCGCCCCGTCGACCCTGTTGTCCGTCCTGATCGGTCTCTGCGTCCTGGGGACCGGAGGCGCGGCGTTGGCAGACGACGTGGATGGCGCGGGTACGGTGATCCTGCCCGCGCCCGAGTCCGCGACAGTCCTGGCTGCGACCGGTCCAAGCGAGATGCGCCTGTCCCTGTTGGAA
>SMWR01000151.1 GCA_004356735.1 Deltaproteobacteria bacterium
CAGCGGCATGATGTCCCAGAGCGCGGGCCAGTGCCTCGGCAAGCCCGCTGTGCAGCACTACCTGGACAAGGTGCAGGTCAGGACTCTCGACCGATGGATCCTGCCGCCGGGCATCGATGCCGGCCAGAACGTGACCCTGCGCTTTCAACTCGACGTGGCGGGCTCCGCCATGAGCGTGTCGCTGGTGAAGGCCACCGACAATGCCCTGGGTGCCAGTGCCGTCGACGCACTGCGCTCGGCCGCACCCTTCCCCCCGATGCCGGACGAGGCGCGCTGCCTCGCTCGCGTCCCGATCACCGCCACGTTCAGCAACCCCGTTGCGAGTAGCTAAGAACCTCCTCTCGATCACTGGACTCTGGATGATCGCGGTCTCGCTGATCGCGATCTCCATGATCGCGCCTCCCGCCGAAGCCCAGCAGCACTGCCCGGCCGTCGAGTTGATCTACGACACCAACGAGAACCTCGCCGAGAAAAAAGTCGACACCAACAAAGACTGCAAGAAGGATCAGTTCGTCTACTACCTCGACGGCAAGGCCGAGAAGGCCGAGGCCGACACCAACTATGACGGTCTCCTGGACACGTGGACTTTCTACGAGAAAGACGGAAAGACCGTGGCCCGCCAGGAATTCGACATCAACGGCGACGGCAAGAAGGACCGCTGGGTCCAGTACCGGAACGGCGAACCCCGCACCCAGCTCGACGACAAGAACGGCGACGGCAAGCCCGACGCCACGCTCTACTACGAGAACGAGATCCCCGCGCGCCTCGAAGAGGACACGAATCTCGACGGCCGCACCGATCGCTGGGTGACCTACAAGAATGGCGAAGTCTCGATCATCGAAGACGACACCAAACACGACGGCAAGCCCGACGTGCGCGCCGAATTCGCGACTGACGGCTCGAAGACGCGCGAGCTCCAGGACACGCGGTCCGACCGCAAGTGGGACGTTGCCATCCACTACCGCGATGGGAAGAAGGTCAAGGTCGAAGAAGACACGTCCAACAACGGCAAGATGGACGTCGTCACATACTACAAAACTGACATCATCGTCCGCCGCGAAGCCGACACCACTGACGACGGCAGGTTCGACTCCGTCGCCTACTTCAAGAACGGGAAGGAGCGGCGTCAGACCCGGGACAAGGACGGCGACGGCAAGCCGGAGCTGGTGATCCACCTCGACGCCAAGGGCAACAAGGAACGCGAGGAGGTCGACACCAAGAAGGACGGCAAGCCGGACGTGATCCGCTTCTTCGCGGGCGGAAAGCTCGTTCGTCAGGAGGAAGACACGGACGCCGATGGCAAACCGGACATCATCACCGACTACGACGCCCAAACCCCGCTCAAGAGTCGCGCAGACACCAACGGCGACGGCAAGATGGATACCTTCATCCACTACGCCAACGGCAAGAAGGTGAAGCAGCAGGAGGACCGGGACGGCAACGGAAAAGTCGACGCCCGCTACAGCTTCGATCCCGCCGGCAAGGTCCTGACCGAGCAGCTCGACGAGGACGGCGATGGCTACTTCGAGCTGGCCAGCTTCTACACGGCCGGCGTGATCCAGCGCCGCGTCACCCGCTCCAAGAAGACCGACAAGCCCCAGCGCATCGAACACTTCGAGAAGAAGAAGCTGGTCCGGGTCGAGCTCGATGAGAACCTCGATGGGAACATCGACCTCTGGAACTTCCACGTCGCCAGCGGCTCACTCGAGCGGCAAGAGCAGGACTCCAATTACGACGGCATGGTCGACACCTGGGTAAAGCTCGACGTCCACACGGGCAAGGAGATCCAGGTGCGTCGGGACTTGAACGGCGATGGCAAATCCGACACGATTCGCACCAGCGACTCGAAGGGCAACCCCCAGAAGTTCGAAGAGGACCGCAATGGCGACGGCCGGCCCGACCGCTGGCTGCACTACTCGAAGGGCAAGGCCTCGAGCTTCGAGGAGGACACCGACTACGACGGCAAGGTCGACCTCAAGGGCACGCTGAGCGCATCCGGCCAGCCGACGAAGGAATTCCGGGATACGACCGGCAACGGCAAGTTCGACCTGATCGTGAGCTACAAGGGAGGCGTCAAGACGCGGGAGCAGCGCGATACCACGGGTGACGGCAACTACGACGTCATCAGCAGCTACCAGAATGGCATCCAGACGCGCCAGCAGCGCGACACCACCGGCGATGGCAAGTACGACTCGACCGTCACGTTCAAAGCCGGCCGCAAGGCCACCGAGAGCCGGGACACCAACCGCGACGGCGTGCCCGACATCGTGGTGCGACTCGATTCCCAGGGACGCCCGGAACGCGAGGAGATCGACAAGAACTTCGACCGCAAGCCGGATTTCATCAAAATCTACCAGGACGGAACGCTCGTCCGCGAAGAGGTCGACGAAGACTTCGACGGCAAGTTTGAGCTCGTCACCCTGATGAAGAACGGTCTGCCCAGCCGTTCGGAGGCCGACACCAACGGCGACGGCAAGCCGGACGTGACGATCGACTACAAGGACGGTCGGATGAAGAAACAAGAGGAGGACCTTGACTTCGATGGAAGACCCGACGTGGTCACCCGCTTCGACGACGAGGAACGCCCGCGCCGCATCGATGAAGACACGGACGGCGACGGCCGGCTCGAAACCGTCACGTTCCTCAAAGACGGCATCAAGCAGAAGACCGAGAAGGACCGAAACGGCGATGGCAAACCAGACGTCGTCGTCTACTACGAGAACGGTGTGATGGCCCGCCAAGAAGAGGACTCGGACTTCGACGGCAAGATGGACCGATTTGAACGCGCTGGATCCGAGAAGGGAACCGTGATCCAGGAAGCCGACACCGATGGCAACGGAAAGATCGACACCTGGCTCACGCTGGACAGCAAGGGAAACGTGCTGAAGCGCGAAGAAGACCGGCTCGGAAACGGCAAGCCCGACTTCACGGCGTGGTTCAAGAACGGAAAGCTCAGTCGGCTCGAGCAGGACACCAAGGGCAAGGGCTGTGCCGACTTGAGGCAGTGGTTCACCCGCGCCGGCAAGGTCCGAGCCGAGTACGTCGACTCCAACGGAGACTGCAAGACCGACAGCTGGTCCTACTTCGAGGCCGATCTGCTGGTCCGCCAGGGCCAGGACACCGACGGCAACGGCCGCCCCAACGTTCTCAACCACTTCAACAAGCAGGGCGAGATGACGATCCAGGAGCTGGCCAACAACGGCCGCGATCCGGACCAGAAGCTCATGCTGGGCCCGGGGGGGGTCGTCACGGGCCAGTGCTCGCTCGATGAGAAGGGCAAAAAGCTGAACACCCGCGCCGTGGTCCGGAACGGGCAGGTGACCGAAGTGCTCTACGACGGCTCGGGCAACGGGATCGCGGATACGCGCGAAGTCTACGAGAACGGCGCCCTCGCCCGACTCGACGCCGACACCAACGGCGACGGCAAGCCAGACGTGACCCAGTTCTTCACGGGCGGCAAAATGACCCGGCAGGACGAAGACCTCGACTACGACGGCGTCGTCGACCGCGCCTTCCAGGGCCAGACGCCACTGGACGTGGGAGCCAACACCTCGATTTCGGGTGCTAAGTTCGGAAAGCTCGGATGCGGGAGCTTCCACGGATTCTGGTGGAAGCGCTGATCCAGCGACAGGTCCGAACACCAGAGGTCAGCCCCGATGCGCATCGGTCTCTTTGCACCGCTGGGATCCCCCAGCGCCAACGGCGAGTTCGTCACGACGCTCGGAACCGCAGCCGATGAGCGGGGCTTCCATTCGCTCTGGGTCGCCGAGCACGTCGTGCTCTTCGATGATTACGGCTCCCAGTACCCGTACGCAGCCGATGGCAAGATCCCGGCATCTCCCGAGAGCGGCCTTCTCGAACCCTTCACGACCCTCGCCTTCCTGGCCGCCTGCACTTCCCGGATCCGGCTCGGCACCGGGATCTGCCTGCTCCCCCAGCGCAACCCGGTCTACACCGCCAAGGAAGCCGCCAACATCGACTTTCTGTCCGGCGGTCGGCTCGACCTCGGGCTGGGCGTCGGCTGGCTCGCCGAGGAGTTCCGCGTCCTCGACGTTCCCTTCGAGCGTCGCGGTGCCCGGACCCGCGCCTATGTCGAGGTCATGCGCACCCTCTGGCAGGACGAAGTCTCTGCGTACAAAGACGAGTTCTACGACCTGCCGCCCTGCCGCATGTATCCCAAGCCCATCCAGACACCCCATCCCCCCATCCACTTCGGGGGGGAGACCGATGCCGCCATGCGCCGCGTCGCCGAACTCGGCCAGGGCTGGTACGGCTTCAACCACACCCCCGACGAGGCGGCCGAGGGAATCGAGCGACTCGAGAAGATCCTGGCCGACCGGGGCCGGGCGCGGTCCGATGTCCAGGTGAGCATCTGTCCCTATCTCAAGCCGTTTGATGCCGACAGCATCAAGCGCTATCGCGACCTGGGCATCGACCAGCTCATCCTGATGACGATCGCGCTTGATCGCGACGGGCTGCTCACGACGCTCGATGGCCTGGCAACCCACATCGAGGCGGTGGCGGACTGACTTGGCGAATCCGCCCGTGAGCGTCCGAGATTTCAGTCTCCGGATCCTTCGCCGTGGAGACCTGGAAACGAAGCTCTCCCCAGCGCCGCCCGGGCTCGACGACACGCAACCCGGTGCAGCGCTGCGCATCGAGCATCCCGCCCGCGACGCCGGCCTCGAGATGAACAGCGGTGGCGATCGACTGCCGCGACCCGGCGAGCTGCTCAGGGCTTCCGCGCGAGCCGATTGCCTGGCGCGCTTCGCCCACCACGAACTGATGGCCGTCGAACTCTTCGCTTGGGCGCTGCTGCGCTGGCCCGAGCTTCCCACCGGGTTGCGCCAGGGATTCCTTCAGGCCCTGTCTGACGAGCAGCGCCACTGCCGACTGTACCTGGATCGACTCGATGCACTGGGCTCGACCTTTCTAGGACGAACCCACTCTGACTATTTCTGGAAGCACGAACCGATCTTTGACGCCGCACCGGCGGGCCCGCGTGCCTTCCTGTGCGCCATGGGCCTGACGCTCGAGCAGGCCAATCTCGACTTCACTCTCGTCTATCGGGACGCCTTTCGCGAAGCGGGCGATGAAGACAGCGCACTCGTCTGCCAACAGGTTCACGAAGACGAACAACGACACGTGCGGCTGGCCCTCCACTGGCTGAAGGCACTGTCGCCCGCAGGTACCAGTCAGCTGACCGCCTACGAGGACGCCGTCCCCTTTCCCTTCGCGGCGTCTCGCGCAAAGTCGCGACGCTTCGATGCCGCCGCACGCCGCCGCGCAGGCCTCGACCCGGAGTTCATCGAACACATTCGCAGCGCGCGATCCAATCCGGAGCATCCGGGCGCCGCCGATTCAGAAGTCCCCTGAGCGAAGCCCCTTGAGCAAAGCGCCGCTGACGATCGCCAACATCGGATCGGAGGAAGGATCCGCCTGGGCTTCCGCCAAGGCCCCGCCGGTGCTGAAGACGGTGTCCCGCCTCTGGAGACGGCTGTTCGAACCGCAGCGGCGGGCCTTCGATTGGCTACCGGGCGATGAACAGCTGGTGGCCTGGCTCAACACGGACGAAGCTCTCGAACGAGCCGAGGCCGCTGCCCTGCCGCTCTATGGCGCCGCTCCCGAAGTCGTCAAGCGGGTTCACGACAAGGCCTTCGTCCTCGAAATCGCACGCCGCGAAGCGCTGGGACCGCCTGAACTCCTCGCCTGCATCCTCAGCTTGGAGAGCGACGAGTTGCGCTCCCCGGATGCGCTCGAACACATCGACCGGATGCTGGCCGGTTGGCCCGACTGGGCGCGGCAAAAGTTCATCCTGAAGCCGCGCTTCGGAACTTCCGGCCGCGGCCGCGCGACTGGCACGCAGGGTCGCGCCGACACTCCGGAGATCCGGGGATCGCTGACGCGGCTGGCGAAGCGTGGCGGTGCGATCCTCGAGCCGTGGCTCGACCGGATCGAAGACCTTTCGGCCCAGCTCATCGTGCAGCCCGACGCCTCCCTCGTCATGCTGGGAACCACTCGACAGATCGTGAGCGGCTCCGGCGTCTATCGGGGCAATCGGGGAGCCGTCGACAGCAAGGGCCGGGTTGTCTCCGAGAGCCGGTGGGATGAGGCGCTTCGCGAGGCAGCCGTGACCGTGGCGCAAGCCGCCGCCGATGAGGGCTACCGAGGACCTGCCGGGCTCGACTCCCTTTCCTATCGAGGTTTCGACGACGGCGAGCGATTCCGGCCGCTGCTCGAATGGAATGCGCGTTTCACACTCGGGACCGTCGCCATCGGACTGGTGCGCCAGAGTCTGCCGCAAGTCAAGCAGCGTCTCGGGCTCGAGCCCGGCGGACGCTGCCCATTCTATTTCGCACTGGATGCACCACCCGCTGGCTGGCCCGAGAGCCGGGACCGGCTGCTGTTGGTGCCGCTCTGGGAGAGCGGCGAAGCGCTCCGCCCTGCGCTCGTCTTCGGTGCCGACGACGACGCGCTTCGCCAGCTTCCCAGCGGGGGTCCCGCACGGTAGCAGCTGCCCCGGCGCGTCTGGGCACGGGTGCCCGTCGGTTGGGCAGGGTTGCACAATCGCACGGCAGCCGGCCCGGCGAGGCGACCCGCTGCGGGGATGGGCCGGCGGCTCGCTGGCGCAGACGGGCTTCTCCGCCTGATTCGGGCATTCCCGGCACGATTCAGATTGGGAACGGCCCTTGCAGAGGGCAGCACGCGTCATGCAGCATGCCTGTCGCTCGGACCTGGAAGAAGCGGTCGCTCAGCTTGGCCTCGACGAACTCGAGGACCGCGCGCGCCAAGCCAACGGGGGTCGCCCGCTGCCCTTGCGTGATTGGTTGGCTGTGGCCGAGGCTTGGCGAATCGCCCAGGCCCTGCGGCAGACCCGGGGCAACCGGTCGGCCGCGGCCCGCACGCTGGGCATCGGCCGCCGCACGCTCTACACCAAGATGGAGAAGCTCGGACTGATGCCGGTATGGCTGCTCCCGGACCCCAACGGCAGCGGCGCGAACGGCTCCGGATCGAGCGGCGGCGACAACAGCACCGCCTGAGCGCGCGCCGAGCGCTGTTCCTCTGTGGTGCCGACCTGCTCGAGCGGGCGGAGACTTTGCTGAAGCTTCACGTCCCCGCCAGCGCCTGCAGTTCACCGCTGCGGCGAACTGCAGGCTGGCCCTGGGACAGCCGTCGCCGCTCCGGCGGCCGCGTCTCCATGCACAGATCTTGAGCAACCACTGCGAGCAATCCGGGCAGCCAGCCGCACAGAGCTGTGCCGCCCAAGGTCGATGTGTGCTCGAAACCGCACGCCCCAAAAGTGACACGACCGCTGCACGAGTTTCAACACGTTGGCACGCCGGTTGCTCTACGAGTCGCCAGAGAGCGTCGATCAACGATCGGGGGAGCGTGGCTCGGCGAAGCAGGGAGCGTGACAAGCGCCCCGGACGGACCCAACCCCCCACCAGAAGAGGAACTCGAAATGAAGCGGATCGTTCCCGTGCTTCTGTTGGCCGCTGGACTGCTCGCACCCGCTGTCGGCTTCGCCGATGACGGCGTGACGCCCGGGCAATTCACCGCGAACAATGTCTGGATGATGCTTGCGGCGGGCCTGGTGTTCATCATGCACCTGGGCTTCGCCAC
>SMWR01000152.1 GCA_004356735.1 Deltaproteobacteria bacterium
CTTGCCAAACCGTTTGAACGCTCTCGCTGTGAAGGGCGCGTAGCTCAGTTGGTAGAGCAGCGGACTCTTAATCCGCCGGTCGTAGGTTCGATCCCTACCGCGCTCACCATCCCAGCGAACGCGTTCAAAGAGATCTGGCAACCGGCCTTCGGCCGCTTGCCGCACGCTTTCTCTTCCGCAGCGTTGGCGTTCAGAAAGAGCTGGCCGCGGCGAACCGCACCGTGTTCAGCTCCAAGCCACTCGCATAGCACCTGCTACCGTTTTTATCCGGCTGCCCGGATGGTGGAACTGGTAGACACGCGAGACTTAGAATCTCGTGCCGCAAGGCGTACAGGTTCGAATCCTGTTCCGGGCAACTCTCACAGCGAGAGCGTTCAGCCAAGAGTGGCCGAGGCGCAGCCGCAGGCACTAACTTCCTCTTTTGGGGCCCATTTCCAACCCCCTGGAATTCATACCCGAATTCGCCATCTTGCCACGTCCGCCCGACCCTTCGGAGTTTCTCCATGACCGCCGCCAAGGCCGACAGCATCCAGGTCCAGAGCTTCGAAGAGACGCCCATCCTCCACCGTCTCGAGATCGAGGTGGACGGCCAGCAGGTGAAGCGCGCCTTCGACCGTGCCTACAAGGACCTGGCCAAGCAGGCCCGGGTCAAGGGCTTCCGGCCCGGCAAGGCGCCCCGGTCGGTGCTGGACAAGCTCTACGGCGCCTCAGTGGTCGAACAGCTCGAGCACACGCTGGTGGCCGAGACGCTGGCCGACGCCATCGAGCAATCGGGCCTGGAGGCCGTTTCGGAGCCCGCCATCGAGGCTGCGGCACCGCGGGACGGCGAGAGCTTCTCGTACATCGCTCGCATCGATGTGAAGCCCAAGATCGACCTGCCCGACCTCGCCGACCTGGCGGCCAAGCGGCCCAAGGTCGAGGTGGGGGAAGAGGAGCTGATCGCGGAGATCGAGTCCCTGCGTGAGCGCCACGCCAGCATGGTCGAGGAGCCCGAGGCTACGGCCATCGACCAGGGTCACACGGTGACCATGGACTTCGTGGGGCGCGTCGACGGCAAATCCTTCGAGGGCGGTAGCGCCCAGGGCTTCGAACTGGAGATTGGATCGGGTCGTTTCATTCCCGGCTTCGAGGAGCAGCTGGTCGGTGCGAAGTCCGGTGAAGATTGCGAGTTCCAGGTGACGTTCCCCGAGGACTATGGCAACGCCGAGCTGGCCGGGAAGGACGCCGTCTTCGCCGTGCACGTTGCAGCAGTGAAGCGTCGCGTGCTTCCCGAACTCGACGACGAGTTTGCGAAGGATTTGGGCGATTTCGAGACGCTCAAGGACTTGCGCAACAGCGTCCGCCAGGACATGATCAAGCTGCGCGAGCGAAATGCGGACCAGGAGCTGCACCGCACCCTGCTCGATTCGCTGATCGAGCGCGCATCGTTCGACGTGCCGCCTGGCATGGTGGAGCAACAGCTTCAGCACCAGCTCCGTTCCGCCCACGATCGGTTCGCGGGCGCAATCGATCACGACACGCTTCAGCAACAGCTCGAACAGTGGAAGGGGCAGTGGCGCGAGAGCGCCCACCGCAAGGTCCAGGAGGCCCTGTTGCTGGAGGCCGTGGCGCGAACCCACGAGATCAAGGTCTCTCCCGAGGAGGTCGAAGCCCGGATCCAGGAGATGGCCGAGCAGCAGGGCGTAGACCCGGCGCGCCTGCGCCAGCAGCACGGCGGAGACGATCTGGAGCGTGCGCTGGAGGGCCAGCTGACCGATGAGAAGGCGCTTGAATTCCTCTCTTCCCAGGCTAGAGTCGAAGAAACCACGGACACTTAGGCGTCTTCCGGCACGTTTTTTTCCGATCCCCTACCGCATCACGGGAGCGTGGCGGGGCGCCTACCGGAAAAGCCGTCCTCCCGTCCTCCCCCGAGATGCGGTCCCCCCGGCCTGGGTGTTCGCGGCGGGGGTGAAGACTGTCGAATTCGAGATCTGCGGTCAGCGCGCAGTGCCGCATCCGGCAAGTGACCGGGCAGCACGGTCCGTTACCCTTATGTCGAACCGCGGGGGGCTGGCGACGGAGCTCAGCATGCCTTTGATTCCCTACGTAATCGAACAGAGCCAGCGTGGAGAGCGCGGCTTCGACATCTTTTCGCGCTTGCTGCGCGACCGCATCGTGTTCCTCGGCAGCGCCGTCGACGACGAAGTCGCCAATGTCGTCATTGCACAACTGCTGTTTCTGGAGGCGGAAGACCCGACCAAGGACATCCATCTCTACATCAACTCGCCGGGTGGCTCCGTGACCTCCGGGCTCGCGGTCTACGACACGATGCAATACGTGCGCCCCGACGTTTCCACCACCTGTCTTGGGCAGGCGGCCTCGATGGCGGCCTGGTTGCTGGCCTCTGGCGCGAAGAACAAGCGCATGGCACTGCCCAACTCGCGCATCATGATCCACCAGCCCATGGGCGGCATTCAGGGTCAGGCCACCGACATCGACATCCACGCCCGGGAAATCCTCAAGCTTCGCGAGCGGATGAATGAGATTCTTGCCGATCACACGGGACGGGCCGTTGAGGAAATCGCACGAGATACCGAACGGGATTACCATATGTCGGGTGAGGAGGCGCTCGCCTACGGGTTGATCGACAAGGTGGTTCGGAAGCACGAGGCCAACGAAGGCGGAGCGGCACGCGGCAACGGATCGGACGGCGGAGGGAAGAAAGGATGAAGAAGCGCGACGACGACGCCAATCTCTCGTGTTCCTTCTGCGGCAAGAGTCAGCGTGAGGTCAAGAAGCTCATCGCGGGACCGACAGTCTACATCTGCGACGAGTGCATCGAGCTCTGCAACGACATCATCGCCGAGGAATACGGACAGGATGAATCCACGTCCTCGACCTCGCGTATTCCGAAGCCCCAGGAGATCAAGGCCAACCTCGATGAGTACGTGATCGGCCAGGAGCAGGCGAAGAAGGTCCTGGCGGTCGCCGTCCACAACCACTACCGCCGCATCGATAGCCAGACCTTCGTCGGCGACGTCGAGCTCCAGAAGGCGAACATTCTGCTGTTGGGTCCGACCGGCTGCGGCAAGACGCTGTTGGCCCAGACCCTGGCGCGCATCCTCGATGTTCCCTTCACCATCGCCGATGCAACCACGCTGACCGAAGCCGGCTACGTCGGCGAGGACGTCGAGAACATCATCCTGAACCTCCTGCAGGCCGCGAACTACGATGTCGAGCGGGCTCAGCGCGGCATCATCTACATCGACGAGATCGACAAGATCGCCCGTAAGAGCGAGAACCCGTCGATCACGCGCGATGTCTCGGGCGAAGGCGTGCAGCAGGCGCTGCTCAAGATCATCGAGGGAACCATGGCGAGCGTTCCCCCGAAGGGTGGACGCAAGCATCCGCAGCAGGAGTTCCTCCAGATCGATACCACCAACATCCTCTTCATCTGCGGAGGCGCCTTCTGCGACCTCGAGGCGATCATCGACCGCCGGGTCGGTGTGAAGGGCATGGGGTTCGGGGCCGACATCCAGGCGAAGGGGGAGAACCGTAACATCGGCGAGGTGCTTCGCGCCGTGCAGTCCGAGGACCTGATTGCGTTCGGGTTGATTCCGGAGTTTGTGGGCCGTCTTCCGGTGGTGGCGGCTCTCGATGCGTTGGCCGAGGAAGCACTGGTCGACATCCTGACCCAGCCGAAGAACGCGCTGGTCAAGCAGTACGAGAAGCTCTTCGAGTTCGAGGACGTCCGGCTGCGATTCTCCGATGCAGCGCTGCGCGCGGTCGCGCGTCAGGCGCACAAGCGCAAGTCCGGGGCGCGTGGCCTGCGCTCGATCCTCGAGAAGGTGATGCTCGATCTGATGTACGACATCCCGTCACGTATCGACGTGGAAGAGTGCATCATCAACGAGGAAGTGATCGAACAGGGAACGAAGCCCCTGCTGGTTCTCAAGCAGGAACAGGAATCCGCCTAGCGCGGAGGAGAGCGAGACCTCATGGGAATTTTCCGGAGCGACGAAGATCAGCCCGAAGGCGATTCGGGGTCTGGCGACACCAGAGTCGTTCCGCTTCTCCCGCTGCGCGACATCGTCGTCTTTCCACACATGGTGGTGCCGTTGTTCGTAGGGCGCGCAAAGAGCATTCGCGCTCTGGAGGACGCCATGGGGCGCGACCGCGAGCTGCTGCTCTGCGCCCAGCGCGAAGCCGGCGAGGACGAGCCAGGTGAGGGGGACATCCACGACGTCGGCACTCTCGGCTCCATCATCCAGCTCCTGCGTCTGCCCGATGGCACCGTGAAGGTGCTGGTGGAGGGCAAGTCGCGAGCACGGATCGAGGGCTTCGAGACCCATGAGCCCTTCTTCTCCTGCGCGATCTCGGACATCGAGGACAACGACGAGGCTTCGGTCGAGTCCGAGGCGCTGGTGCGCACGATCCACTCGGCCTTCGAGAACTTCGTCAAGCTCAACAAGAAGGTCCCGCCGGAGACGCTCAACACGGTCATGGCCATCGAGCACCCCGGTCGGCTGGCCGACACCATCGTTGCCCACCTGAACCTCAAGGTCGAGGAGCGCCAAGAGCTGCTCGAGTCCTTCATGCCGCTGCGAAGGTTGGAAGAGGTCTACGCCCGCATGCAGGCCGAGATCGAGGTGCTCTCGGTCGAGCGCAAGATCCGCGGCCGAGTCAAGAAGCAGATGGAGCGCTCGCAGAAGGAGTACTACCTCAACGAGCAGATGCGGGCGATTCAGACGGAGTTGGGCGAGCGCGACGAGTTCAAGAACGAGGTAGAGGAGCTGGAGAAGGCCCTCAAGGCGAAGGACATGCCCGACGAGCCGCGTTCCCGCTGCGACAAGGAGATCCGCAAGCTCAAGATGATGGCTCCGATGAGCGCCGAGGCGACCGTCGTTCGTAACTATGTCGACTGGTTCCTGTCCCTTCCATGGAACGAGTACAAGGAAGAGAACAAGGACATCACCGCGGCGGAAGTGGTCCTCGACGAAGACCACTTCGGTCTCGACAAGCCCAAGGAGCGCATCATCGAGTACCTGGCGGTCCAGGCCCTGGTGGACCGCATGAAGGGTCCGATCCTGTGTCTGGTCGGTCCTCCCGGTGTCGGCAAGACCTCGCTCGGCAAGAGCATCGCCCGGGCTACGGGCCGCGACTTCGTCCGGGTGTCGCTGGGCGGAGTACGTGACGAGGCCGAGATCCGTGGCCACCGCCGAACCTACATCGGCGCGCTGCCGGGCAAGATCCTCCAGAGCCTCAAGAAGGCGGGCTCGGGCAACCCCGTCTTCCTGCTCGACGAAGTCGACAAGATGTCCATGGACTTCCGGGGCGATCCGTCGTCGGCGCTCCTCGAAGTGCTCGACCCGGAGCAGAACCACACGTTCAACGACCACTACATGGACGTGGACTACGATCTGTCGCGGGTCATGTTCGTTTGCACGGCCAACGTGCTCCACGAGATTCCGCGTCCGCTACAGGACCGCATGGAAGTGATCCAGATCTCGGGGTACATCGAGTCGGAGAAGCTGCAGATCGCCAAGAACTTCCTGGTCTCCAAGGTACGCGAGCAGAACGGGCTCAGCGAAGACCTGGTGGAGTTCACGGACTCGGCCATCCTCGAGCTGATCCGGTACTATACGCGCGAGAGCGGCGTTCGGAACCTGGAGCGCGAGATCGCCTCGATCTGTCGCAAGGTGGCGCGCAACGTCGTGAAGGCCGGCGAGGATCCGACCAAGACGAAGGTCACGCCTGCCAAGGTCAAGAAGTTCCTGGGCGTGCGCAAGTTCCGCTTCGGCAAGGCCGAGACGGCGGATCAGGTCGGCGTTTCCACGGGCCTCGCCTTCACCGAGGTCGGGGGTGAACTGCTCCAGATCGAGGTCTCGGTGACACCGGGCAAGGGCAAGCTCCAGATCACGGGTCGCCTGGGCGACGTGATGCAGGAGTCGGCCAGTGCAGCCATGTCGTACGTGCGATCACGCGCCAAGCAGTTGGGTTTGACCCGGGATTTCTATTCGAAGGTCGACATCCACATTCACGTGCCCGAGGGCGCGATGCCCAAGGACGGCCCGTCGGCCGGCATCACCCTCGCCACGGCCATCGTCTCGGCGCTGACCGGTGTGCCGGTCAAGTCGAACGTGGCCATGACGGGCGAGATCACGCTCCGTGGGCGTGTGCTTCCGATCGGGGGCCTCAAGGAGAAGATGATCGCGGCCCTGCGGGGCGGCATCGAAATCCTGCTGATCCCGAAGGACAACGAGAAGGATCTCGTCGAGATTCCGAACCACGTCAAGCGGAGCCTCGACATCATCGCGGTCGAGCATATGGACGAAGTGCTCGCTGCCGCACTCGCCCATCACAACTTCGCGGGCTACTTCCAGGAAGGCCAGCACTCCCTGGATGAGATCTACGAGGTCGCCCCCGGCGGATCCAGCCCGCCGGACACCGAGGTTCCCGGAGCGGACGCCGTCAACTAAGCGGCCGCCCGCCAGATTCCGCGTCATACTCTTCGGGCGCCAGCGGCGGCGGGAGAGAAGCAGTGCGGCAATCGGCCTGCGGCTGTTTGCCCGATCTTTTCTGACGTTGACGCGGTGTCGGGCGCGTAGCTCAGTTGGCTAGAGCACCTGGTTTACACCCAGGGGGTCACAGGTTCGAGTCCTGTCGCGCCCAGCCGTCACACTC
>SMWR01000153.1 GCA_004356735.1 Deltaproteobacteria bacterium
CAGTCATGATCGGCTGGCTCGTTTTCGGAGCGGCATTGGGTTATGGGCTCACGCGCGTATTCGCGGGCTACCCGCCGCCGCCGCGCCCCTTCAAGGTCTTGAACCGTCGCGAGGTTGCACTGCTCACGGCGGCCGCGAACGCGACCTTTCCGGCCGGAGGCGCGGTGCCTCCGTCCGGCGGTGAGGCCGACATCACGGGCTACACGGACCGCTGGCTGGCCGTTCTCCACGGACGGATCCTGGTGTTGATGCGCCTGCTCTTCTTTCTGATCGAGCACGCAACCCTGTTCTTTCCCGCACCGGGGCGACGCGGCCGGCGGCGCTTCTCATCGCTCTCGTCGGATCAGCAAGTCGCAGTGCTCGAGGGCTGGCGCACCAGCAGCCTCTACCCGCGCCGCATGGTCTTCGCGAGCTTGCGGGCCATCCTGACCATGGGCTACTTCGCCCACCCGCCCGTGCTTCGGCAGCTGCGGCTCGCGCCTCTCGACCTCGAGACGCCCGTCTGTGCGGCCGACCTCTTGTACCCGTCGATCGGCCGCACGCCCGGTACGATCCGGTACGGTCTCGATGACATCACGCCGCCCAGCGACGGGGTTCCCGTCGATCTCGACGGCCCGGTCCATCCCCGTTACGCCGAGGATAGGTCGTGAGCAATCCGGTTTCCGAACTCCGAGCCGACGAGGGCGCGGTGCGTGTCTTCGCTCAGTACGAGCGCGATTTCACCGAGGAGGCCGACGTCGTCGTCGTGGGCTCGGGTCCCGGCGGCGCAGTGGTCGCCAAACAGCTCGCCGAGGTCGGATGGCGCGTGGTTCTGATCGAGGAGGGCCCTCCCTTCACACCCGACGACTTTGAGCTCGACGGCTCCATTTCGATGGCCCGCACCATGCGCGAGGGCGGTCTGCGCACCACCCAGGGAACCTTCATGCCGACCATGCAGGCCATCTGCGTCGGCGGAGGTTCTCTGGTGAACTCTGCGATCTGCGTGCGCGCGCCTGAATTCGTACTCGACGAGTGGTGCAACAGCTACCAGCTCGAGCAGACGACGCGGGCTGACCTCGATCCGCACTACGACGCTGTCGGTGAGTTCCTGGGCATCGCGCCCACGCCCGAGCGGGTGCTGGGCAAGCGCAACACGCTCTTCCGCAAGGGGTGCGATGCGCTCGGCTACACCTCGGAACCGATCTCGCGCAACGTGCGCGGTTGCCGCGGCAGTGGCGAATGTTTCACCGGATGCCGGTCGCGGGCGAAGCAGTCGATGGACATCACCTACGTACCGGCGGCCATTCGTGACGGCGCTCTGGTCCTCACTTCGGCGCGCGTCGAGCACGTGATCACGGACGGCAAGCGCGCCACAGGTGTCGAGGGTCGGATCGTTGCGCCCTTCTCAGGCAAGACGAGCCATCGCTTCCGGGTCGACGCGAAGGTCGTGGTGCTCGCCGCCGGTTGCATGGCCACTCCGCTGATCCTGATGAAGAGCGGCGACCTGGCCAACCGGTCGGGGCAGGTGGGTCGGAATCTCCGTTTCCACCCGGGCGTTGCCATCACGGGCTTCTTCGAGGAGGTCGTGGACCCGGCCTTCGGCGCCACCCAGGGCTACCATTCCCTCCAATTCCTGCGAGACGGCTACAAGCTTGAGACCCTCTGGGCTCCGCCCGCCATCTTGGCCGTCCGCATGCCGGGCTCTGGCCACGAATTGAAGCAGCGCCTGGCTCAGGCCCGCCACTGCGCCGTCTGGGACGCCATCACGAGCTGCAACCGCTCGATCGGGAGGGTCAAGATCCGACGCGGCAGCCCGAACCCCGATCTGATCTGGCACCTGGACCCCGGCGACGTGAAGATCCTGGCGCATTCCCTCTACACCCTGGCCGAGATCTTCTTCGCGGCCGGCGCCCACACCATTGTCCCGGGTGTGCATGGGATTCCGGACGAGATCAAGAGTCTCGACGAGGCGCAGATCCTGCGCAACAAGCGCTTCCACCCTGGCGATTTCGTGACGGGGGGCAACCACAGCTTCTGCACCACCCGCATGCACGGCGACCCGGCGCGGGGCGTCGTCGATGAGTTCGGCCGTTGCCATGACATGGAAAATCTCTACATCGCTGACACGGGGGTGTATCCCCAGTGCCCTTCGGTGAACCCGATGTGGACCGGAATGGCCCTGGCGCACCGCACTGCGGGTGTGATCGCCGCCGAACACTGAGGGTTTCCCTCGGCCGTCCGGAACGATTCGCCCGGATCTCCAGGGGGTCTCCCGTGGCGACGTCGCTGCTGGGCGCGACCCGGCGGCAACCCTTGCCTTCATGCCCGCTCTCCATCTGCCGATAAGCCCGGAGTCAAGCAGTCGCTCGATGCGGCTGGGGGGGATCCATGAAGTTCTTGCTGGCGCTGGTTCTCGGGGCGGTCCTGGCGGCGCCGGGGATCGCGACGGCCCAGTCGCTGACGGACGACCAGGCCGAAGATCTGCGACGGGTCGCCATGAGCGCACATCCCGCTGAATGCTCCCAGTTGAAGCGCCGCATCGGCCACTTCAAGGGCATGCAGCAACGTGCCCAGATTCTCCAGCATCAGCAGTGGATCGAGAAGATGGGCACCCAGGTCTCTCATCTCGAGGGCATCCAGGCAGCTCGCTGCCCCAAGGATGTCGCCGTCGACACTACCGGTCGCGCGATCAACGCCTTGCTGAAGCTGGCGGCCAAGGCGGCCCTCACCTACTTCACGTTCGGCGCTGCCGGCTTCTGATCCCCAACCGGGAGTAGAGCGCCGACGCTGATCCAATCCGCGGAGAGGCTGTCGAAGACATGTCGCTCTACCCGCTGGTCCCCCTGCTCGCGTGCATCATTTGTGCCGTGGTCGCGATGGGCATCTTTGCCCTTGATGGTCGGCGGCCGGAGAATCGTCTGGCCGCCCTGATGCTGCTGGGACCCGCCATCTGGTCCTTCTGTGAGGTCATGTGGGCCGTCCAGGACGACGCGGAATCGGCGATGTTCTGGATGAAGATGTCGAGCCTGGGCTGGGCGTGGCTCGCTCCGGTGGCCCTTCACTTCTTCCTCGATCTGATGGCGGTCCCGGCTCCAAAGCTCCGGCGCGCACTGCCCGTCCTGTACGGCCTGTCGTTGCTGACCGTCGTCGTCGACATCGCGACTCCGTGGTTCCACCTGGAGACCGTCAAGACCAGTTGGGGTTGGGCCTACACCTTGGGTCCTGCGCTGCCCATTTTCTACGCGTTCTCGATCATGTGCATCGGATCTGCGGCGCGAATCGTCTGGGTGTCGCTGCGCCGCTCGGGAGCGACGGCAGAGTACGTCCAGGCGAGATGGGTCAGCATCGCGCTGATCGTACCCCTGGTCGTCGTGTCGATCGGAGATGCGTTGCTTCCCTATCTGGGAATCCAGATTCCGCGGGTCGGAACCCTTTCATCCGCGCTGCTCGGCATCGTGATCCTGTGGACGTTCCAGCGCTACGGCTACGCGTTGCTGGCGCCGGGGTCGTATATGTCAGAGATCCTGGAGACACTGCCGGACGGCGTTGCCATGGTGCATCTGGACGGGCGGCTCCGCAGCGCAAACGGTGCTCTACTCCGCCTGTTGGCTGCGCGGCCCGAACAGATTGCCGGCCTGCGACTGACCGATCATCTGAGCGAGCCGATCCATCCGACCGACCAACCCTTGGAGCGACAGTGCGACCTGCGCACCCTGACAGGTGATCACACGCCGGTCGCCATCTCCTCGACGCTGCTGCGAGGCCGGCTCGGCGCTCCGATCGGTCTCGTCGTGGTGATCCGCGACCTGAACGAAGTCGAAGCGCTACGCGACCGTCTACTCCTATCGGGGCGGCTCGCCGCAGTCGGTGAACTGGCGGCCGGGATCGCCCACGAGATCAACAACCCGCTGGCATACGTCCGGTCCAACATCGTCCTGCTGCGCCAACACTGGCTGACTATGGGCGACCGGCTCGACAAGGCCGGCATCCGGAGTCAGTCGGAGAGCCTGCTCGTCGAAGGCGAGGAGCTGATCGAGGAGTCGATCGAAGGCGTGGACCGGGCCGCAGCGATCGTGCGCGACGTTCGCGGCCTTGCCCACGGCGGCAAGCGCAAACGCACCGATGCGGATCTCAACGACTTGTTGGAGGGCGTGCTTCGCATTGTGGCACCCCAGCTTCGCGGCCGTATCGAGGTCGAGACGGACTTCCGCGACGTGCCCTACGTTTACGGTGCTCCCCAGGAACTTCAGCAGATCTTCCTGAACCTGATCCTGAATGCCTCTCAGGCCATCGATGAGCGCGGAACCATGAAAATTTCGACCGAACACACGGGCGACATGGTGGTTGTCCACGTCGAGGACGATGGCTGCGGCATCGGCCCTGAGATTCGCGACCGCATCTTCGATCCGTTCTTCACGACCAAGGTGGTGGGCGAGGGCACTGGACTGGGGCTGGGAATCGCCTACGGCATCGTCAAGAATCACGGTGGCGACATCATCGTCGAATCCGAGCCGGGCCGTGGAACCCGCTTCAGCGTGCACCTGCCGGCGGTGACGGATACACTCGACGCCTTCTGATTCATTCGAACCGGAGGCCCCCCGTGATTCTCTACGACAGCGTTCATGCACCCAATCCCCGTCGCGTCCGGTTCTTCCTGGCTGAGAAGGGCGTGGAGGTCCCGGTCCAGCCGGTGGACATCGGCAGCGCCGAGAACCGCAAGCCGGAGTTTCTCGAGAAGAACGAGCTGGGCGGTCTGCCTGTGCTCGAGCTCGACGACGGCAGCTTTATTGCCGAGTCGGTGGCGATCTGTCGCTACTTCGAGGAGACGAATCCCGAGCCCCCGTTGATGGGCGTCGACGCAGCCGATCGTGCCCGCGTCGAGATGTGGAACCGCCGCATGGAGTCCGAGATCTTCAACATCGTCACTGGCGCGTTCCGCAATACCCACGACTTTTTCAAGGGCCGGATCACCCAGGTTCCCGCGTGGGGCGAGCAGTGCAAGGAGTGGGCGCCCAAGAAGCTCGAGTGGCTTGACGGCGCGCTGGCCGATCGCCCGTTCGTCGCCGGTGAACGGTTTACGATCGCCGATATCACCGCGCTCTGCGCCATCGACTTCGGCCGGGTCATCGGACTGCAGGTACAGGCAGAGCAGAAGAACCTCACCCGCTGGTACGAGGCGGTCTCTTCGCGTCCCAGCAGCAAGGCCTGAAGACCCATATGAAGCAGAGAAGACTGGGCCGGACCGCCATCAATGTTTCGGAGATCTGCCTTGGGACGATGACCTTCGGCAGCATGGCCGACGAGACCGAGAGCCTCGACTGTCTCGACAAGGCCTTCGATGCCGGCGTCAATTTCATCGACATCGCCGAGATCTACCCGGTGCCCCCGGATCGGAAATACGCCGGACGCAGCGAGGAGATCTGCGGCAAGTGGCTGGCCAACCGCTCGCGGGACGCGGTGATCATCGCGAGCAAGGTGGCCGGTCCGACCGGCGGCTGGTTCCAGGGGCCCGTGCGCGAGGGCAACACCGGCCTCGACCGGCACAACATCGAGCGAGCCGTCGAAGCGAGTCTCCAGCGTCTCGGCACGGATTACATCGACCTCTACCAGACCCACTGGCCCGATCCCGGGCTTCCTTACGACGAGACCCTGGAAGCCCTCGACCGCATGGTGGAGCAGGGGAAGGTGCGGGCGGTCGGTTGCAGCAACGAATCGGCCTATGGGCTGACGAAGAGCCTGTGGGCGTCGGACCGCTTGGGGTCCGTCCGCTATGAGACGATCCAGAACAACTACAGCCTGTTGAACCGGCGCTTCGAGGACGAGCTGTCGAACGTGTGCCGCCGTGAGAAGGTGAGCCTGCTGGCCTACAGCCCGATCGCGGGTGGCGTTCTTTCCGGGAAGTACAAGGACGGCGCCTTTCCCGATGGTGCCCGCTTCACGGTCTACAAGGATCACTCGCCGCGCACGAAGGTGATGATCCAGCGTTTCCTGGGCGACCGGGCGCGGGAGATGACCGACCGGGTGCACGAGATCGCCGCCGGGTGCGAGATGGACCCGGTGACGTTCTCGGTGGCGTGGACGCTCACCAAGAAGTTCGTGGGCTCCTGCATCATCGGCGTCACCCATCCCGACCAGCTTGACGTACACCTTGCTGCAGGAGAGGCGACGATTCCCGATGAAGCGATTCAGGCTTGTGACAGGCTCGCGCGTGAGATTCCGTATCCCCTCGGCTAGCCGGCTCTCGCTCGCGGCAGCATGGGTGCTGGCGCTGCTCGTGATGCCCATCTCCGCGGGCGCCGGACGCGGCGCCGACGGCAAGTTCGAGAAGCGCGAGTCGTCCCACTTCGTCCTGTTCCAAGATGTGGACATTGACCAGAGCAGCGGACTGCGGGGATCGCGTCGCTTCGAGCAGCAGGTGTTGGCCGAACTCGAGCGGGCCTACCAGGCTCTCGACCGTCTGCTGGGGCTGCGGCCGCCTCACAAGATCCAGGTCGTGATCTACGATCCCGGCATCTTCGACGCCCAATTCGCGGGGTTGTTCCGGTTTCAGGCCGCTGGCTTCTACCACGGAGTGGTCCGGATTCGCGGTTTCACCCAGGTCACCGTGCAGCTCGCCCGGGTGCTCCACCACGAGCTCGCCCACGCCGCCTTCGACGCGGCGGCACCCTCGCTGGTCCTGCCCGCTTGGCTGAACGAAGGTGTGGCCGAGTGGTTCGGGGCGCGGGCCGACGGCAAACGCCATCTGGATCGACGCCAGCTCTCGATCCTGGGATACGCCGCTCAGCAGCAGCAGCTGCTTCCACTGAGCGTGCTGAGCGCAGCCAGCTTTAGCGGGATGGGGCCCGGTGCGGCCACCCTGGCCTACCTCCAGTCCTACGGGATGATCGAGTATCTCGCCCGGAACTACGGCGATGGTTCGATTCGGAAGTTCTGCCTGGCCGTCGTTCGCAGCCGCGACATCGAACGAAGCCTGCGCCGTACGTTCCGGATTGGCGTTGCAGATCTCGAGGCCCGGTTTTTCTTGGAGCTATGATGGAACGAACACGGATCGATTTCGCAGTCCTGCTGATCGTACTCGTCAGCGGCTGCTTCGGTCCGGATCACTACCAAGTCCGCGGCATCGTGCGCGACCTGCAGCGCGAGTATTCCCAGGTCCTGATCGAGCACGAGGACATCCCGGGCCTCATGCCGGCCATGACCATGAACTTCGACCTGGCCGACCCGGTCATGCTCGACGAACTCGCCCGGGGCCAGATCATCGAGTTCGAGCTCGAATTCGACGGGCACAGCTATCGGGTGATCGACGTCGAGGTGCTGGGCTTCGTCGGCGACAGCGACGCTCCGACCCTGGACGGGATCGTGACGACGCTGGACCCCGCGCCACCCTTCGAGTTGACGGACCAGAACGGTCGATCGGTGAACCTGGCCTCCCTCGCCGGCAAGACCGTGCTGCTCGACTTCATCTACACCCAGTGCCCCGGACCGTGTCCGACCCAGACCGCGCGCAACGTGGCCGTGCAGCGCAAGCTGCCACCGGAAGCGCGGCTCAACGTCTGGTTCGTGTCGATCAGCATCGATCCCCGCAACGATGATCCGAAGGCGTTGCGGGCCTATGCCGAAGCGCTCGGGGTCGATCAGTCGGGCTGGTCTTTTCTGACGGGCGACGTCGAGACGGTCGAGGGCGTGGTGCAGAGCTACGGTGCTCCGGGCGTGCGAGCTGAAGACGGCAGCATTGCCCACGTGCTTGCGACCTTCCTGATCGACGGCGAGGGCCGCGTGGTCGAACGCTATGTGGGGGGTGGCGACACCGCGGCCGACGTGGCTCGCGACATGGCGCGGGTCGCCGGCTCGTGAGCCGGATTTCGGACGTCATCGTCGTCGGGGGCGGCGTCATCGGGTGCGCGTCGGCGTGGTTCCTGGCTCGAGAGGGCCTGTCGGTGACGCTGCTCGAGCGTGGCCAGCTGGCCGAGCGTGCCTCGGGCGCCAATGCAGGCATGCTGCTGCCGTTCGGTGAGACCAATCTGGGGGGTCCGTTTCTCGCCTGGGCGCTTCGCAGTCTGGCCCTTTTTCCGGAGCTTTGCGCCGAGCTCCGCCAGCGCAGCGGTATCGATCCCGAGCTCGAAGCTTCGGGCGCCCTGCACGTAGCGTTCGATGCAGAGGCGGCGCTGCACCTGCGCGCGAAGGCCGAGCGTTTCGCCGAACACGGTCTTCGCTGGCTCGATGGCGACGATTTGAGATCGCAAGAGTCGTCCCTCGCGCGGGAGCTGGTGGGCGGCGTCTGGTCGCCGCTCGAAGCGCACGTTCGTCCACCGCTGCTGACGCGTGCGCTCGCGGCGGCGGCCGCTGATCTCGGCGCCCACATCGAACGCGGTGTCACAGTGACGGCGATCCGGTCTGTTGGCCGACGCGTGGTCGGTGTCGAGACCACGGACGGATCGTTCGATGCCGACCACGTCGTGGCGAGTGCGGGCGCCTGGACCCCGGCGCTTCTGTCGCGACCGCTGCCGATCGAGCCGCTGCGCGGCCAGCTGGCCATCCTCGATCTCGACGAGCCGATGCTGCGAACGATCGTGGTCGGCGCTCCCGCCTACCTGGTTCCCAAGCGCGACGGCAGTCTCGTGATCGGAGCGACGGAGGAGCGGGTCGGGTTCGACAATCGCGTCACGTCGGAGGGGATGCGCGGCCTGCTGGCCGGGGCCGAAGCGCTGGCACCCCGACTGGGCCAGGCGGCGTTCCGACGGGGTTGGGCCGGTCTCCGGCCGGCAACGCCGGATGGTCTGCCGCTGCTCGGTCCATCGCCGGATTTGGATGGACTCGTGATCGCAGCCGGCCACACGCGCAACGGCGTACTGCTCGGTCCCATTACCGGCCAGCTGGTTCGCGACCTCATCCTGGGAAAAGACCTGTCCGACGAGGCGCGGGCGTTTTCGCTCGATCGATTCGCCTAGAAG
>SMWR01000154.1 GCA_004356735.1 Deltaproteobacteria bacterium
CCACTCACCCCCAAGCGAGCCGGCGGGTTGGCTCGAGCGCTTCACCCAGTCGGTGGGCGTCCGCCACCGGGACTGGCTGAAGCTCCACCAGGAACGGGAGCAGATGCGGGCGGGCTGGGCGAACCTCTTCGAGAACTTCGACGTGATGCTCTGCCCCGTCAGTCCGCTGCCAGCGATCCGCCACGACCATCGCGAGCCCCAGCTCCGCAGAACCATCGAGGTCAACGGAGCGACGCGGCCCTACACGGACAACATGTTCTGGATGGGGGCAATCGGCCTGGTCTGGCTACCCGCAACCGTGGCGCCCGTGGGGCGCACCGCCCAGGGTCTGCCAGTGGGAATCCAGATCGTGGCCCCGTTCCTGGAGGATTTCACCGCAATCCGCTTCGCCCAGCTGCTGTCGAGCGAGCTGGGCGGCTTCGAGGCTCCCCCCAGCTACGAGGAGCCTGATTCCGGAAGCTGAGGTAAAGGTATTCGGGAAGGCCCCCGATCCGGAACACCATGCGCAGAACCATCTTTCGGCGCGCCCTGGGCGCGCTTCTCCTCCTGACCGGTCTCGCCAGCGCCTCTGTCGTGAGCGCGGCCCCTAGCTGTACGGTCATCCCCGAGTACATGCGCCGCTACCTCCGCGACCACGTCCGCTACCACGAGCTCACGCCCGAGCTCGAAAAGCGAAGCATCGAGAACCACTTGCGGCGCCTCGACCCGTCCCGAACACTGATGACCCAGGTCGAGTACGAGCAGCTGGCGGCGTCGATCGACGGAATCTTCGACAGCATCAAGCGCGGCAACTGCAGGCCGCTGACCGACCTCCACAAGAAACTGGTCCGAAGCCACGAGTACGCCGCCAAGTTCGTCAAGGGCTACGTGGACCAGGACGACTACGCCATCGACGAAACGGCCGAGCTGACGCTCGACCCCGAAGATCGTGGGCGCCCGAAAACCGCGGCCGAACGCGACGATCTGCTGCGACTCCTGGTGCATTTCCAGATGTCGACCTACGTGTCGAATGGCACCGAGCTTGCGGAAGCCAAGAAGAAGCTCGTCGGTCGCTACGAGCGCCGCTTCCGGCGCTTCCTCGAGATCAAGCCGGACGAGATCTACGCGGCCTTCATGGACGCGTTCGCAACCGCACTCGATCCGCACTCGAACTATCTCTCGCCCAAGGTTCTCGAGGACTTCCGCATCGGCATGTCCCTCTCGTTGGAGGGAATCGGCGTCGCACTGTCCGAGCAGGATGGCTACGCCGTCGCCGAGCGGATCATCCCGGGCGGCGCCGCCGAGAAGCACGGCATGCTGAAGCCCAAGGACAAGATCATCGGCGTGACCAAGGACAACGGCGAGTTCGTCGACATCATCGACATGCCCCTGCGCGACGCCGTCAGCTTGATCCGCGGAAAGGCCGGCACCACCGTCGGGCTCACGATCCTGCGTCAGGGTGAGACCATCGAGACGTTCAACATCGAGATCGTGCGCGACAAGATCGACCTGTCGGAACAGGCGGCCAGTCTACGCTTCGAGGAAAAGGAGTACGACGGCCAGACCTACAAGCTCGCCATTCTCGAGCTGCCCTCCTTCTACGGTGATCAGGATCCAAGCAAGCGCCAGTGCACCGAGGACGTCGCCCGGCTGCTGCGCCAGGTGAACCAGGAAAAGGCGGATGGACTGCTCCTCGACCTCTCCCGCAACGGCGGCGGACTTCTCCAGCACGCCGTCACGATCTCGGGCTACTTCATTCGCGAGGGTGAGATCGTCGGCATCGAAGACTCACGCGGCCACCGACAGATCCTGGCTGACGGTGACGAGAAGATCCTCTACCGCGGACCCATGGTCGTCCACACGTCCCGTGTGAGCGCATCGGCTTCGGAGATCCTGGCGGGTGCCATGAAGGACTACGCACGCGCCGTGATCGTGGGAGACGACCACACCTTCGGAAAAGGCACGGTCCAGACCGTGTCGCCGCTGCCTGGGAACAACGGCGCGCTCAAGGTCACGACGGCCCTCTTCTTCCGACCCGGGGGCAAGTCGACCCAGCATTCGGGCGTCAACGCCGACGTCGTCCTGCCTTCGGTTCTCGCCAGTGACGACTACGGCGAGAAGCACCAGCGCTTCTCGCTCGAAGCCCAGACGACGACCCCGTTCCTGGGCACCCAGGTGAACAGTCCCCTGCCCGCCAAGCGCTGGAATCCCGTGAAGGTCGCGACCCTCATGACCCTGGCGAAGAACTCGGAGAAGCGCGTCACCGCGAGCGCCGACTTCGACGAAGTGCGCGAGCAGTTGGCCAAGGTCAAAAGCGGTCAGGGCAAGATCCGCGTCGATGAGATCATGAAGCGGCGCCAGAAAGAAGCGGACGAAGGGGGGACCGGAGCGGACAAGGACGCGTCGACGCCCCAGCTCGCAGAAGCGCTGCGCGTGCTCAGCGACCTCGTGAACCTCTCCCGGAGCCAGAATACCGCCATTCACGCCTCATCTCCGCCGACGTCGTGAGTCGACCGGCTCCACCGAGAGCCGTGCAGTTCCGGGCCGCGGCGAATGCGCCGAGATCCAGCGCCGCGTCGTAGGCGAGCCCCTGGGCCAGGCCGGCGGCGAAGGCACCGTGGAACGCATCCCCCGCACCCGTGGTGTCCACGACCCGCCCGACCGCATGGGCGCGAAAACGGCGCACGCGCCGCCCATCCAGGAAGAGACCGCCACGCCTGCCCTGGGTCACGACCGGACGACACCCGTGGCGCGCGGCCAGGTCGTGAAGCGTCTCGCGGGCATCGGCATCACCGCGCGCGTGGACAAATTCCATGGGCACGATCGCGTGGTCGACGTAGGGAAGCAGCCGCCGCACGCCCGGCCGCGGCCGGTGGAAGTCACCGATGACGGTAGCGCCCAGCTCACGGGCACGGCGCACGGCTGCGAGCGCCTGCTTTGGGAAGTGGCCGTCCACCAACAGCACCGTCATGGGGCCGATGACCGAGAGATCGAGGGCCGGGGCCTCTGCTTCGATGCCGCGGCGGTCGGGCACGATGAAGTGGCGCTCACCGCTACGCCGATCCACCAGGACCACGGCCACCGTGGTGGGGACCCGCGCACTCCTCAACAATCGTCGGGTTTCCACCCCTGCAGCTCGTAAGGCCTTGCATATGATGGTTCCTTCGGCGTCGTCGCCCACTACCGAGAGGACGTGGGTCCGGCATCCCAGGGCAGCCGCCTGACACACGGCGGTGCCGATCATTCCACCGGCCGACACGCGTCGCTCGATGAAACGCGTGCGAACCGCATCGGCGTCGAAGCCCTCGATCCGGTAGCTGTGATCGACGACACACAGGCCGAGCCCGACTACCGGCCGAAACGCCATTTTACTCCCCTCGCACGCTGCTTCTCGTCCGAACCGATTGGCGCGTCACACGTGCGGCGACACCCCCACACACGTGGGTCACTTACCCGAGGCGATGGAATTCCGCTAGCCTTGGAGTGCCTGTTCCAGGCCCCGTCGCGCAAAGCACCCCTCCCCATCCATCGGAGGATGCCCTGAGCATCCTGCTGCTGATATCGATTGCCGTGCTTCTGTCCGCCCTGGTTCCAGCCGCCCTGGGCTTGATGCGCAGTGGTGAGACACGGATGGTGGTGCTGCTCGCATTGATCCTGTTTCTGGCCGCACAGCAGGGCGTCGTGCTGTGGATATTCGGTCACGCACAGCTGGGACCGAATCCGATCACCACGCTGGCCGTCTTCGGGCTGGGCGCGAGCATTCTTACGCTCGGGGCCGCGCTCGCCATGAAACGAACGGTCAGCGAACTCGACCGCGCCGAGACGCTTCACTGGGAAAGCATGGAAGGCGTTCGCGGCCTCACCGACCTGGTCTCGCGGCGCGAAGCCTCGTTGGACGATCGGCTGCCGGTGCTCCTCGAGATGAGTTGCAAACGTCTCGGACTCGCGGTCGGCCTGGTCGCGCGGGTTCGCGCGGACCGCTACGAGGTGCTCTTCATCCGGGCGCCCGAAGACTTTCCGGTGTTCAAGGGTTCAAGCTTTGATCTTGGCGAAACCCATGCCGCACGCACCATCCAATGCGACCGCCCGGTCGCAGTGCACAGCTTGCAGGAGGCGCACTGGCTCGAGCGTTCGGGTCGATCGGCGCTTGGCTTCGAGGCGTATCTCGGCGCCGCGATCCACGTGGGCAACGAAGTGTTCGGCACACTCGAATTCGCCAGCCTCGAGCCGCGCAGCGAGCGCTTCACCGCCAGTCACAAGGATCTGCTGGTCTTGATGGCCCAGTGGATCGGAACCGAGTTGGAGCGGGAGACCGTCACCCAGGTCCACAGCCCGGCGGCACCACGCGCTGCGGCGCGACGCGTTCGTGTGAGTCCCCAGAAGATCCCCGACACACCGGTACTCCATCTCAATGCCGTGGTGGAACGGCTAGAGCACCGGATCCAGCGCGTGGTGGGTCCGCGCGCCAGCGTCGTGGTCAAGTTGGCGTCCGGTCTCGAGCCGGCCCGTGACCTCCGTCTGCCGATCGACGCGATCATCCTCAGCCTGGTGCGCAAGGCGGCCGAGTCGATGAACCATGGTGGCAATCTCACGATCACGACTTCGAATCTCGAACTCGCGGCTCGTGATCCGGACGTGATGCGTCCGGCTGCGCCGGATCGGTACGTCACTCTCGCGGTCCATAGTTCGGGCGTCGCCGTCGACGCCGACGCCTTGGCCAGGGTCTTCGATTCCGAGCCGGAGGCGGTCGATGGCCACACCGCCGCACGCGCCGCTGAAGGACGGATGCCCCTGTCCGCCGCCTACCGGATCCTCCAGCGTGCCGGTGGTGACCTGTCGGTCGAGGTGGATCCCGCACTCGGAACGACCTTCGTTGTCTTCCTGCCGCTGGCGAACCAGCCCACACCCGAAGCGAACCCCCACCCCGAAGGTGAGGCCCCCGAGATCGAGCCTGCAGCGCCCCCGCCCGCCTATTAACCTCTCTTCCATGCGACGCGTTCTGCTCGTCCTGCTGCTGCTGCTGTGTGCCTGCGCCACGACCGGGGAGCCGGCCGGGACCGAGGCCACCGCCTGGGCCCACGGGTTCGTCTTCGCCGATCACGATGGCGACGGTCGAAAGGGCATCTTCGAGCGCGGACTACGGGGTGTAGCCGTTTCGAACGGTCGCGACGTGGTGCGAACCGACTGGCGCGGGCGCTGGCGTCTGCCGGCGGACGACGACGTGACCTTCTTCGTGGTCAAGCCGCGCGGCTGGATGACACCCGTCGACGAAAACGGATTGCCTCGCTTCTACAGGATCCACAGGCCGGCGGGCTCACCCGACGACCTGAAGTTCCCCGGTGTACCACCAACTGGAGCATTGCCCGCGTCGATCGACTTCCCCCTGCACCGCCGGTCGGAATGGCGCGACTTCAGCGTGCTCGTGTTCGGGGATCCCCAGGCCTACACGCTGCAGGAGGTCGACTGGCTCGGACGCGACGTCATCGCCGAGCTCGCGGGAACCGAAGCCCTGTTCGGCCTCAGCCTGGGCGACCTGGTCGGCGACGATCTGGCCCTCTTCGAACCGCTGAACCGCACCATCGGCTCGCTGGGAATTCCCTGGTACAACGTGATCGGCAATCACGACTTGAACCTCGATGCGATCGACGACGCCCATTCCGACGAGACCTTCGAACGCGTCTATGGTCCGCCGACCCATGCGTTCCAGGTGGGGCGCGTCCACTTCATCGTCCTCGATGACGTCGTCTACGCGGGACGCGGCGAAGACGGAGCCTCCGGCCCCTACGCCGGTGGCCTGACCGACGACCAGCTCGTCTTCATCAGCGGGTATCTCGCCGGTGTCCGACGGTCGGACCTGATCGTGCTGGTCATGCACATCCCGCTGCTGGGCCCCTTCCCTCATCAGGTTCCGCAAAGGCGCGAGCTGATGGAGATCCTCTCGCGCCACCCGAATACACTTTCCCTCTCCGCCCACATGCACATGCAGCAGATGCACTTTCTCGGCCCTGAGGACGGCTGGACCCGACCGGAACCCCATCCCCACATGAACCTGGGAACGACCTCGGGAAGCTGGTGGAGGGGTGCGCCAGACGAGCAGGGCATTCCGCATGCGACCATGCGTTGCGGAGCTCCGAACGGCTACTGGATCTTCGAATTCGACGGCAACGACTACCGCGCGCGCTTCAAGGCGGCGCGCCGGCCTGCCTCGTACCAGATGGAGATCCACGCCCCCGACAGCACCCGGGAGAACGCCTCGTCGAAGACGGAGGTCGTCGTGAACTTCTTTGCGGGATCGTCGCACGCGGAGCTCGAGATGCGCGTCAGCGCCAGTGGGCCATGGCTACCACTCGAGCACGTCGAACGACAGGATCCCGGATACGCGGAATTGTTCGAACGCGAAAAGAGCCTGCGTCCACCCAACGGCTGGGGGCTTCCGCCACGCGTCGATTCCCCACACATCTGGGCAGCCAAGCTACCCGCGGATCTCCCTCCCGGAACACACTGGCTGGAAGTCCGGGCACGAGACCGCTTCGGTGCGGTGCATCACGCAAGACGACCGCTGCGCGTCCTGCCCGCCGAAAATTCGGATTGAGCCAGCGCCGACTCAAGCATTCACCTCGAATTCCGATGCAGTGAGCGGGAGAGTTGCAGGCGCGGGACCGCGCGCGACACAGGGCCAACCCGATGGAAATCCTACGCTGGATCGGTTTTGGTGCATTCTTCGTCTCGAGCCTCGCGATCGGCATACGGCTACTCCAGCTCGCCCGGCGTACGGCCCAGATCCCCGAACTCCTGATCGGCGTCAGCGTTCTTTGCATCGGTCCAATCGGCTACGGCCTCTCGATGCTGGCATTCGCCTTCCGGGGGTCGAGCACGGTTTTGAGCGCGACGCTGCAGGGCAGCAGCTTCGTCGCCCTGTTCGTGGGCGCCGCCTCGCAATACCTGTTCGTCTGGTACGTCTACCGTCGGACGTCGCGTTGGGGCCGCCCCGTCGTATTCGCCGCCATCACGCTGATGGCCCTGAGCTATGCCGGCGACCTGATGATGAACGGACTGGTCGATCGGATCCAGGGTGGCATCGCCCACACGCTAGGTCAGCTCGTGCGGCTGCTCGGCTTCGCATGGAACTCGTTCGAATCCCTTCGAATGGGATGGACGCTGCGGCAGCGCGCGCAATTGGGACTGGCTGACCCGATCTTGAGCCATCGCTTCCTGTTCTGGGGAGTCGGAGCTGGCGCGGCCTTCACGGGCACCTTGATCCACACTGTAGTCCGCGCCGCTACCGGTGGCAGCGCCATGGAATTGCCGGTGGCGAGCCTCATCATCTCGGTCTGCGGCCTAACGGCGGCCTGTTGCATGTGGATGGCCTTCCATCCCCCGTCGGCGCTGACCGGACGACGGAAAGGGGACGCGGTACCCTCGACTACCGACTGAAGCACCGGGAGGTCCCATGTCCGATCGCGTTTCTCTCAGCATCGACGACGGTGTCGCCGACGTCCGCCTCGTCCGCAGCGACAAGCTGAACGCTCTGGACGCCGCCATGTTCGAGGCGCTCGTCGCAACGGGCCGGGAGTTGGCCACCGACCGGTCCCTGCGCGCCGTCGTGCTGAGCGGCGAAGGACGTGGCTTCTGCGCGGGACTGGACGTCCTCGGCTTTGCGGGCGCCAAGGGCAGTCGGAACCTAATGGAGCGCAGCGACGAGAGCCCGGCCAACTTCGCGCAGCGGGCGGCCTGGATCTGGACCGAGTGCCCGGTTCCCGTGATCGCGGCCGTCCACGGCGTGGCCTTTGGGGGCGGACTGCAGCTGGCGCTCGGTGCGGACATTCGGTTCGTCACGCCGGACGCCCGACTGTCCGTGATGGAGATCAAGTGGGGCCTGATCCCGGACATGAGCGCTAGCCAGACGCTGCGACGACTGATCCCGCTCGACCTGGCCAAGGAGCTCACGTTTACCGGTCGGATATTTTCGGGATCGGAGGCGGTCGAGCTCGGATTGGCAACCCACCTGTCGGACACACCGCGGGAGGCCGCGTTCGAACTCGCCCGGGAGATCGCCAGCAAGTCGCCCGAGGCGATCCGGGCCGGCAAGAAGCTGTTCGAGCAGGCCACAATCGGCAGCATCGAAGAGGGTCTCGCGCTCGAGGCAAAGCTCCAAACAGCGCTGCTGGGTTCGGCGAACCAGATGGAGGCCGTGAAGGCCAATCTGGAGAAGCGCGACCCCAACTTCCAGGACCCCGAATAACCGCCCCGTTGCGTGAAAACGAAACGGGCTGTTTCGTGAAAACGAAACGGACCGTATCGTGAAATACGAAACGGGCTCGGGCTTGGCCGGCATCGGCTACGCCCTGGCCGCTTATACGCTCTGGGGCGTCGCCCCCGTCTATTGGAAGGCACTCGGCGACCTGCCCGCGGTCGAGCTGCTGGGTCACCGAGTGGTCTGGTCGGCCCTGCTGGGCATCCTGCTGGTGGCCGCGACCCGAGGCGGGCGCGAGCTGCGCGTCCTGCTGTCGTCGCGTCGGCGCTGGGTCCCGATGCTGGCAACCAGCTTCCTGATCGGCAGCAACTGGCTGACCTTCCTGTGGGCTGTACTGCACGATCAGGTCCTGGCCACCTCCCTCGGCTACTACATCACGCCGCTGGTGAACGTGGTGTTCGGGCTTCTCTTCCTGCGGGAGAAGCTGTCTCGATGGCAGGGCGCCGCCGCCGCCCTGGCCGCTGTCGGCATCCTGCAGCTGACGATCGCCGTCGGCGAGCTCCCGTGGGTCACCGTGTATCTCGCTCTGAGCTTCGGCTGTTACGGGCTGATCCGGAAGGTCGTTCCCGTGAACCCGGTGGTGGGATTCGCCTTCGAGACGTCGCTGCTCGCGCCCTTCGCCCTGGTGATGTTGCTGACGCTCGCTGCGACCCGAGACCTGGACTTTCCCAAGCCCGATGCTATGACGAACCTGCTGCTGATCGGCAGCGGAGCATTTACGGCGGCTCCCCTACTCTGCTTCAACAGCGCCGCCAAGAGACTGCGTCTCACGACACTGGGCTTCTTCCAGTACATCGCGCCCAGCATCACTTTCGTGATGGCGGTGCTGCTCTACGACGAGCCGTTCACCCGGCCCCACGTCATCGCCTTCGGTTGCGTCTGGGTCGCCCTGCTGTTGTATGGCTTCGACTCCATGCGTCGTGCCGCGCCGAGCGCCCCGTCCGAGATTGACCGAGAATGACCGGCCGCCGAAGCTTCCAAAGGAAGGGCTCGCCGTGACTCCGAAGGCCGTCATCTTCGATCTGGGAGGCGTCGTGCTGGGCTCCCCGCTTCATGCCATCGCCGCCTACGAACAAGACCTCGGGATCTCGGCAGGCTTCGTGAACCGCGTTGTGGTCGACACGGCTCCGAACGGTGCCTGGTCGCGGCTCGAGCGCGGCGAGATCGGTCTCGAGATCTTCTTCGAGGCGTTCGAATCCGATTGTGCGGCCGCAGGAGAACGAATCGATGCGCGCGTCATGCTGGAACGCATGGCGGCCGCCTCCTCGCCGCGCCCCGAAATGCTCACAGCCGTCTCGAGAATCCGCAAGCGGGGCCTGGCCACGGCAGCCCTGACCAACAATTGGACCACCGATGCCTCCGAAAGCGACCCGCACCGGCTGCGCGTCCACTTCGACGTCTTCGTCGAGTCGAGCGTGGTCGGGCTCCGCAAGCCCGACCCCCGCATCTACCGCTATGCCTGCGAGCGGATCGGGATCGAGCCGGCCCAGGCGATCTTCCTGGACGACATCGGCAGCAATCTCAAGACCGCGCGTCAACTCGGCATGCACACGATCAAGGTGGACGACCCCACGGCCGCCCTGCTCGAACTCCAGGGCGTCCTGGGCTTCTCCCTGGCCTTGCAGGCACCATTATCCCCACGGGGAAGATAATAATCTGGGTATTGAGATAGACTGATATTTATCTACACTCGCGGCTCAGGCGAGCCGATCGCCCCACCAGAGGCTTCGCAACACCCATGTCCGCCGATCCGATCCCGTGCCGTCCCGATCGCACTGAAGAGCTCCAGCGCCTGCTGGCCGAGCGCATCCTGGTCCTCGACGGCGCCATGGGCACGATGATCCAGGCCATGGAGCTCTCGGAGGCCGACTTCCGCGGCGATCGTTTCAGCGACCACCCGCGCGATCTCAAGGGTGACAACGAGCTGCTGGTGCTGACGCGGCCCGCGCTCATCGAGCAGGTGCACGAAGCCTATTGCGCCGCCGGCGCGGACATCTTCGAGACCAATACCTTCAGCGCAAACCGCATCGCCCAGGCGGACTACGGCTTGGAGGACCTGGTTCCCGAGTTGAATCTCCGCGCAGCCCAGCTCGCGCGAGAGGTCGCCGACCGCTGGGCCGCAAAGACACCGGAAAGGCCACGCTTCGTTGCCGGCGCCATTGGGCCGACCAACAAGACGCTGTCGATTTCGCCCGACGTGGACGACGCGTCATTCCGGGACATCACGTTCGACGAGCTGCGCGACGCCTACTCCGAGCAGGCGCGCGCCCTCGTCGAAGGCGGCGTCGACATCCTGATGATCGAGACCATCTTCGACACCCTCAATGCCAAGGCCGCCCTCGTGGCCGTCGAGGACCTGTTCGACGAGCTGGGCCAGCGCCTGCCGGTCATGATCTCGGTCACCATCACCGACAAGAGCGGGCGCACCCTGTCGGGACAGACCGTCGAAGCCTTCTGGATCTCGGTGAGCCACGCACAGCCGCTCTCCGTGGGAATCAACTGCGCACTCGGCGCCGACGAGATGAGGCCGTTCCTGGCGGACCTGTCGGCGATCGCGCCGGTCCCCGTGAGCTGCTACCCGAACGCCGGCCTGCCCAACGCCTTTGGCGGCTACGACGAGACCCCCGAGATCATGACTCCCAAGCTGATCGAATTCGCCGAGAGCGGTCTCGTCAACCTGCTCGGCGGCTGCTGCGGAACCACCGACGCCCATATCCGGGCCATTGCCGAAGCCGTCGCAGACCTGTCCCCTCGCGAAATTCCGGCACCCGAGACGAATCTGGCACGCTTCAGCGGGCTCGAGCCCTACGAGATCCGGCCCGATTCGAACTTCACCATGATCGGCGAACGAACCAACGTCGCCGGTTCAAAACGCTTCCTCAACTTGATCAAGAAGGACGACTACGTCACGGCGTCCGACTTGGCGATTCAGCAGGTCCGAAACGGCGCCAACCTGATCGACGTCAACATGGACGAGGGCATGCTCGATTCGGTGGCGGCCATGACGAAGTTCCTGAACCTGATCGCCACCGAGCCCGAAGCGGCCCGCGTCCCGATCGTGGTCGACAGTTCCAAGTGGGCGGTTCTCGAGGCCGGACTCAAGTGCATCCAGGGCAAGGGCATCGTCAATTCCATCAGCCTGAAAGAGGGCGAGGAAGATTTCCTGGCCAAGGCCCGGGCCATCCACCGCTACGGCGCTGGCGTGGTCGTGATGGCGTTCGACGAGATCGGCCAGGCAGACACGACGGAGCGCAAGGTCGAGATCTGTCAGCGGGCGTACAAGCTCCTGACTGAACAGGCCGGCTTCAACCCCCAGGACATCATCTTCGATCCGAACGTGCTGCCCATCGCGACCGGCATCGAGGAACACAACCGCTACGCCATCAACTTCATCGAGGCGACTCGGATCATCAAGAAAACCTGTCCGGGCGCCAAGATCAGCGGCGGCATCAGCAACCTCTCGTTTTCGTTCCGGGGTAACGAGCCGGTCCGCGAGGCGATCCACACCGCATTTCTCTACCACGCCATCCAGGCAGGCCTCGACATGGGAATCGTCAACGCCGGCCAGCTCGGCGTGTACGCCGACATCCCGAAGAACCTGCTGGAGCACGTCGAAGACATCGTGTTCGATCGCCGCGAAGACGCCACCGAACGCATGGTCACACTCGCCGAGAGCATAACGGGCGGGGCCCGCAAGCAGGAACTCGATCTGTCGTGGCGCGAAGACCCGGTGGAGACGCGGCTGAGCCACGCGCTGGTCCACGGCATCATCGACTTCATCGAAGCGGACACCGAAGAAGCCCGTCAGAAATTCGACCGCCCCCTCGAAGTGATCGAAGGCCCGCTGATGGACGGCATGAGCATCGTGGGCGATCTGTTCGGGGCGGGGAAGATGTTCCTGCCCCAAGTGGTGAAGAGCGCGCGGGCCATGAAGCGCGCCGTCGCCTACCTGGAGCCCTTCATGGATGCCGAAAAAAGCGAATCCGGCACGACGTCTCGGGGCCGGATCGTGATGGCGACGGTCAAGGGCGACGTCCACGACATCGGCAAGAACATTGTGGGCGTGGTACTGGGCTGCAACAACTACGAGATCATCGACCTTGGCGTGATGGTCGCCTGCGACAAGATCCTGGATGTGGCGGTGGAGCAGAAGTGCGACGCCATCGGGCTGTCGGGCCTCATCACCCCGTCGTTGGACGAAATGGTGTATGTGGCCAAGGAGATGGAGCGTCGCGGCATCCAGAAGCCGCTCTTGATCGGGGGAGCCACCACCAGCAAGCAGCACACGGCTGTCAAGATCGCCCCCCAGTACTCGGGCAGCACGATCCATGTGCTCGACGCGTCGCGTGCGGTGAACACCGTGGCCAGCATCCTGAACGAACAGAAACGACCAAAGTTCGATGCCGAGAACCGCGAGCGCCAGGAACAGCTGCGCTTCGTCTACAGTCAGAAGCGGGAGCAGCCGCTGCTCGCCTACGAGAAGGCGGCGGCCAATGCGACGGAAATCGACTGGCGTGCCGAGGACGTGCCCAGGCCGGCGTTCCTCGGCCGACGCGTCGTCGAAGATCTGTCCCTGGAAGAGATCACGAACCATATCGACTGGACCTTCTTCTTCACCGCCTGGGAGCTCAAGGGGAGATTCCCGAAGATTCTCGACCATCCGAAGTACGGCGAGGCGGCACGCGAGCTCTACGACCACGGTCTGGCGCTACTGCGTCGCATTCTGGACGAGAAGCTGCTGGAGGCGCGCGGCGTCTACGGATTCTGGCCGGCGGCGAGCGACGGCGACGACATCGTGCTCTTCGAGGACGAAGCGCGCAGCCACGAGAAGCTGCGCTTCAACATGCTGCGACAGCAAAACATCCAGCCCGACGGGAAACCGAATCGGAGTCTCGCGGATTTCATCGCACCGGCGAGCGCGAAACTCCCAGATCACATCGGCGCCTTCGCTGTCACGGCCGGCATCGGATGTGACGAGCTGTCCGCCTCGTTCGAGCGCGAGCTCGATGACTACCAGGCGATCATGGTGAAGGCACTGGCGGATCGGCTGGCCGAGGCTTTCGCCGAAGCGCTCCACCAGCGCGCAAGGCGCGACTGGGGCTATGGACAGAACGAACAGATGAACAATGAAGATCTGATCGCCGAGAAATATCGCGGCATCCGTCCAGCCTTCGGCTATCCGGCCTGTCCCGACCACACCGAGAAGCGAAAGCTGTTCGAATTGCTCGATGCCCCGTCGCTGGGGATCGAATTGACCGAGAGCTTTGCCATGACACCGGCCGCCAGCGTGAGCGGCCTCTACTTCGCACATCCCGATGCGCGCTACTTCACCGTCGGACGCGTCGACCATGATCAGGTGCAGACCTACGCTGTACGAAAGAACATGCCCCTCAAGGAGGTCGAGCGCTGGCTCACCCCGAATCTCGGTTACGATCCCGACGCATGAACACACGGCTCCGATCGGCACGGCGATGGAGGATCGGGCTCGTCCTTCCGCTGTGCGTCGCCTGTGCGAGCGCTCCAGAGTCCGCTCCGTCCGACGCCCGCACGACGGCCGTTACAGCGCCGAAGCCCGGAATGAGGAACGCGCGCTTCGAAGCCGCCGCGGCCTACTCCGAGGCCCACGACGGCTTCGTATTGCTGGTGGTCGAAGGCGATGAAGTCGTCTTCGAGGCTGCGGTCGGGGGTCATTCCTCGCGGACCGTGCATCCCCTGAACGGCGGCTCGGAAGCGTTCTGGGGTGTCGTCGCGGTGCTGGCCGACGAGCAGGACCTGCTCGACATGGACGAACCCGTGGCCTTCACCCTCGAGGAATGGGCCGACGAGCCGCTCAAGCGGGACGTGCGGATCCGCCAGCTCCTCGGCTTCCGCAGCGGCCTGGAGGCGGGTTTCGCCGTCCTCGAGGCTGCGGACCAGAACCGGTTCGAGACATCCCTTGAGCTCGAAATGATCTCCCGACCCGATCAGCGCTTCCAATACGGGCCGAGTCATCTGACCGTCTTCGGAGAGCTGCTGCGCCGCAAGCTCGTCGCCGCGGGCCGCAACTCAGACCCGACGCACTACCTCGAAGCGCAGATCCTCGAACCGCTGGGCGTGGAATCGGTCCGCTGGGATCGGGACACGGCGGGCAATGCCGACCTGGCCGGCGGCGCCCACCTTTCCGCACACGACTGGGCGCGCTTCGGGCGCCTGCTCCGGGACGACGGGATCTGGAAGAAGCGCCGCCTGCTCGGACCGGAAGCGCTGTCGACGTTGCGGGAAGGCACGAAATCGAACCCCGGCTTCGGCCTGTCGATCTGGACCAATCCCCGGGTGAAGCAGGACGGAACGCGAGCACCGTGGACGGTGGAACGGCCGAGCTTCTACCCCGATGGACTTCCCGACCTGCTGGTCGCCCCCGGCCAGGGCGGTCAACGGCTGTACGTGATCCCGTCCCTCGATCTCGTCGTGGTGCGCTTTGCGAGCCGGAGCCGCGGCTTCCGCGATGCCGAGCTGCTGGAGCACATCGTTCGGGCAGCCTCCCCGACGCCGCCTGAGCCCGCAGCCAGCCCCGTCAACGCTCCGCCGCCTTGAAGACGGTCGTCTCCGGGTGAAAGGCCATCCACGCGAACCAGTAGGCCTCCACGATCTCGACCTCGCTGGGGGCCTCCACGTCGAAGACCTCTTGATCCGGATCGAAGCGGATCCGGACCGAGTGACCCGCGAACCGCTCCCGAACCTCCCCGCCCGCGGCGACGAGCTCGGCTGCCGGATACGCCCGGGCCGCGGTCCCCGGAACACGCAGCCCGATCGTGGGCATCTTCGGGTGGTAGCTCCGATCGTACTTCACGGGAAAGCTGAGGCGCTTCGACTGGGCGTAGTCACCGTACGGGGACCGACCGTAGGGTTGATCGTACCCCGTGTTCCGCGACAGGATCTCCGAGCTGGGATGCAACCTCCGCCAGTCTCCCCAGGACATCATGCGCGACCGCAACAGCCTGAGTCGTCGCCCCATGGAAGGACCGGTCACGGCTTCGGACGAGATCTGCGACCACAGGCTCTCGGTCTCCCGGTCGTAGAGCAGCAGGTCGGATCGATACAGCAACCCGGACACGCCGAACGTCATCGGCTGGGCCCGCGCACCCTTGCGATGAATGGGTCGCTCGAAAACCATACCGGTGCCGCAGAGCGGGCAGTAGGAAACCAGCAACGGCTTTCCGCCCAGCGTGTCGTTCACGATCTCGTGCCAGACCAGGATCGAGAGCGGATAGGCGCGGGCCTCACCGCCTGCTTCGACACCGAGTACGACCTCGTCGTCCTTCCAGGATGCCTTCGAAGCCGCGACGACGTCGGGGTCCGTGAGCGCCGGGATCCCGTCTCGCGGCGGTCCACCGGCCAGGATCTGGTCCACCGGAACCGCCGAGGGCTCGAGCTGGAATCCATTGAGCTGCGATCGCGCGGATCCGGTCGGGAAGGCCATCCCGAGCGCTGCCAAGCTGAGGAGCCCGTAGCGGAGCCTCATGAGCCGCGAACCTCCCGCCGTTCCATGCGCGACGGGATTACGCACCCGGAGGATCACGGGTTACGCGGGCTTCGGCTCCCGAAACAAGTCGGGGGGAGAGCACCCACGCTGCTCTCCCCCCTTTTCTCACCCAGGGATCGGGAGTTGGATTCCCCGGGTGCGCGAGCCTGGTGGGCTCAGCCGTGGAAGATCCAGCCGAAATTCGCGTACCCCAGCAGGAACGGGATCCGCCAGAACGGCACATGGTGTCGGTGGTGCACGTGGTCGTAGAAGCCCCGCTGGTGGCGGAACGTGTGGTTGCACGCCCTGCAGTGGAACTTCACGTGGTGCTTGTTGTATTTCACGCCGTGGGCATAGTGGGGCGTGTGCTGGCGCTTGGCGTGGGGGCGGTCGTAATGTCCGTCGCGCCGGGCATGGCGCGCCTTCCGATACGACGTTCGCGAATCGTGGCGATGGAACCAGCGGTCCCGCGCATTGCTGCGTCGCGCGACATGACTCCGGTGCTTGTCCCGGTGGTTGGGGCGATCGTGGTCCCCGACCGTCACGTTCGGGTGACGGTCGCCACGCTCTTTCGCGTCGGCAGCGCCCGGTAGAGCCAGGGTCAGAACGGCTGCACACAAGGCCAAGGAAATGGTTTCGAGCCCACGCGATCGGTTTCGGTTCAGCATCGGGATTCCTCCTCTCGGATCGTCTGCTAGCTTCGACGCGCAGCCGCCGAGGGGTATTCAAGGGGGGGAACCGTTGGCCAACAAGCGGAAAGGCAAGGGAAAGCCGAGACGCACGGCGTCCCGCAAGACCCAGGCCCAGCAGGCCGATCGCTACGATCTCTATGAGAAGAGCGTCCAGCAGCCCGACGCCGATATCTCCTTCGTGCGCCGGGTCTTCAAGAAGCGCTATGGGCGTCACCCTCAGCTGTTGCGGGAGGACTTCTGCGGAACCGCCGTCTTCGCGGCCGAATGGGTGAAGCGCGGCCCCGAGAACCGGGCGTGGGGCATCGACCTGGACCCGACTCCGCTCGAATGGGGCCGCGAGCACCACGTCTCGAAGCTCACGGACGAGCAGGCGGGCCGGCTCAAGCTCATCGAAGGCGACGTGCTCAGCGTCGGCCACGAGCCCGTGGACATCACCGGCGCCTTCAACTTCTCCTATTTCATCTTCAAGACCCGCAACGCGCTACGCCACTACTTCGAGAAGGCCCAGGCCAGCTTGAAGGACGAGGGCATGTTCTTCCTCGATGCCTACGGGGGAGGCGACTCCATGATTACGGCCGAGGAAGACCGGAAGGTCGACGGCTTCACCTACATCTGGGATCAGCACGTCTTCGATCCGATCAGCCACGATGTAACCAACTACATCCACTTCAAGTTCACCGACGGGAGCAAGATCCGTAAGGCCTTCCGTTA
>SMWR01000155.1 GCA_004356735.1 Deltaproteobacteria bacterium
CGCGCCCGTCGATGGCGGGACGGCGGTGATCGTGTCGGCGGTCGACGCCGCGAAGGATTGTCGGCGCCCGCCGATTCGCGTCGAAGCCGTCGGGAGCGCGCTGCGTGGCCGGCCGTCTTGGGACCAGTTCGACGATCTGACTAGCATGGCCCTGCGCGACGCGGGTGCCATGCTCTGGGAGCGCACGGATCTCAAGCCGTCGGACGTCGACGTGGCGGAGCTCTACGACGGCTTCAGCTTCATCACGCTGGCCTGGATCGAAGCCCTCGGATTTTGCGGCAAGGGGGAGGGCGGTCCGTTCATCGAAGGCGGAAAACGCATCGCGCTCGACGGCGAGATTCCCGTCAACACCCACGGCGGCCAGCTCTCGGCCGGCCGCCTGCACGGCTACGGCTTCATTCACGAGGCCTGCGTGCAGCTCTGGGGCGAGGGCGGCGAGCGCCAAGTGCCGGGGAATCCGCAGGTTGCAGTGGCCGCTGCCGGTGGCGGCCCCTTGGGAGGCTGTCTTCTCCTCACCAGGGCCTGACCCCAGCGCTGCACGAGCTTCCGGAGACCCACGTTGGGAATCAACGTCCCAGCTGGCCACCCACAACAACCTTTTTACAGGAGGTTCCTCGGTGCGTGCCCTCGTCTTCGAGAAAAATCTTCCGCGGCTGGCGGCGACCAAGATCCTGGCAAGCCTGATGCCCCGCGCCTACGTGGGACCGCTGGCCCCCATCCGGCTGCGCGAGATTCCCGATCCCGAGCTGCCGGCCCAGGACTGGGTCACGATCCGCACCGATTTGTGCGGTGTCTGCGGCAGCGACTACAAGCAGGTCTTCATGAACGGGACTCTCGACAATCCGATGACGTCGGTGATCTCGTTCCCCCAGGTGCTCGGTCACGAGGTCGTCGGGCACATCGACCGTGTCGGCTCCGATGTGGATCCGTCGCGGCTGGGGCAGCGCGTGCTGCTCAATCCCTGGCTCTCGTGTGTGACGCGGGGACTCCCGCTTTGCGAATGGTGTGAGCAGGGGGAGCTGGCCCAGTGCCTGAACTTCACCCGAGGTGTCATCACCCCCGGCATCCACCAGGGAAACAGCAGCCAGGCCACGGGCGGCTTCGCCAGCCAGGTTCCCGCCCACGAGTCCCAGTGCATTCCGATTCCCGATGAAGTCAGCGATGAAGCAGCCGTACTGGGCGACCCCTTCTCGGTCTCGTTGCATGCAATCCTCCACTGGCCGCCGCCGTCCAATGGCACGGCCCTGGTCTATGGCTGCGGAACGTTGGGTCTTCTGGCCATCGCGATCCTGAAGCAACTCCATCCCGACCTGCGGGTCTTTGCCGTCTCGCGCTTTGCGCACCAGGCCGAGCTCGCCAAGCAGTTCGGCGCCGACCGGATCCTCCCCCACAAACCCGAGCGTGGCATCATCGAGGCCGTGGGCGAAGCGACCGGGGCCGATCTGCGCGAGCCCTGGCGTGGGCTCCCGATGTTGAACGGGGGTGTCGATGTGATCTACGACACCGTGACCTCGGCGAAGACGCTCGAGGTGGGTGTGCGCATTGCGCGCTCCCGAGGTCGGATCGTGGCCCTGGGCGTTGAGCCGCCGGCGCGATTCGAGTGGACGCCCCTTTATTTCAAGGAGCTGGTGCTGGCGGGTTCAAACGCCTTTGCCATCGAGGCATGGGACGGCCGCCGCCAGCACGCGATGGAGTGGTATCTCGAGTTCGTCAAGAACCATCAGATCGACGTCACGCCCATCATCACCCACCGCTTCTCCCTCGACGACTACGCTGACGCCTTCATGTCCTGCTACCACCAGGGCTCCAGCGGCGCGGTGAAGGTCCTGTTCGACCGGTTCTAGATCGAACGATCAATGCCTTCCCAGTAGGGATCCCGAAGTTTGCGCTTGTACAGCTTGCCGTTGGGATCGCGAGGCAGACCGTCGTGGAAGTCGATCGAGCGCGGGCACTTGTATTTGGCCAGGCGTTCGGAGCAGAACTCCAGGATCTCGCGCTCGAGCGCGCGCCCGACTTCACAGCCCGGTGCGGGCTCTATGGCGGCCTTTACCTGCTCGCCCCAGTCGTCATCGGGGATGCCGAAGACGGCCGCATCGGCCACCTTCGGGTGAGCGAAGAGCTCCGCCTCGATTTCGGCGGGATAGATGTTGATGCCGCCGGAGATGATCATGTCGATCTTCCGGTCGCAGAGGAAGAGGTAGGCGTCCTCGTCCAGGTAGCCGATGTCGCCCACGGTGAAGAATCCGTCGCGGCGGTTCTCGCGCGTCTTCTTCGCATCACCCTTGTAGGCGAAGTCCTGGATCAGCTTCATGTAGACGGTGCCGGGCTCGCCGGCCGGTAGATCCTTGCCGCCGTCGTTGAGGATCCGGATCTCTGCGCCCTCCCAGGCCTTGCCCACGCTGCCCGGATGATCGAGCCACTCCTGGGGTTTGATCAGCGTGCCGCCACCCTCGGTCGCGCCGTAATACTCGTAGATGCACGGTCCCCACCACTCGAGCATACGGCGCTTGATCTCGGCGGGGCAAGGCGCGGCCGCGTGAAGGACGTGTCGCAATGAAGAGACGTCGTAGCGGTTGCGCACCTCCTCGGGAAGCATCAGCAGCCGGTGGAACTGGGTCGGCACCATGTGGCTGGTGGTGACACGGTGCTTCTCGATCAGTTGGAGGGCGCGTTCCGGATCCCAGTGGTCCATCAGCACTGCGTGGTGGTCGAAGTTGAGTGAGAACCACGTGTAGGCGAAGGGCGCCATGTGGTACATCGGCGACGTCGTCAGGTGGACGTGGTCGCCGCCCGGGGTGATGTCGAAACGCGCCAGGTGCATGGCCATCATGCCGCCCATCACGTCCGGGTCGACCTCGAAGATGGGGCGCCGGATGCCCTTGGGCCGGCCGGTGGTGCCCGACGTGTACTGCATGAACTGGCCCGCCACGCGATCCTCGGGCACGGCGTCGGATTGTGCGGCCTGGAACGCTGCGAAATCCTGGAAGCCCGGAATCGAGCCGACCGCGATGCGGGCTTCAGCCGAGAGGCCTGCTTCGTCCGCCGCCGCCACGGCGCGATCCGCGAAAGACTCGTGTGCGATGAATGCTTTGGAGAGACTGTCTTCGAGGATGTAGGCGACCTCGGGCGCCGCCAGGTTCGTATTGATGGGGGTTACGTAGAAGCCGGCCTGCATGGTGGCCACCAGCACTTCGACGTTGGCGGCGCCGTTGGGCAGCAGCACTGCAACGCAGTCGCCCTTCTCGAGCCCGAGCGCGCGCAACCCGTGCACGAGCCGGTTGCCTGCGGCCAGCAGCTCACCGGCACTCAGCGTGCGCTCGTCCGGCAACACCAGGGCCAGTCGGTCCGGCTCCTCCTGCGCGCTCTTCCAGAATCCCCGCACGTCCATCACGCGTCTCCCGCTCCGGACGATACCGCGCGCGAAGCAGGCTGAAACGAGGCTTCGATCTGCGCACGGTCTGTCCGACCCGGGCGTGGAGCGGCTGGAGCAGCCCATTTTCCAGGGCGGCGCTGGCTGGTTGCGCCGTGCTCTATCCGGTCGACTGTAGGCTGTGGGGCTTCTCGTCCGCTTCCTCGGCGAAGCGAGCCGGCTCGGCCAGCATTCTTCGGACGTGACCGAGAAGCTGCTCGGACGGCTGCATGGGGTCGGGCGCTCGCAAGATGCCGACCAGGTTTCGCACGAGCTGGACCGGTGTCATGATGAATCCCCACGGAACGCCCCACCAGCCGCAGAGCAGCGAGAAGAAGAAGTCACCCAACTGTTGCTTGATGCCACAGGAGCGGCACGAGATCCGCGGCGTGCTCTTCCAACTCGTCATCAGGAGCATCGACCAGATCTGGTGTGAGGTGTGAATGTCGATCGGGCCGCTGCCTCCACAATGGGAACACAGGCCTTGGTGCAGCTCCTGGGCGGCCCGGATCAGCGCGTCTTGCGGCACGCTGTCGACCGCGATCGCTAGCGCTAGCTGAGCAAGGCAGTCATCGTTGCAGTAGCGCAACCCGGTCACTTTCTTGCCGCCGAACAGGATCGTCGTTCCACAGGTGTTGCAGATTGCCATTCCGGATCGTCCTCAGAGCGTCTCGCGAAGCATCAATGCGACTACCATTCCGAAGCCGACGAGCAACACGATCAGTGCGAGCCGCGCATCCGAGCGCGAAGGCGTGTCGATGGCTGTCGGCAGGATCGGTCCGCGGGAGATTTTGGATCGTGGCTCGCCCGTGTCGGTGCCGGCGCCACCGAGGAGCGTCCACAACGCCGTTTTTTGGATGGCCTTCATGACCTCGGGTGGAAGGTCCTGCGCCGCCAACGCGTCGAGTCGGATTTTCGTCCTTGCTGGCCTTGCCGCTCCTTCCCATGCCGAGGTCGCGGTCTGGAGCTTGACCGTGCTCGGATCGATGCCGGCCTTGCGCAGCTCGTTCTCGATGGCCATCGACATTGCGTGGCCGAGCTGCTCAGGGTTTCGGAGGCGGCGCAAGAAGCTGCGCGCGAGCACCGCGAAGCTGACGACCGGCAGGACGCGAAAGCCAGGACGAACAGGAATTGGAAGGTGCCCGACACAGCGATTGGATCGGACGTCTCTGGAGGCGGCTTGAGGGGCCGGAATCGGGCCGTCAGGGGCCGATGATGCCGCCCGCGCGCAGTCTGGCCAGCTCGTCGTCCGAGAGTTCGAGCAGCTCGCCCAGCACCTCGTCGGTATGTTCGCCCAGCCCGGGAAAGCTGCGGATCGGACCTTCGGCCGTCTCCGAGAGCTTCACCGGGTTTCCCGATAGCAGCATGGGCCGGTCGCTGTCGCTGCGCGGCACCTCGATCAGCATGTTGCGCTGTGCAACGTGGGGGTCGTCGAAGAGATCCTGGGCCAGGTTGCTGGGGCCGGCGGCGACCCCCTGTTCGCAGAGCGCGGCCGCCGCCTCGAGCTTGGTCTTGTCGGCGGCCCAGGCTTCGATCGCGGGGCGCAGGACGGGCTCGATGTTGCGAGCCCAGCCCTCGCGGGTCGAGAAGCGCTCCTCGTCGACCCATTCTGGATGGCCGACGCTGCGCGCCAGGCGCTCGAAGTGGTGCTCGCGGAACACCGAGACCACGAAGTAGCCGTCCTTCGCCTTGAACGCGGCGACGATGGCCGTGTGTCCGGCCGCCGCCCACTGGGGCGGTGCTCCCATGGAGGCGAGCTGGGGAATCATGTCGGCCATCGCGATCATCGAGTCGTACATGGAGATGTCAACCTGCTGGCCGCGGCCGGTACGGTCCCGGTGGAGCAGGGCGGACAGGATGCCGATGACGGCGAAGAGTGCGGCCGCATTGTCGCCGAGTCCGCCCGCGACGACGACAGGGGGCGGCTGTCCGTCCTTGCGGTTGGGTTCGTAGATTCCACCCATGGCTTCGGCGATGGGGGCGTAGGCGGGCCAGCGCTTGTAGGGCGAGTCGGTCAGCTGTCCGAAGCCCGAGATCGACGCGTAGATGATGCGGGGCTCGATGGCGCGCAAGGCGTCGTAGCCGATGCCGAGCCGGTCGAGGGTCCCCGGCAGGAAGTTCTCGGCGATGACATCAAAATTCGGGACGAGCCTGCGGATCAGCTCAGCGCCGGCCGGCTGCTTCAGGTCGATGCCGATGCTGCGCTTGGCCAGGTTGTTCCGCAGATAGGTGGCACCCACCTTCCGCCCATCCTTGTCGGTGAGGAACGGCTGGGCGCCGCGACCCGAATCGCCGCGTTCCGGGTGCTCGACCTTGACCACGTCGGCACCCAGGTGCCCCATCAGTTGGGTCGCGAACGGCAGCGCCTGCATTTGTTCGATGGCGAGCACGCGGACGCCGTCCAGTGGCTTGCCATTGTCACTGCGTTCGGGGTGACGGATTTCGCCGACGCGCATGGAGTCTCCCGGGGCCGC
>SMWR01000156.1 GCA_004356735.1 Deltaproteobacteria bacterium
ATTCGCAAGGTGCATTCGATTCGCGATCTGCGGATCGACAAGGTCCGCGATCGCGTCAACTCGATGCCGGTAATCGCCAGGTCCGATCATCGAGACGACTACCTTGCGCCCAAGCTTGTTGTCATCGGATCCAGCACCGGGGGTCCTGCAGCGTTGATGCAACTGTTCGGTGCATTCGCTGAGCCACCTCCGTGCGCATTCCTGGTAGCTCAGCACATGCCCAGTGGGTTCACCCGGGGCTTTGCTGAGCGTCTCGATCGGCTCACGCCGTTCACGGCAATCGAGGCCGACGGCGGCGAGTCCCCCGATGTCGGAACGATTCTCGTGGCGCCCGGTGGGTGTCACCTGGAGCTGGAAAATCACAGTGGACGAATGCTGACGCGCGTGGTTCGAGGCGGGTCACGGGACAAGTACACCCCGTCTGTGGACCGGCTGTTCGAGTCGGCCGCCAAGCACTTTGGCTCGGACCTTCTGGCCGTGGTGCTGACGGGTATGGGAGACGACGGAAGAAGGGGTGTGGTTGCGGTGAAGGACGCCGGCGGCCACGTCATCGCGGAGTCGGAATCGACGGCTGTGATCTTCGGAATGCCCCAGCAGGCCATTCGTACCGGCGCGGTGGACCTGGTGTTGCCGTTGGGCGACATGGCCACGGTCATCCAACGCGGAGTCAGCCAGACCAACTCCTGGAGTGTAGACAGGAAGGGATCCCTATGAGCGATGATCGCTCGAACATCTTCGACAGGCAGGAAGAGTTCCTGGGCATCTTCAAGAAAGGTGCTGAGTTCACTCGAGAACTGTTGACCGAGAATGAACGCCTGCGGCGAAAGATTCTCGGCGTCGAGGATCAGCAGCATGAGGCTGCCCAGAATCCCGACGATTGGGAGAAGCTGCGAGTGGAACTCATTGGAACGATCGCGAACCTCAAGGAAGAGAATCGAAGTTTCCGCGAGCGTCTGGTGGAAAGCGAGGAGGAGAACCGCAAGTTTGCGGATCGCTACGTGGAAATCGAGGAGGAAAACAACAACCTCGCGAACCTGTACGTGGCGAGCTATCAGCTCCACTCGACCCTCGACGTCGATGAGGTGCTCAAGATCGTCATCGAGATCGTGATCAACTTGATCGGTGCCGAGGTCTTCGCAGTCTATCTGCTCGATGGCAAGAACGAGGAGCTTCGGGTCGTGGCAGCCGAGGGCGTTCCGCCCTCGGAGATCCCCAACTGTCCGTTGGGCAAGGGGAGCCTGGGCAGGGCCGTTGCCGCGACCGAGACGACGTGTTGGGATGCCACCCGGTCGGATGACTACACCGAGCCGATCGTCTGCATCCCGCTCCTGATCGAGAAGCGCCCGATCGGCGCCATCGCGATCTTCAGTCTCCTTCAGCAGAAGGAGGGGTTCACGCCGCTCGATCACGAACTCTTCAACGTGCTCGGCGGTCATGCAGCGACGGCGCTCTTTGCGGCGCGACTGTATGGACAGTCCGAGCGAAAGCTCAACACGATACAGGGTTTCCTGGATCTGTTGACGCAGTGAAATGCGAGGTAGGGGTTAGACATGGAAAAGCGGCGAATTCTGATCGTGGAAGACAGCCCGACCATGCGGCAGTTGCTCGTCTTTGCGTTGCGACGCCTCAAGAATGTCGAAATCGTGGAAGCGCAGGACGGGATGGACGGTCTGCGCAAGGTCTCCAGTGACCACTTCGATCTCGCGTTGATCGACATCAACATGCCCGTGATGGACGGATTGAAGTTGATCAGCCTGATCCGCGGCGACGATTCGCTTCTGAAGATCCCGATCGTGGTGATCACGACGGAGGGCGCCAAGGAAGATCGCGAACGCGCGCTGAGTCTCGGGGCCAATGAGTATCTGACGAAGCCGATCCAGGCCAACAAGGTGCTGTCGGTGGCACGGGGACTCCTGAAGATCGATTGATCTCTCGAGCGAACGAGTGTTTCGGGAACCCGCGAGATGAAGGATCACTCGCTCCCTCGGGCAAGTGAGGTCCGCAATCAGTTCCTGTTGGGGTCGGCCACGGCGACGACGCTGATCCCGGCCGAGCCGTCGCGCGAGGACGTCCGGAGCTTCCAGATCTGGGGAATGCTGCCTGCCCAGGGCGGACAGCATCTCCTGTCGGAAGCCTTCGGATTCCGTGCCGGGGACGCCATCCGCAAGGTTTCGCATCTCCCGCTTGGCGCGACCCTTCGGATTGCGCGGTTTCTTGTGATATACCTCCGACGTGTCCATCCGACCGGTTTTGCTCGTTCTTTCGGCGATCTTGGTGCTCGCTGCGAGCTGTAGCAGCTACTCCCTGGTCCGTTACGACGGCGGACTGGGGGATGTCCGGTCCGTGGCCATCGTTACGCCGCACAACGATTCCTACGAGCCGGGTATCGAGTACGTGGTGGCCGACGCGCTTCGCCGCGAGTTCCTGCGCCGTCGCGGTGTCAAGTTGGTGCAGAACCAGGATGCCGCAGACCTGGTGATACAGGGGCGGGTCCTGTCAATCCGATCCCGAGCCCGGAGCTTTTCATCGGTGATCCAGGCGCTCGAATACGAGATCACCCTGAATGTGGAGCTGCTGGCGAAGCTCTCCGACGGCACCGAGATCTCCATCGATGCCCGGGCCACCCGCGAAACCGAGCGCTACCTGGCCAGCGCCGACGTCGAAGTGCAGCGCAAGAACCGGCAGGAAGCGCTGCGCGAAGTGTCGAGGTTGGTGGCGGGCCGAGTCTACGACGCGCTCTACGAGAGCCTCGTCCGGTGACGCCGGAGGCGCTGCGGCAAGAGCTGGCCTCCGGAACACTTCGTCCTGCCTATCTCGTAGTCGGAACCGAGCCGCTGCTGCGGGACGACGCCGTCGCGGCAGTGCGCGAGGCGACATTGGGTGACGCGCCTGCCGACTTCAACTTCGACCGGCTCGACGGCGCAAAGACGACACCCGCCGCTCTGATGGACGTGCTCCGATCGCTGCCCGTGATGGCGCCGCGACGCCTGGTCGTGTTGCGGGATCCCGAGCCGCGGCGCGGGGCGGCCAAGGCGCTGCCCGAAGCCATCGCCGAAGCGGTCGGTCTGCTCGAGGCCGATGGCGAAACCGTCCTGGTCGTCGTCGCGGAGAAGGTCGACGGCCGCGCGCGCTGGGTGAAGGCCTTCGGCGCAAAAGCCCGCGTGGACTGTGATCCGCCCAAACGTTCGCGGGAGCTGGTGAACTTCGTCAAGGCCGAGTCCAAACGGCAGCAGGTCTCGCTCGCGTCAGGCGCAGCCGACTTGCTGGCAGAGCGGGTGGGTCCCCATCTCCTGATGCTTCGGAACGAGATCAGCAAGGCTTCGCTGCTCGCCGGTCTGGGCAAGCAAGTGACGCGCGACCACGTGGCAACCAGCACGTCGGACATCGCCGAAGAGCCCATCTGGGATCTGATCGATGCGATCGGGGAAGGGCGAGGGGCTGATGCTCTGGGCACGCTGGGCAAGCTGCTGTCGGCGGGCGCCGCACCGCCAGCCGTGCTGGGATCACTCGTGAGCCACTTTCGACGTCTGCTCCGTCTGCGCAGTGGGGGCAACGTGCCGGGCCCGCCCTTCGTGCAGCGCAAGCTCGACAGCCAGGCCAGCCGTTACACCGAGCGGCGTCTGATCGCCTGCCTCCAGGCGATCCATCAGACGGACCTGGCTCTCAAGGGTGCCGGCGGACTGCGGCCGGAACTCGTTCTTGAGCGCCTCGTGATCGGACTGGTTGGCTGAGATTCGTCGGCGGCCGACATTCGTCGGCTTGCGCAGTGCTCCGGATGGTGCGCGAAGCTGGGGCCCGTCGGACTAGATGCGATGGGTGGCCTTGGTGAGGCGGGAGATCGTGCGGCTGGCACGTTGCTTGGGGAGGATTCCCTTGCTGGCAGCGCGCCGGATCAGGCTCTCGGCGCGCTTGAGCGCGCTGCTGGTAGCCTCGGCATCGCCTTCGGAGAGGGTCGACCGAAGCTTCTTCACGGCCGTGCGGACGCGGCTGCGCTCATGACGATTCCGGGCATTCCGCACGATCGTCTGGCGGGCGCGTTTCTTGGCCGACTTGTGACTCGCCACGAACGTTCTCCAAGGACCGAATCTGTGGAAGGCGCTTGAGAATAGCGCCCGACCCGCCCCTGTCGACGGCCGAAGACGCCGGCCGGGAGGCCGAAGACGCCGGCTCGGAGGCCGAAGACGCTGGTCCGGAGGCCGAAGGCGCCAGCTTGGAGCTGGGGCCGATGGGCCTGCACGATGCTTCGGCTTGCGCGTGCCCCCAAAACCGGAGGAATCCACCAGCGGCGGGCCCGAGCCGCCGGCAGGGTGTTCAGGGGGTGGGCCGATGGACCGATATGGCCGCTAGGAATCCGGAGATCGTCTTCCTGGAGGGGTAGTGTGACCTCGGGCCGACACCGACCTGCGCGAGCTGGAATCTGGACCGTCCTGTGGCTGGTGCTGACCGGCCTGGGTCTGGCCAGCGCCCAGCCCGTCCCGATCGGGGACCACGCCGTGGGCTCCGAGAGCGTGCCGCCGCCGCAAGTGGTGGAGAGGGTAGCCCCGGATGGTCTGGAGCCTGCAGGCGGGATTGAGTCCGTCGTGGATGGGTCCTCCGAGGCCGTGGTCGCTGCGGGTGCCGGAATCGAAGCGCCCCGCTCCGCCCCCGAGCGGCCGGGCTCGAGCGTCATCGAGCGGGTCTGGGCCAAGCCGGCCGATTCGCTGGACGAGCGGGTCCAGCGCACCCGCCGCGCCTCGCTCGAGCGGGGTGTGTGGAACCTCGACTCCGCTGCGCGCGCCGTGCTGCTGGATTCGAACTCGGGCTTGGAAGCTGCCCGTGCCGCCGTTGTGCTGGCCCCGGATCTGCCCGCAGGCAGAATGGCGCTGGCTCGCGCCCTCTGGCTCGAGGCGGGCTCGGCCTTCTCGGCCGTTCGCGAGGCTTTCGGCTCTCTCTGGGCCTTCTGCCGCCACATCGAGGGCGCCCTCTGGATGGGGGGCTCGCTGCTCTTCATCCTTTCGATGGCACTGATGGCGGGCGGACTGCTGGCCATTGCGGTCGTTGCCGGCTTCGCTTCGCCCCACGCCGCTCACGATCTTGGTGACCTGCTGCCGGTCCAGATGCCGCGCTTCGGGCGGGCCGCGCTGCTGGGCGTCCTGGTTCTGCTCGCAATGCTACTGGGCGAAGGTCTGCTCGGACTGGCGCTGGGGCTGTTCGCGATCGGCATCGTGTACGGCACCGGACGCCAACGGATCATGCTGGTGCTGGCCGTCGGCTCCATCGTCGTCGGGGCTTGGCCCGTCGCCCGGTACACCGGTGCCGTCCTCGAAGGACTACCGAAGGATCCGGTCGCCGAATCCGCCCTGGCTGCCAGTCGTGGGTTCACCCTGGCCAGCGACATCGTCCGACTCGAGGCCGCCGGACCCGACGATCTGTTGGCTCGGGAAGCGCTCGCGCGCCTGGCGCGGCGCCAGGGCAACCTCGGAACGTCGGATGCGATGTATCAGAAGCTGATCAAGGATGTCTCGGGCGACGTCGTGATCATGAACAATGCGGCCAACGTTCGGCTCCACCTCGGACACCTGGAGTCGGCGTTCGATCTGTATCAGCGCGCCCTCGAGATTCGCGAGTCGCCCGTCGTGCTCTACAACCTGGCCCAGGCCTATGGTCGCTCCTTCCAGGTGGACGACCTCACGGCCACGCTCGAGCGGGCCCAGAAGCTGGACAGTGATCTGGTAGCGGACCTGACGCGGCTCCAGGGAACCCAGCCCGAGGGATTCGTCGTCGATCTACCGCTGGAGAACTCGACCGTGTGGCGACGGGTGATCGATCTTGAGGGAGGGAAGCGCTTTGCGTCGGAGCTGCGTGCTTTCATTGCACCCGGCCTGCTGGGTGGGTCCGCGATCACGACGATCGTCTCGTTTGCCGCGGTTCTCGCCGGCGCCGGGGTGATGGGCAACAAGCTCAGGCCTTCACGCTGGTGTGCACGCTGTGGCCGGCGGGTGTGTCCACGTTGCCACCCCGAAGTCTCGGGCGGCGAGCTCTGCGACCCTTGTAATCATCTCTTCTTCCAGCCGGACCAGACGGATCGCGAACTGCGGTTGCAACGCATCAAGGCGCTGAAGCAACGCGAGGTGCGCCTCAACAAGATCGCCGTCGCGATGTCGGTGCTGGTGCCCGGCATGGCCGGGGTGTTGTCGCGACGGCCCGGGTCCACCTTGGCGGGCACCTTCCTCTTTGCCGTGCTGGCGGGGGCCGTGATCTGGAGCGATGGCGCCGTGCCCGATCCGCTGATCGCCGGCGCGGCGGGCTCGTTTGCCTTCGCGTGTCTCGCAGTGTTGGCCGGCTTCTTCTATACGATCGTCATCGCGACCTCGCTCGCGGCGTGGAGGAACCGTTGACCGTGTCGGCGCTCCGCGGAAACCTCGAAGATTTCGGCATCGCTGACGTCTTCCAGCTGATCGGACAGCAGCGCAAGACCGGCGTGCTGGAGTTCAGCGGAGAGGCGGGCACAGTCCGGCTCCATTTCGATCGCGGCGCCGTGGTCTCGGCGGCTCCCGTCGGCTCGATGGCCGAGGGCGAACTGGCTGAGTTCCTGGTGCGCTCGGGTCGATTGTCCCGCCAACAGGTCGACAGCCTGATTCCCGAGTGCAAGGCCTCGGCCCAGACCGTTCCGCGCCTGGCCGTCTCCCGCGGTTGGATCGATCAGGAGTCCCTCGAAGCGATCGAGGACCTCCTGACCCGAGAGACTTTCTTCGAAGTGCTTCGTTGGGAGCGAGGTGCCTTCATGTTCAACGCCCAGGAGGTCGAGCACCAGCGAAAATTCGAGGCGCTGCTCGGCGCTGAGCAGATCTTGATGGACGGACTGCGGATGGTGGACGAGTGGCACAGCTTCACCGATCTCGTGCCGTCGCTCGACGGCGTCTACCAGAAGGTGGCTGGGTTCGAGGAGTACCGGCGCGCAATGTCGCTCGAGCCGTCGCTGCTGGAAGCGGCAGAGCCGGTCTTTCAGCTGGTCGACGGACGGATCTCGGTGAAGCGCATCATCGATCTGACACTGCTGGGTTCCTTCGACACGGTGCGCCTGATCGCCGACATGGTGCGTGCCGAAGTGATCGAAGCGGTGGAACCCGAGGTGGTGGAGCGCCTCCAGAATCTTCCGCTGCCCAAGCCCAGCGTCAATGTCCGGCAGGCCATCCCGTGGGTGGCAGGGGCGGTTCCGACCGTGCTGCTGTTGTTGGCCGTGATCTTCGGCGCCCTGCGCTCCCCCGAGCCTTCACCCGCCATCGGTGCGACTCTCGGCCGCAAGCCTCTCGAGGCCGTGCGGCAGTCCTACGAGACCCGTGCCCTTCGCAATGCGGTCGAGTCTCATCGCTTCGCGGTCGGGAGCTGGCCCGGTTCGCTGGATCAGCTGGTCACGGGGCCGCTTCTGGCCGACAGCGCGTTGGCGGGGGTCGAGGCGCGTCCCTACTATTATGTGAAGCGCGAAGACGGCGTCATTCTATTGGCGCCCGAGCGCTGATCGTGGCGCCCCACACAACAAAGGGGTCGTCGGCACTACGTTAGAAGAGGGAACCTTCCTGGCCGAGAACCACGCCACCACGCGACAGACCCTCATCTTCGACGACAACCAGACCGCCGCCGAGCTCTACGGAGAAGGGGACCGCACCCTCCGCATTCTGGAGCAGGAACTCGGAATCGCGGCGAGCGCTCGGGGCAACGAGGTGCGACTGGTCGGTCCGGCGGACGAGGTAGGGGTCGCCCGGAAGGTACTCGAGGAGCTGTACGGAACGCTGCGCGCCGGTGATCCGGTGAGCGCGCGCGACGTTCGACAGGCGGTGCGCATGGTGACCCAACAACCGGATGTGGATCTGCAGAGCGTCTACGAGGACGTGTTGTCCGACGTTGGCTCGCGTCAGCGGATCACCGCCAAGAACCTTCGCCAGCGGCGCTACATCGACCTCATTCGGACCCAGGACATCGTCTTCTCGATCGGCCCGGCCGGAACCGGGAAGACGTACCTGGCGATGGCGTTGGCGATCGCGGCGCTGAACCGGCACGAAGTGTCGCGCGTCGTTCTCACGCGGCCCGCAGTCGAGGCGGGCGAGAAACTTGGCTTCCTGCCGGGCACGATGGCGGAAAAGGTGAACCCCTACCTGCGCCCTCTCTACGACGCGCTCAACGACATGATGCCCATGGACAAGACGGCCCGCCTGATCGAGCGCGGTGTGATCGAGGTCGCGCCGTTGGGCTTCATGCGCGGACGCACGCTGAATGATTCCTTTGTGATCCTCGACGAAGCCCAGAACACGACCAGCGAGCAGATGAAGATGTTCCTCACGCGGCTTGGCTTCGACTCGAAGGCCGTGATCACAGGCGACATGACCCAGATCGACCTGCCCAAGGAAAAGCGCTCGGGTCTGGTCGAGGCGGTGGGAATCCTCGAAGGCGTGGACGGTATCGGGTTCATGCGCTTCACAGAAGAGGATGTGGTGCGCCACCCGCTGGTCCAGTCCATCATTCGTGCCTACGACCGACTCGAGCGCAACCGGTCCACACCGTCCCACTCGCCTCGTACCGCAGACGTTGGCCAGGCCGCAGGCGCCGAAGCTTCCGAGGAATGACCGTTCGGCTCTCGGGGCCGCCGCAGCGAGATGGCCTGCCGCTGGTGAATCGTCGCCTGCTGCGCTCGCGGGCGGTTCGTGTGCTGCGCAGCCTCTCCCGCAGTCGCTCGGAGCTCTCCATCGCCCTCGTCGACGACGACGAGATGCAGACGCTGAACGCTGCCTGGCGGGGGCGGGAGCGGCCCACCGACGTGCTGTCGTTTTCGATGCTGGAAGGAGAGGGCGCCGAGCATCGCGGGCCATTGCTGGGAGACGTGGTGATCGACATCGAGACCGCCGCGCGGCAGGCGCGACAGCGTCGACGGGGACTGGACGAAGAACTCGCTCGCCTGCTGATCCACGGCACGTTGCATCTGCTCGGGCACGACCACGAAGCCGAGGCCGAAGCCCGCGAGATGCAGCGCGAGGAGCGTCGCGTGTGGCGGGCGGTGCGCGAGAGCGAGCGAGATGACGGCTGAAACCAACTCCGAGGTGCCCCTCGACACGGACGGTACGGCGCGTCGCGAGCGGCTCGCTTGGCTCTCGGCCTACGCTGTCGTCACGATCCTGTCGTTTCCCCACCCGCTCGACTCCGCCGGAGCGGAGGTTCTCGATCTGGGCCGCTGGCTCTGCTGGCTCTCGCCGGCGCTGCTGGTGCTCGGCATCCGTGGCCTCGCACCGCGCCGCGCCTTCCGGTGGGCGTTCTTCGCGGCGTGGGCGGCCCACGTTGTGATCCTGCATTGGCTCTGGGTCGTGGTCGTGGTCTATGGCCATGCCCATCCCGTGGTTGGCGTGCTGGGTCCGCTGGGCAACGGTGGCTGGACGGCGCTCTTCACGGCTGCGTTCGCCGCCATCTGGGTGCGCCTCGAGCGCAGCGGTCGGGCGTCGCCCTGGGCGGCCGCCGCCGTCTGGGTCGCCCTCGACCACTTGCGGTCCTGGCTCTTTTCTGGCTGGACGTGGGCCACGCTGGGCTACGCCCAGCACGAGAACGCCCTGCTGATGCCGCTGGTGGCCTGGACCGGCGTCTACGGACTCTCCTTCATCACCGTGCTCGGCGGTGTCGCCTTGGCAAAACTGGTCCCACTTCGCCGCTCCACCACAGTCTGCCACCGCACCGCAGTTTGCCGCTCCGGCAAACTGCAAGCCACCCCTTGGGTGGCACTCGCGCTTGCGCACCTGGTTGGCTTCGGAATCGTCGTGGGGCAGGCAGACGACGAGGAGGGTATCGAGACAGTTCGTGTTGCCGTCATCCAGGGCAACATCGAGCAGGGCGTGAAGTGGAGTCCGGAATGGTACGAACGGACCCTCGGCCATTACGAGGATCTGAGTCGCAAGGCCGCCGCCCTGGGCGCCAGGGTGATCGTGTGGCCCGAGACCGCCGTGCCGGGCTCGCTCGGCATTGACCCGCGACGGACCGAGCGCCTGTCGGATCTGGCCCGCGAGACCGGTGCGCAGCTGGTGATCGGTGCCGTTGGCATCGAGGAGGGCGGACACAATCAAGGCCTCCGCTACTTCGATTCCGCCTTCCTGTTCCGTCCGGACGGCGAGATGACGGATCGCTACGACAAGACCCACCTGGTCCCCTTCGGCGAATACGTTCCGGTGGTGCGCCTGCTGGGCAGCCTGCTCGGGGCCATCGCCCCCGGCATCGCCGAGGAAGGTTTGACCGCTGGAGAGGCTCCACGCGTCGTGGTGCTGGCACCGCTGGACACCGCGCCGCTGCCGGTGGGGGTCCCGATCTGCTATGAACTGCTCTTCCCGGACCTGGTACGACGCTTCGCCCGTGACGGCTCGGAAATGTTTTTCGCCATCACGAACGACGCTTGGTACGGGCGGACCGGGGCGCCCTTCCAGTTCCTGGCCATGACGGCGATGCGATCTGCCGAGAACCGGCTCTGGACGGTGCGAGCGGCGAACACGGGGGTGTCCGCGATCATCGATGCGAGGGGGCGTGTCCGGGAGCGGACGCGCATCTTCGAGCGCGACCTGCTCGTGGCGGACATTCCGCGCAGGCCGGCGCCGCTCGGCGGTTCCTTCTACGCTCGGTACGGGGACGTCTTCGCGGCAGTGTGCGGCTTGGCCACGGTGGCTCTCTGGCTGGCGACCCGCGAACGAAAGAATCAGAAGACCGGCCGACGGCCGGAGGTGACATGAGCGAGACGACCGAGACCCCGTCCCTGGATTCCCACGAGCTCAGCGAACGCTCGCGCGTCCTGCGCCAGCGCTTCGGCGAGCTCCGGGGGCGGCTTTGACGTCGATGCGCAGCGCAAGCGGCTCCAGGAGCTCGAACAGGAGAGCGCGCGACCGGACCTCTGGAACGACCGGGAGGCCGCGCAGCAGGTCCTGAAGGAAAAGAGCCGAGTCGAGCGCGAAGTGGTGCTCTTCGACGGTCTGGAAGCCGCGCTCGAAGAGGCCGAGGTGCTGCTCGAACTCTCCCTGGAAGAAGACGACGAGGCGACCCGCGTCGAGGCCGCCGAGAAGCTCACGTCGGCCGAGCGGGACTTCGAAGAGGTGGAGCTGCGCCGACTGCTCAGCGGAGAGCACGACGCCTCCAATGCCATCGTCTCGATCAACTCCGGCGCTGGCGGCACCGATGCCTGCGACTGGGCCGAGATGCTGCTGCGCATGTACAGCCGCTGGGCCGAGCGGCGCGGCTATTCCGTGGAGATCATGGATCTGCAGGCCGGTGACGAAGCCGGTCTTCGGGGTGCGACCTTCACCATCAAGGGCGACTTCGCCTTCGGCTACATGAAGGCGGAGGAGGGCGTGCATCGACTGGTTCGTATTTCGCCCTTCGACTCTCAGGCGCGACGCCACACAGCCTTCGCCAGCGTCACCGTCTTTCCCGAGCTCGACGACACCATTGAGGTCGACATCGACGAGAACGATCTTCGTGTCGATACCTACCGCGCTGGAGGCGCCGGCGGCCAGCACGTGAACAAGACCGACTCGGCCGTTCGTCTCACCCATCTGCCGACGGGCATCGTGGTGCAGTGCCAGAACGAGCGCTCCCAGCACAAGAACCGGGCCACGGCCATGAAAGTGCTGCGCGCCCGGATCTACGAGCACGAACGGCAGAAGCGGGAAGAAGAGCTGGCGGTCATGCGCGGCGAACAGCGCAAGATCGACTTCGGCAGCCAGATCCGTTCCTACACGCTGCACCCCCAGCAGCGGGTCAAGGATCACCGAACCCAGCTGGAAGCGGG
>SMWR01000157.1 GCA_004356735.1 Deltaproteobacteria bacterium
CATCTCCATGGGAATCCAGCCGATCGCTCGCTGGTCCTGGTCGACGACGAACCCGACAGCTTCATGACGCGGCCCCTGTCTCCCTTCCTTCCGGCGGATCTCTGATGATGCGCAGCGACGGGCTTCTCGCACTGACTGGAGTGCTGGCCACGGCCCTCGTCTGGCTGATGCTGGGCACGGCGCACGCCGCGGAAGGAGAGCCCGGAAGCTTCACGTGGACGCCTTCGCTGAAGCTGGCCAGCATCGTGAACGACAACGTCGATTACGAAAAAGGTGCCGGCGACGGCGCGCCGGGCATGCGAGTCCGTCCGCGGCTGGAGCTCGCCTACCGCATCATGGGCCTCGAGCTTGGTGCCGATCTGGGCGCCGACATCCATCAGTATTCCCAGGCCGACCATCAAGCCTCGGACCAGTTCTACCGCGCGATCGGCTGGGCTGAACTGGGCCTTGCGCCCGGGCTGCGCCTGCGCTTCTCGAACGCGCTCACGCCCTATCCGCTGCGCCAGGGTCGTCCCACGGACGAGGCGGCCAACATGGTGCAGACGAATCGCACCCAGCTGGACCTTCGGTGGTGGCATGAGCTGTCAAACGACCAGGAGATCGAGCTGGGTGCCCAGGCGGCGTACTTCTGGTCGGAGAAGTTCTCTGAGAGGGTTCCCCAGAACGGGGGCGGCTTCGTCCTCGATGGGAATTTTCACGCGAACTACTGGCAGGGGCTGCTGTTCGCTGAACTCCAGATGCCGGTGGCGAGCCGGACGGCGGGCTATATCCGTGGGCAGGTCAGCTATCGCTCGCTGAAGGAAGACTCGGACGCCGACCACTTGAACATCAGCCTGGTCGCGGGAGTTCGTTCGAACATCCTTCCGAAGCTCGACCTCGACCTGTCGGGCGGAGTCGGTCTCCTGAGCTTCGAGGGATTGGATGACAAGCTGCGGGCGCTGGCCCGCTTGGATCTCCGCTATCAGCTCGACAGCGGTTGGAGCACTGTGCTCGAAGCCCATCATCTGTTCAGCGTCGATCTGATCGGTCGCGATGTGCTGGAAAGCAGCGCTCGCATCGCCATCGAGAAGCGCTTCGGCACCGCGACCGCGGTCGAGCTCGGAACCTTCATCACCCGCTTCGAGGTCGACTCGATCAGCTCGGATCCCGATATCTTCGGTGGCGCCGAGATCAAGCTGCGACGACAGCTGACGCGCATCTTCCAGGTCGCTCTCAGCTACCGACACTGGTGGAACCGCGGCACGTTCGGGAGCAACGACTTCTCCCAGAACCGGGTCGTGCTCGAACTCAGCGTCCGACTCTAGGCGGACGTCGACCCGACGGTTCGACCGCTTCCAACCACCGAACCCCCTTGATCCGCGGTCCGGTCCACGAGGGGGAGCGCAAAATCCGCCCCCGATGCGGCGCCTGAATGGGGTTCAATCAGCACATGGGGGGAAAACGCGACGCCCCCGAAGGGTATTTCCTGCTTGCAACGGCCAAGCCAAACATTCATGCTGGTCCGGGCAGATCAGCAAGTGGCTTGCTAGTCGGTTGAATCTTTGCTGCAGTCGCCACGGCTCGTGGGGGATGCAGCGTAAACGCTGAAAGACAAAATTCGAGCGACACGGAGGCGCCAACCTGGTTCCGTGCACGCGGATGTGGAGGGCTTATGAAGCCGCTGATAATGGCGATCGTTCAATCTCTGGTGGACAAGCCGGAGGAAGTCCAGATCAAGGAGGTCATCGGTGATCACGCCCACGTTCTGGAGTTGACTGTTGCAAAGGAAGACTTGGGCAAGGTGATCGGCAAGGGGGGCGCGCATGCGTCCGCGATCCGCACCATCATGGCAGCGACCAGCGGCAAGGAGAAGAAGCGCTACATCCTCGAAATCATCGAGAATTAGCGACATCGAGAGCCCTCGTCGCGCAATCCTTCCGATTCTGCGAGCTGTCTTTGGAGTCATCGGCTCGTTGTCAGCCGTAGGCTGGCGGCCGTAGCCCTGTTAGGATTTCCGGCGATCGACGGCCGACCGGCCCCGGTTGCTCCTGAGGATTCCCGGTGACTTCAGCCCCCCAGTCCAGTGTTCCGCTGATTCTCGGCGCGCAGATCGATGCCCGCGCCGAGCATCCCGAGATCGCCGACCGCCAGGCCATCCGCCACGGCGACCGGATCTGGACCTGGCGCCAATTCCGCGATGAGTCCGTACGGGTCGCCCATTTCCTGCGCGCCCGGCTCGAGCCGACCGGCTCCAGCAAACCCGGACATGTGGCGATGCTGATGGAGAATCATCCCGAGCTGCTGTCTCTCTACGCGGGCTGCGGATACGCCGGGTATACACTCTTCGGAGTGAATACGGGCCTGCGCGGCGATGCCCTCGCCGGGGTGATCAACGAGTCCCTGTCGCGGCTGCTGGTGGTGGACGAGCGCCTGTTTCCGGAAGTCGAGAAGCTACAGGACCGACTCGAGCACGTCGCGGCCGAGAACATCCTGGTGGTTGCGACTGCCGGCGCCAACGACCTCGGCGCGCGCGAGCTCGAAGATTGCGTGGCCTCCGAAATAGCTGCCCACGGTGTGTCGCTGGATACGCCCAGCGTGGACGTGGACCCGACCGACAACCTGATCGTGATCTACACCTCGGGCACCACGGGACTCCCCAAGGGCATCAACAACAACCACCTGAAGCTGAACGCCATCGGCCTGCGCGTTGCTTCGCTCATGGGTCTCGACTCGGACTCGGTCGGCTATGCGTGCATGCCGCTCTTCCACTCGAACGCCCTGTTCCTGGGCTTCCAGCCGGCCCTGTGGGTTGGGGGTTCGCTCTCCATGCGTGAGCGCTTCAGCGCCAGCAACTTCGTAGCGGATGTGCTCCGCTACGGCGTCACCTATTGGAACTACGTGGGCGAGCCCGTCCACTACATTCTGGGCGCGATTCGAAAGGATTACGGGGACGACGAGGAGCGCATCGTTGCCGAGGTCGCGAACCACCCCGACAACCATCTGCGCTACGCGCTGGGAAACGGCGCCGCGCCACCCGACATCGACATGTTTTCCCACTGGCTGGGCCTCGAGGACATGTTCGAGCTCTACGGGTCGACCGAGGCCGCCATCAGCACCTTCCGGAAGAAGGCTGACCCCCGCGGGAGCGTGGGCGAGATCACCGATCCCCAGCTGAAGATCCTCAACGAGCAGGGCCAGGAGTGTCCTCCGGCCGAGCTCGATCGGGATGGCAAGATGCGCAACTACGCCGATGCGGTGGGTGAGATCTGCCGGGTCGCCGAGGATACGGCGCTGTTCCAGGGCTACTACGGAGACGAGGAGGCCAACCGGAGCAAGTATCGCGAGGGCGTCTACCACTCGGGCGATCTCGGCCACATCCAGCGGATCGGCGAGACCCGGTACCTGTTCTTCGATGGCCGGACCGACGATTGGATTCGGAAGGATGGAGAGAACTTCTCCGCCGCCCAGGTGGCTCGCAGGCTTCAGGAGCATCCGGGCGTGGTGCTGGCCGCCGCCTACGGCGTGCCTTGTGCGGTCTCGGACGAGCTGGTCATGGGAGCCCTCAAGCTGCGTTCTGGGACGCGCTTCGACCCCAAGGCGTTCTTCGACTTCTGCGAGCACGAGGTGACCCACGGCGGCATGGACCGGAAGTGGTTTCCGGACTTCCTGCGGATCGTGGACGAATTCGAGTACACCCAGACCCAGAAGGTGTTGGTGCGAAACCTGAAGCAGGTTCACTACGACGTGCGCCGGCTGGAAGGCGTCGAACTCTTCTGGCGAACTCGGGGAGACGACGCCTATCGGCCGTTTGGCGCAGAGGACTTCGAAAAGCTCCGAAAGGACTTCGAGGCCGCCGAGCGCGCCGACCTCCTCGATCGCGGCTGATGACGCCAGCCTGACGGCTGGCGTCCATCACCTTTCAGAATCCTTCGGATTCTGCGGGCTCCGCTCAATCACGATTTCGAACGCACGAAGTACGAAATTGGAACCCAACCGCTGTGGGAGTCCCGCGGCAACGCGTGCGCAACTCGTCTTTTCGCGACCCATCGGCGCTAGTTGTGTGGGTCTCCTGCCGATTGTGACCTTCGGCACGTCCTTCGCATCAGGGAGGGGGCCGCCAAGGCGGCCGCCAAGCTGGCTGGGGCAGGAGAGGCAATGACTGGCAATTTCTCCGCGGAGGAGCACTTTCGCCGCGGGCACGCGGAGTTCGACGCAGGGCGTCTGGCGGAGTCTCTCAAGCACTTCGCGACCGCTCACCGCATCGACCCCCTCAGTCCGCGCTACCGGTCGTACTACGGCCTCTGTCTGGGACTGGTGGACCGACGCTTCGACAAGGCGCTCGAGCTGTGTCGCTCGGCCGCCAAGGAGGAGTTCTTCAATCCTGCGCTGTATCACAACCTGGCACGGGTTCATCTGGGCTTCGGCTTCAAGACCGAGGCGATCCGCTACCTGCGCCGGGGGCTCATGATCGATCCCGAATGCAGCGCGATCGCGGACGAGCTCGAACAGCTCGGGCTGCGCGAGAAGCCAGTTCTGGGTTTCCTGCGCCGCCAGAACCCCCTGAATCGCTGGTTCGGGCGGCTCCGCTCCCGGCTGCGTAACGAGCACGTCGTCAAGCTCGCCTGCTGATACAGCAGTTGCTCGCGTGGAGCGCACGACTCGTGCTCGGTTCCGGCTGCGTCGGAAGCCTTGGCAACGATTTGACTTTGAGGGCGGTTCGCACTATTCAAGCGCCCGAATTCATCCATCTTCCGAGGTGGGCCTTGGGAAGCGTCATCAAAAAGCGCCGCAAGAAGATGCGCAAGCACAAGAAGCGCAAGCTTCTGCGCCGCGCACGCCACAAGCGCAAGCGCTAGCCCGGACCGCGCCGCCCGGCGCGCGTCGACTCCCCGACATTCCGATTTTCCTCTTCTAGTTCCATCGGTTCGGCCGCAACTTGTGAACGTGTTCCTCGCCTCTGCATGCGCTCGTTGACCCGATCGTGCGCCTCCTCAGCCACAGCGTTCGCCCGAGAATCGTTTCTTGGATCGCAATAAGGAATGCCATCACCTTGATTTTTTTACGTTTGTGTCTTGACAGACCTAAAAAAACGGCGGTACGGTCAGCCGCAACAGTGGCTCTAGGACCGCGGTTTCCAATGGGAACGAAGGTAGATTGCCTTCAAGTCCCATCCTCCAACCTCCGATAGGGGGGCTGAGCAACACGGCCGTGCTTGTTGTCGCGGCTACAGGGCAGCAGAGGTTGTTCGGCTCGAATGGTTGATGAGACGGCCGTAGGGCTCAGAGTGCACAGACAGGGGGGTAACCCAAGAATGGCAGCACGAAGAAAGAAGGCCACCAAGAAGAAGGCCACCCGAAAGAAGGCCAC
>SMWR01000019.1 GCA_004356735.1 Deltaproteobacteria bacterium
CCCGGACCACGGCTCACGGGTAGCGGAAGGTTGGCTTCAGCTCGGGCTCACCGAGGATGAAATCGAGGACATCGAGGAGCGGCTCAAAGAGCTGATCGAGGCCGTCGACTCCGGCGAACAACCGGTCTTCTAGCGCCCGCTTCTCCGACCGGCCTACGTCCAGCAGCGCTTTTTCTACTTCCCCCCGGCAATTCTCACGCAGGCCCGCGCGCGTCACCCGATCGGCCTGACGGGCCGGCTTGCGAAGCCTGTTGGACTGGTAAGATCAAAGCGTGGAACTGAACCCCGACAGCCTGGAACGACGGGTCCCGGAACAGCTCTCCCGCGATCACACCACGGGCCAGGAAGCGCTCCGCATCGGCCTCGAGCGCTACGCATTCGCATCTCGCCATTGCCGGCCGGGGCGGCTGCTCGACATCGCCTGCGGCGTCGGATACGGAACCTCCCTGCTCACCGAGCGCGTTTCCCAGATCGATTCCGCCCTCGGCATCGACCTTTCGGAGGGCGCGATCGCCTACGCACGTGAGCTGCTGCGCCGGATCGCATCGACGCTCCGACATGGATTCAAGAATCGCTACCTGACGATCGCCCGGCAGGCGCCCGCATGACGCCGGTCCTGATCATCCCGGCCTTCAACGAAGCCGATCGCATCGCAACCGTACTGGAACGGGTCGCGGCAGCGGGTACGGGCTGCCAGGTCGTCGTGGTCGATGACGGCTCCGCGGACGACACCGCCGCCATCGCCCGGCGCTGCGGCGCCACGGTCCTGCACCACCCCTTCCACCTCGGCTACGGAGCCGCACTCCAGACCGGCTACAAGTACGCCTTGGAGAACGGCGCGGATCTCGTGGTGCAGATGGACGCAGATGGTCAACACGACCCCGAAGCCATCCGCGCCCTGATGGCGGCCATCCACAATGACCAGTTCGACCTCGTCGTGGGCTCGCGGTTCCTCGAGATGACGAACTATCAAATGGGTCTGCTCCGGGGTCTCGGGCGGCGGCTCTTCTCGGGACTCGCAAGCCTGGCCGGGCTCCAGATCAGCGATCCCACCTCGGGCTTCCAGGCGCTCAACCGTCGCGTTCTCGAGCTCTACGTCGGTGATTTCTTCCCCCACGACTATCCGGACGTGGACGTTCTCGTAGCCGCCTACCGCTCGGGTCTGCGCGTGGGAGAGATCCCCGTGCACATGTCCGAGGGAACCCGGGCGTCGACGCTCCACGGCGGCTTTCGCTCCATCTACTACGTCTACAAAATGACCCTTTCCCTCTGGTCGGCCCCGACACGGGTCGCCCGGAGTGGTGCGGTCTCGGAGGACCCGACCCCATGAACCCCACGACTCTCGACGCAGCGGAACTTCGCGAGATCTTCCTGGCCGTAGCCGAACCCAACGCCGTCCGGGCCTTGGCCCTGACGGTGAGCCTGGTGCTCGTCGCCGTGGTCCTCTGGCTGGTCCGAAGACGCGGACTTCGAGAGGAGTACACGCCCATCTGGATGGGCGTCGCGTTCGCTCTCGTAGTCGTCAGCATCCGGCTCGACTGGCTTCACGTGATCGCGCGGGCCATCGGCGCCTGGACCCTGAGTTCGGTGATCTTCTTTCTGGGTGAGGTCTTTCTCGTCGCGGTGTGCTTGAGCTACGCGGTGCGACTCTCCCAGGCCGATGTGCATATCAAGAATCTCGCACAGGAGATCGCGTTGTTGCGCACCCGCATGGACAGCCTCGACGACGGATGATTCGCGTGCGCGCCCTTGTCATCCTACCTACCTACAACGAGGCGGAGAACGTTCTCCCGCTGACCCGGGAGATCCTCGCCGCCGACGACAGGCTCGAGATCCTGGTGGTCGACGACAACAGTCCCGATGGGACCGGCGACCTGGTGGAGGGGGCGGGTCGGAAAGACTCCCGTATCCAGCTGCTTCGACGCCCCGCCAAGCTCGGACTGGGAACGGCCTATCTGGAGGGATTCCGATTCGGGCTCGATCGTGGCTACGACCTGGTCCTCACCATGGACTGCGACGGCAGCCACCACCCCCGACACCTGCCCGCAATCCTCGCAGCCATCGAAGACGCCGACCTGGTGATCGGATCGCGCTATGTGCGCGGTGGCGGGATCGTCAACTGGGCCTGGTATCGGCGCGCACTCTCGCGTTTCGCCAATTTCTACGCGCGGTCACTGCTCCGCCTGCCGGTTCGCGACTGCACCGGCGGCTACCGCTGCTACCGACGAAAGGTCCTGAAAACCGTTCGCCCGTTCGAGATCCGCTCATCGGGCTACTCGTTTCTCGAAGAGATGGTGTGGCGCACAGACCGTTGCGGATTCCGGATCGTCGAGGTCCCCATCCTCTTCGAGGACCGCACCCGGGGCGACTCGAAGATCGATTCGTCCGAAATCTATCGCGCCGCCTGGCACGTATTGAGGGCAGCGCTGCGTCCTCCCCCGACGCCCGACGTGCGCGCCCGGCCGGGGAGCGAGTCCGCGACCGGCTCGGCGACATCGGATTCCAGAGAAGCCTAGAGGGCTTCCAGAACCGCCTCAGCGCTGCTGACCTTGAACTGGGCCGGCTCTTCGACGGCGAGGTATTTCACCACGCCGTCCTCGATGATGGCCGCGTAGCGTTGCGAGCGCGTACCCATGCCGAACTTCGACCCATCGAACTCCAGACCGATGGCGCTGCTCAGCTCGCAGTTTCCGTCCGCCAGCAGGGTCACCTTGTCGCCCGCGCCTTGCGTGTCGGCCCAAGCACCCATCACGAACACGTCGTTCACCGACAGACAAACGATCTCGTCGACACCCTTGGCCTTGATCTCGTCGGCCTTCTCGATGAAGCCCGGCAAGTGCTTGGCCGAGCACGTCGGTGTGAACGCCCCCGGCAGCGCGAAGAGCACCACCTTGCGGCCGCCAAAGAGTGTTGCCGTCGACACCTCCTCAATCTGGCCCGCGTTCATCTTCTGGAGGGTCACGCCGGGCATCTTTTCGCCCACCTGAATCGCCATGCTGTTCCTTTCTGATTGCGTCGATTCCGATGCCTGAAGGGGGCCCCGGCTGCTGCTGCAGCGCCCCCGGGGACAACGGAGAAGTCCCAGAACGCCTCAGCATAGAACATTGCGCAGCGGCCGCAGCGCGCACGCGGTCGGAGGCCGGTTCAGGCAGGTTTCAGAAGCTCGGGCGCTCTCGCCTCGATCATCTGGCGAATACCCGACCGCCAACCCACTGTCGCCACGCCGACGCGCTCATGGAGACGCGTCAGGTCGACTGGCAGCGGCGCTACGGTGCGGTCGGTCTCCTCGAAGGTCGCTTCGAAACCGGTGAGCTCGGCCATATAGGCGCACCACTCCTCGATACTGGCGGGCTCGCCTCCCCAATTCACGATCTCGGCCGGAACCGACGCGATCTCCAGCAGACCTGGAATCTGTCCGATGATGTCTTCTTCATGGATCGGATTGAACCGGTTTGGCCGTTCCGCGTGAACCGGAATGGCGCGCCCCGCTTGCATCATCAGCAGGTGATAGAAGGGCCAGCCACCGTTGGCCCCGTAGGGAACGCTCAGGCGGGCGATCGTCGTCGGAAGCGCCCATTGGCGCGCTGCGAAACGGGCAACGCTCTCCGCGGCGATCTTGCAGATGCTGTAGGTCGGAAGCATCGCGCGGTGGTTGTCGCCGAGAGGATGATCCTCGCCGACCGGGTGATCGGCCCCCGCGTGTTGATAGACAGCGGCCGACGAACAGTGGAGAAACGCCTTGGCTCTCCGGCAGTGGGCCATCAGGCGCCCGGTACCTTCCGCATTGACCGTCAGGTCATAGGCGAAGTCGCCGCTCTTCACGACCGCAAAATGCAACACGAAGTCGTAATCGTCGGGGATCTCGTCGAGAGAGCCGTCGGCCAGGTCGACCGCAAAGCAGCGCACGCCAGCCGCTTCGAGCCGCTGTCGATCGTCGCCGCGCGAGAAGCGGGCGAGTCCGTGCACCTCGTTGTCACGCGCCAGGGCCGCCACGACCGGACGACCAACCTGGCTGGTGGGTCCCGTCACCAGGATCTTCCGGCCCTTCAGGAGCATCGAAAAGTTCCTTCAAGAATCCGGATACACAACTCTTTTTTCATCTTTTGACAAATTATCATGTTTGATAAAAACTCACCGGGGTGACTTTTCACGCCTCTCCTACCCCCTCCGTACCCGGTCGCCGCGAGCGACGCAAGGCGGTCCAGAAAACGCACCCCCCGATCTGGGTCGCCTGCTCGAACCGCGAGACGATCCACCTGGCCGCACGGCTCGGAATCGGCGCGCTGACGTTCGCCTTCGTCGATCCCACCGAAGCCCGCAAGTGGGTCGGCGAGTACTACGAGATCATCAAGACCGAATGCAAACCGATCGGACACGCCGTCAACGCCAACATCGCCACGGTGACGGGATTCTCGTGTCATCCCGACGAGCAGGAGGCGCGGCGCCGCGGCGAGGACGGCTTCCGGTTCTTCGGCTACGGCCTCGGACACCACTACATCTTCGGAAGCCACAAGCCCGGGCGAACCAACATCTGGGAGAACTTCGAGCGCGCCCGGGATTCCCTGCCTGCCGCCGGCCAACACCGCGGTATCGGCACGCCCGATCAGCTGCGCGCCCACCTGTCCTTGTTCGAGGAGACGGGCGTCGACCAGGTGATCTTCATTCAGCAGGGCGGTCGCAACCGTCACGATCACATTTGCGAGTCTCTGGAGCTCTTCGCCAGCGACGTGATGCCGGAGTTCAAGGAACGGTCGGACGCGCGCGAGCGCAAGAAGCAGGAAGAGCTTGCGCCCTACATCGAGAAGGCGTTGAAGCGGAAGACCTGGATGCCTCCGCTCGCGGATGACGAGATTCCGGAGATTCACGCCCTGGGTCGCCAGATCATCGAGCAGCTTCCCGATGACGCAGCGGCCCGTGCGACCGGCGGCAGCGGTCTCTCGGTCCCGCTGTCGGATCCCAACCCGAGGTAGATTCGATCAGCCCGCAACGACTGGTTGGCCGCACGGCCCGCGCTCCGCTGCCCGATGCCTCCGAGAACCGCCGACTCGACGCCACCGGCTGCTTTTTGCACGTGCTATCGTCGCGCCCGCACGAGTCGCTTCGCTTGCCCTGGCTCCGATCCACGACCGACGCCCTCGCCTTCTCCAGCTTCTGGCTGGCCGCCGCCGCGGCTGCCCTGGTCGCCGCCACGTCACGAGCGCTAGGCGGCCAAGCCGATGCCGCGCTGCTGGGCCTTGCCTTCACCGGCACCCTGGTGATCTACAACGTCGACCGGCTGCGCGACCTCGAATCCGACCGTGAGACGACGCCGGCTCGCAGCGCCTTCGTAGAACGGCACGGGGCCCTGCTGATCGTCACGACCGTCTGCGCGGGCCTCTTGGCCTCCGTTCTGGCGGTGCTTGCAGGTCCGCGGGTGATCCTGCTGTTGATTCCGGCCCTGCTGCTGGGGTTGGCCCATCGGCGGCTCAAGGGATTTGGCGCAGCCAAACCCCTGTACATCGTCGGCGCCTGGCTGCTGGTCGTCGTCGGCCTGCCCTGGGCGGTACTAGACGCCGCGTCGGGGGCCCCATGGTGCACCGCCATCCTGGGTCCGGCGATCCTGGCCAATGCCATCGCATCGAACCTTCGCGACCACGAAGCTTGTGCCGCAACCCCGGGACCCGCTCGCGCGCTGTGGATCGCGCGAGCGACGGCCCTGCTCGGAGTGATCATCGCCGCTTTCTCACCCGAAGCCGGGCGCACGCTGCTGGCGGTCCCGGCTGCCGTCGGTCTCACCCTGATCCGATTTCGGGCCTCTGAACGTTATGGTCTCGTGGTCGTGGACGGTGCCTTGCTCTTCGGCGCTCTCGCAGCGCTGCTGTGGAGCCTGTCCGGCTAGGGTCGAGGACGGATACCCCTCCCCTCACCACCGGACACCCCCAACTCCAAACACGCCACACCCCGGCTCTCGTATAATGCCGCATGGAGGAGCGAGATGGCAGACGTGAAGATCTACCACAACCCGAACTGCTCGAAGTCCCGCGGCACGCTGGAGATCCTTCGGGACAAGGGGGTCGATCACGAAGTCGTCGAATACTTGAAGACCCCGCCGAGCCGCGAACAATTCGAGGAGATCCTGTCGCTGCTGCCCGACCCACCCTCCGAGCTGGTTCGCAAGGACAATCGCTTCAAGCAGCTCGGTCTCGAGGCCGGCGCCTACGAGACTGCGGAAGCGGTGGTCGGCGTATTGCTGGAGCACCCGGAGCTGATGCAGCGACCCATCGTCCTCAAGGGCGACAAGGCCGTGATCGGCCGGCCGCCCGAGAACGTTCTCGGAATCCTCTGACCCTTCCCAGCGCGAGCCAAACGGAACCAGGCGGAGAGAACGCCCATTGAAGTACCTCCACACCATGGTGCGCGTCACCGACCTGGACGCCTCACTGGACTTCTACTGCAACAAGCTCGGACTCGAAGAGCTGACGCGGGTCGACGTGGCGCCGGGCCGCTTCACGCTGGTCTTCCTGGCCGCACCCGGAGACTCGGAGGCCCAGGTCGAGCTGACGCACAACTGGGATCCCGAGGAGTACCCAGGTGGTCGAAATTTCGGCCATCTCGCTTACAAGGTGGAGAACCTCTACGAGACCTGTCAGCGATTGCTGGACGGGGGCGTCACCCTCCACCGGCCCCCCCGTGACGGCCACATGGCCTTCGTCCGCTCGCCAGACGGCATCTCGATCGAGTTGCTCCAGGAAGGCGAAGCGCTGCCGGTCCGGGAGCCCTGGGCATCGATGCCCAACGTCGGTGAATGGTAGATCCATCGTGACCCACGCTGGCGGCCGCACGAACCTGTCGATCAAAGAAGCCGCACGCACCGGCATGCTCTGGGCCGTTCACGCCCGGGAGACCCCGAACCGTCCCGCAATCCTGACCCCTCAAGGCGACCACACGTGGGACGAACTCAACGCGCGTTGCAACCAGCTGCTTCGAGCACTCAAGTCAGAAGGTCTGAAGCCCGGGGATCCCGTGGCGTTGCTGTGCAGCAATCGTCCGGAATTCGTCGAGGTATTGGGCGCGGTTTCCCGTGGCGGCTTTCGCCTGACGCCCATCAACTTCCACCTGACAGGCGACGAGGTCGGCTACATCCTGGACGATTGTGAGGCGCGGGCCTTCATCGCCGATGCGCGATTCGCCGCCGCCGCCAGACGCGCAGCTGAAATCGCGACCCCGATGGCCCTGTGCATCGCCGTCGGAGACACGATCGAGGGATTTCAGGACTACGACGAGCTGCTGGAGGATCAGGACGCATCGGATCCCGAGCAGCCGGTCCTGGGCAGTCACATGCTCTACACCTCGGGCACGACCGGACGGCCCAAGGGCGTCTACCGCAAGCGGGCATCGACCTCTTCACTGATCGCGCCTCTCACCCGAACGGCTTCATTCCGGCCCGGCGAAGACCTCGCGCTCAACACCGGCCCCCTCTATCACGCTGCACCACTGGCCCTGAACCTGATGTTTCCCCTCAGCTTCGGCGTGGGCGTCGTGGTCATGGACCGTTGGGATCCGGAAGAAGCTCTGCGACTGGTGGAAAAGCACCGCATTACCCACACCCACATGGTGCCCACCATGTTCCACCACCTGCTCCAGCTGCCCGCGGAGACTCGCGAGCGATACGACACCTCATCGCTGCGCTGGATCGTCCATGGTGCCGCCCCCTGCCCCGTTCACGTGAAGCAGGCCCTGATCGACTGGCTCGGGCCGGTGGTCCACGAGTACTACGCGGCGACCGAGGGCGGAGGAACGTTCATCGAAGCTTCGGAGTGGCTTCAGAAACCGGGCAGCGTGGGACGCCGCATCGAAGGCCAAGTCGTGGAGGTGCGCGACGACAAGGGAAAAGAGTGCCGCGCTGGCGAGATCGGCACCGTCTTCTTCAAGGCGCCCAACGACGAAAGCCGTCGCTTCGAGTACTTCAAGGCTCCCGAAAAGACCACTTCTGCCTACCGGGGCGACCACTTCACCCTCGGCGATCTGGGCTACTTCGATGCAGACGGCTACCTGTTCCTCACTGGCCGCAGCGCCGAGCTCATCATCTCGGGCGGCATCAACATCTATCCCGCTGAAGTGGACGAAGCCCTGCTCCGCCACCCGGCCGTGTCCGACGTCGCCACCATTGGCGTACCCAACCCGGAGTGGGGTGAGGAGGTGAAGGCCGTGATCCTGCCGGCCGACGGCTTCGAGCCGGGTGACGCGCTGGTGGGAGAACTCCTCGAACACTGCCGCCAGCACCTGGCGGGCTTCAAGTGCCCGCGCAGCATCGACTTCACCAACGCGCTACCGCGACTGCCCACCGGCAAGATCCTCCGGCGGAAGGTCCGCGACCGCTACACGAATGACGCGCCCACCGAATGAGGGACACGCCATGATCGATCTCTACACCGCACCGACGCCCAACGGATGGAAGGTCTCGATCCTGCTCGAAGAGCTCGACCTCCCGTACGAAGTCAAGGCCATCAACCTGGGCGAACTCGAACAGAAGGAAGATTGGTTCCTGAAGATCAACCCGAACGGACGCATCCCGGCCATCGTCGACCGCGATGCCGACGACTTCGCCGTATTCGAGTCCGGCGCATGCCTGATCTACCTGGCCGAGAAGACAGGGGAATTCCTGCCCACCGATCCCAAGAGCCGGTCCACAGTGCTGCAGTGGCTGATGTTCCAGATGGGCGGCGTGGGTCCCATGCAGGGCCAAGCCAACGTCTTCTTCCGCTACGCGCCGGAGAAGATCCCGTTCGCCATCGAGCGATACCAGCGGGAGTGCCGGCGCCTGTACGAAGTGCTGGACCGGCGGCTCGCCGAAGTGCCCTTCCTGGCAGGCGAGTACTCGATCGCCGACATGGCCACCTGGCCGTGGCTCCGGATCCACGGCTGGGCGGGCGTCGAAATCGACGGCCTCGACCATCTGCAGCGTTGGATCGAGCAGGTCGGTGAGCGACCGGCCGTTCAAAAGGGCAAGGACGTACCGCTGCCGATCGAGATGGAAAAACGCGGCGACGACGTGAAACAGGCTGCCGCCAAGATGCTGGTCTGAGGCGCCGTTCGGCGCAGCCGAAGCCGCCGGTTGGGCTCGAATTCCCTCGAACGCCAGCTGGACGCCCCGCCATCCCGTTGAGCGGATCGAGCCCGGGAAGCGTTCAGGCCGCTGGTGGCCCGGTCGGGAACGGCGTGTCCGCCGAAGTCGACGTGGCGCTTCCATTGCCCTGCTGCGGCCGCGGTTCGTCGTTGGCCTGCCGACGCTCGGCCGCCATCTCGTCCTTCCCAGGCGGCGTGACCGGAGCCGGGGGCTGCGCCGAAGCCAGCGGCGGCTCCAAAGAAGGGGCCCCCGCACCGCCCTTTTCGCCGAGCAGTGGGTTCTGGAAGCCTCGGCCCAGCTCGGGAATGCCGCCGTTGCTGAACTCGCGCGCACCCTCGGCCAGATGCGAGTAAAGGCGCGAGTACTGTTGGGTCAGGTCGTGAAAAAGCTCGGAAGTCTGCTCGAAGTGTCGCGACACATCGTCCCGGTTGGCCTCGAGCTCGGCGCGGGTCTCCTCGACCTCGAGAGCCAACTGCTCGGCCCGGTCGCGGTTGATTCCGCTGCTGCGTCGATGGATCAGATGTACCAGCAATGCTCCAATCAGGAGTCCTGCGGCGAGCGCGACGATGATCAAGCTGTTGGGTTCCATCGGGGAAGATCCTTGCTGGGGGCGGGAATGCGGAACCGGCGGCAGGCGCCCCTCACGCCCACCGCGCCGAGTCTACCGCGGGTGACCGCCAGCGCCGCCGGCAAGCTGGATCAAATACTGTTCTGTTCCGGCCCCCCCAGTTCCGTCGAGCCGGCGTGCGTCCGACAGGACCCAAAACCCCCCACTACTTTGTCGGCTTTTTGCCCGCGGGGCGCAGGCCCGCGGGGCGCAGGCCCGCGGGGCGCAGGGCGCGGATTCAGGAGGAGCACGGGTGCGAGTGCTGGTGACCGGTGGCTGTGGGTTTCTCGGATCCCATATCTGCGAGATGTACCGTCAGCAGGGCTGGGAAGTCGTCTCCTACGACAATATGACCAAGTCCGAGCTGCTCCGGACGGGCTACCAGACCGAGGCGGCCCGGGATCACAACTGGAACGTCCTCCAGGCACTGGGGGTCGAGACGATTCGGGCCGACGTCCGCAACCTGGACGAGCTGCTCGACTTTGCCTCGGGCTGCGACTACATCTGCCACACGGCGGCCCAGCCAGCGGTGACCATCAGCATCGAAGACCCTCTGCTCGACCTGGCCACCGACGTCACGGGCACCGTCCACGTGCTGGAAGCTGCCCGCCGGCACCACATCCCCGTGGCCTGCTGCTCCACGGTCCA
>SMWR01000158.1 GCA_004356735.1 Deltaproteobacteria bacterium
GAGGTTCGAATCCTCTTCGCCGCACCATCGCCTCCCCTTTCTCTATCGAAGGCGACCCCGCTGTCGACGGTTGTCCGGGATTTCATCCCCGACTGGTGGCTTGGCAGGTCAGACGATCGTCCAGCCGCCATCGACGGGGACGATCTGGCCGGTGACGTAGCTGGCTGCGTCGGAAGCGAGGAAGATCAGCGGACCCAGCAGCTCGTGGGATTCCCCCGGCCTTCCCATCGGCGTGCGACTCCGGATCCACTGCCGGGACTTCTCGCTCTTGAACATGTCGGCCGTCATCTCGCTCGCGAACCAGGCCGGCGCCAATGCGTTGACCCGCACTCCGCGCCGAGACCACTGGGCGGCGAGCTCCCGGGTGAGGTTGACGACGGCGCCCTTGGACGCGGCATAGGACGCCTGGGGAAGCTGGCCGGATCCGACCAGCCCCAGCACGGATGCCACATTCACGATCGAACCCTTGCCGGCCTCGAGCATCACGCGCCCCACGCGTTGACTGCAGAGGAAGACCCCGGTGAGGTTCACGGCCACGACCTTTTCAAAGGCTTCGAGGGTCTGATCCTCGGCGGGAATCACCTCGGTGATGCCCGCGTTGTTCACCAGGATGTCGATGCCATCGAAGCGATCGACCGTCTCCGCAACCAGCCGATCGACGTCGGTCTCCTTCGTCACGTCGCACTCCACGACCAGCGCATCGGAGCCCCGCTCGCCGAGCTCCTTGGCCAGCTCATCCATGCGTTCGCGACGCCGCGCAGCCAGCACGACCTTGGCACCCGCGTCGGCCAGACCGCGAACCAACTCAGCGCCGATTCCAGCGGATGCGCCGGTCACGATCGCCACTCGACCGTCGAGGCGAAACAGATCCAGCGCGTTCTTCACGCTCGCGCCCCGTCGCTCGGAGTCCGGGAACGAGCCGACAGTGTGCGCTTCACCCAGCGTCGATACAGCTCGATCGGATGGGCGCCCACGATGATCGCGTCGTTCCCCTCGAGCGACACGGCGGGAACCCCGGTCGCACCTCCGGCGATGGCCTGGTTGTACTCGTCCAGGATCTGCTCCAGCAGTGCTGGATCCCGCGACCGATCGAAGTCCGACTCGGGCAGATCGAGCTCGAGCCACAGGTTGCGCAGAACCTGCCAATCCGTGATGTCCTGGTTCTCGGAGAAGTAGGCGCGCATCAGTCGGCGGTGCATGCGGCGAAAGGCGTCCGCGCTCAGGCTGCCGGCCGCCTTTGCCAGCTGATGGGGCGGCAGGCTGTGGCTGGGCGGGCCCGCGTCGCCCTGCCACGGACGGAATTCACCACTGTCCTCGTCGGCGGCCGGCCGCAGCCAGGACTGCGTATAGACTCGAAACCGTTCGAGATCTCGACGCCGGCCCGGATTGGGACGCAGCAGGTAGCTGCGCCACTCGATCTCGACGAGTCCAGCAAACTCCTGCTCGAGGCGCTCCAGACGAACCGAGGCGTTGTAGCACCAGGGGCACAGATAATCGGACCAGGCGATCAGCTTGACGGGTTCCACGGCAGGAATGAATACCACAAAGGCTGTCCTCCGATGCCGATTCCAGCTGCCGACGAGAACCGCTGGTGCTACAGTAACTCCGCGTTTTTTCACACCAATCGGGAGATGCCAACGATGTCCGAATTGGAAGCCACCGCACGCTCGATGGTCGCGCCCGGTCGCGGAATCCTCGCCGCGGACGAGAGTTCTCCCACCATCAAGAAGCGTTTCGATTCCATCCATGCCGAGTCGACCAAAGCCAATCGGCGCAGCTACCGGCAGCTGCTCTTCACGACCGAAGGCGCCGAAGCGTTCATCAGTGGCGTGATCCTGTTCGACGAAACGATCCGTCAGAGTACGGACGACGGAACGCCATTCCCCAAGCTCCTCTCCGAGAAGGGCATCGTCCCCGGCATCAAGGTCGACACGGGCGCCAAGCAGCTCGCCGGCGCCGAAGCTGAGAAGGTCACCGAGGGTCTCGACGGACTGCGCGAGCGGCTCCAGGAGTACCACGGTCTGGGCGCGCGCTTCGCCAAGTGGCGCGCCGTCATCAGCATTGGCGATGGCATCCCGTCGGACTACTGCCTCGATGCCAACATCCACGCCCTCGCCCGCTACGCCGCACTCTGCACCGAGAACGGCATCGTCCCGATCGTAGAGCCGGAAGTCCTGATGGACGGCGATCACAGCATCGAGACCTGCTACCAGGTCACCGAGCGCACGCTGCGCAAGCTCTACAGCGAACTCTACGCCCAGCGCGTGAAGCTCACCGAGACGATCCTCAAGCCGAACATGGTCCTGTCGGGCAACAAGTGCTCGACCCAGGCCGGCATCGCCCAGGTCGCCGAAGCCACGCTTGCGTGCTTGCGCAATGCGGTCCCGGCCGAGGTCCCGGGCATCGTCTTCCTTTCCGGCGGGCAGAGCGACGAGCACGCCACGGCACATCTCAACGAGATGAACAAGCTCGGCCGCGCTCCCTGGGAGCTCAGCTTCTCCTACGGCCGCGCCCTCCAGGCAGCGCCACTCAAGGCCTGGGGCGGCAAGCCCGACAACCTCGAGGCCGCCAAGCAGGCCTTCCTGCACCGCGCCCGCTGCAATGGTGCTGCCCGCAGCGGCAGCTACACGGCCGACATGGAAAAGGCCGCCTGACGCCCGCAGCCGCGAGCGTCGCACTTCGAACCAGGGGACGAATCAGCCTTTGAAGTCGCCGTAGGCGCCGGAGCTGTACAACAGGACGGGCTTGTCGGGGTCGCAGCGGGTCCAGAGGACGTCGCCGAGGTAGATCACGTGGTCGCCCGACTCGTGGGCCGCGTGGACGTGGCAGTCGAGGGCGGCCGCGGTGTCGGGGAGGATGGGGGCACCCGTCTGGGCCGTCGTCCAGTCGACGCCCTCGAAGCGCAGGTGTTCATCCCGCTTGGACGCAAACTTGTCGGAGAGGGCAGCCTGGTTCCGGGCCAGGATATTGACCGCGAAGACGCCGCCCTCCGCGATCACCGGGTGGGTGTTCGACGACTTTTCGGCACACACGAGGACGCGTGGCGGCTCGAGGGAGACTTCGGTGAACGCAGACACCGTCATGCCGTGAATCGTGTCACCCGCCCGAGACGTCACGATCGTGACGCCCGTGGTCCAGCGGCCCAGCACCTGCTTGAACGCGTCTACGTCGAGGGCCACATCACTCCTCCCGGTCCCGGTTGATTGAGAATCCGGGCTGATGAAAAAAGGGGCTGGAACCCCCGTTCCAGCCCCTTTTTGGATTCGACGACCCGGAGCGTGCCGAGCCTAATAGGCGTCGGTGCCCTGCTCTTCGGCCGTCTTGAAGAGGTCGATCTTGCGAGCGAAGCGGGCCTTGTCGTCCTTCGGATCCGGCACCCAGTAGATGTTGACGGTCTTGCCGGCCGGAATGTCCGTCAGCGAACCCTTCCGGCCATTGATGGCGACCGACGTGCGCTTCAGGATCGATCCCGTCGGGATGACGTTGAACTCGGCTTCCTTGCCCCTCTTGAGCTTCAGATGTTTGGGCGGCTTCGCGCCCACTCCGGGCTTCTTCACCTTCACCTTCACCGTGTTGTTCTCGGCATCGAAGCTGATCCAGGTGGCCTCGGTCTGGGTGCTCTTCGACTTGACGGCGGTCGCCGTCGTCGCACCCACCGCCAGGAACACGAAGGCCGTGACAGCCACTCCAACCACGATTTGACGGGCCCAACTTCTCATCTCGATTCCTTTCGCATGACTGCAGCGCGCCTTCGCCTCGGCGGCCGGTGACAGATCGCGTCTTTCCTCAGAGAACCCGCCGGAACCGGCGACCCGGCGGGTCGACAGCCTACACGCTCTTGGACGCATCTGGAATGCTGCGATTCAGCCCTTTTGTGCCATTTTCGGTGGCCGCCTCGGGTTTTTCCCCTCCCCGCAGGAACTCCATCACGTACGGTCCGAAGACCTCCAGGGGCCGGATGCCGGGCGCCAGCTCGACCATCAGGGCGTAGAGGAGCGTGATCGCCCGGGACCACATCACGATCCCGACCGGTAGCCGAAAGCTGCGAATCTTCTTCAGCTGCTGGCGGGTGCGCTCGAAGTACTCGCCCAGATCGAGGTTGGCCACCTCCTGGGGCGTCAGGTTGTAGTAAGCGGGATCGAAGCTCAGCTCGGCCAGCTCCTTCACGATCGGGACATCGCAAGGGTCGATGGCCCCGGCCTCGACCAGCGAACGCGCATACAGGTCCGCGTCCCGCGTGACGCTCGCCAACACGTTGCGGCGCAGGGCGGCCAGGACGTCCGGCTCGATGCGCTGATTCATCCCGAAGTCGATCAGCCCGACCCGGCCCTCGGTGTCGACCATGATGTTCCCGGGGTGAGGATCACAGTGGAAGAAGCCGTCCCGGAACATCATGTGGCAAAAGGCGCGGGAGACCCAGCCCACCCGCTCGTCGACATCGAAGCCGCGTTCGGCCATGGCCGCCGAGTCGTTGATCTTGACACCCTCGATGTACTCCATGGTGAGTACGCGCTTCCGGGTGAGCGACCAATCGATGCTGGGAATCCGGATCCGTGCAGCCAAATCGGGATCCGTCGCAAGATTCGCTGCGATCTCCTCGGACGCCTTCGCTTCGCGGATATAATCCATTTCGCCCAGGATCGAATCGCGCAGCTCACGATAGACCGGCATCAGATCTGCAACCACGAAGAAATTGAAGCCCCAGATCGCCAGTTTCGTCATGGCGAGATCGATGGACACCGACCGTTCGATACCCGGATAGAGCACCTTGAGCGCAACCTCGCGACCGTCGTGGGTACGGGCACGGTGTACCTGACCGAGACTGGCCGCGGCGAGCGGTACAATCGAGAATGTTTCGAAGAGATCCTCGACGGACTGGCCCAGCTCGACACGGATCTGCTGGAGGATCTCCCCGGATGGGTGCGGATCGACGCGGTCCTGGAGTTTGGCGAGCTCGTCGGTGACCTCGGATGGCAGGATCTCGATCCGTAGGCTCGCCATTTGCCCCACCTTGATGAGGGCTCCCTTGAAACGCACCGCCGCCCGGACAAAGCGCACCGCGAGTGCGTGCAGGCTTGCGACGGAAGCGGCATCCGACCAGCGCAACCAGCCGCGGTTCGAGAGCACGACACGCAAATAGAGAACGAAGGCGCGCACGATCAGGCCGAGCAGCACAACCGCCCGGTGCAGGAGTGAGGTGAAGGACGGTCCGGCAATGCGCGACATGGCCCGAGAATCTAGCTCGCAATTCAGCCAAAGCGCGTCAGGGCTGCGACAGTTCCCCGACGTAGAGAAGCGCCAGATCCATTACGTTCGTGCCGGTGGGCCCCGTCCGAAAGAGTCCACCCTCAACGGAAAAGAAGCCGTAGGCGTCGTTGTCATCGAGAGAACGACGGGCATCGAGGCCCAGGCTGGCTGCGTGACTCACGGTCGCCGTGTCCACGAAGGCACCCGCAGCATCGGTGGGCCCATCGCTGCCATCGGTACCGGCCGCCAACAGACTCATGGGAACGTCGGGCGACATCTCGAGTGCGGCCGCCAGTGCAAGCTCCTGGTTTCGACCGCCACGGCCCTCGCCACACACCGTCACCACGGTCTCACCGCCGGCGAGAAGCAACACCGGCGCAATCGGGAACGCCTCTCGAGCCAGGGCAACCAGGGCCCGGGCGGCCTCCCGCGCCTCACCCGCGAGTGACGAGACGACGCGAACCTTCCAGCCGCGGTGCACCGCGGCATCACGCGCCGCCTCGAGGGCATCGCGATTGCTGGCGATGATCCTGCTGCGCACGCGTTCCAGCACGGCCTCGCCCGGCTTGGGCGTTTCAGGTGTCTCGCCCCGGACGCCGGACTCGAGCAAGCGACGCACCCGGTCCGGGACCTCGTCCCAGACACCGCGGTCACGCATCACTCGAACGGCGTCTGCGAAGGTCGTGGGGTCGCCGACCCATGGGCCCGACCCGATCACGTCGAGCCGATCGCCGGGAACGTCGCTCACCACCAGGACCTGGATGTGATGCGCGGCGGCACGACGCGCCAGCTTTCCACCCGCCAACTCCGCCAGATGTTTCCGGACCGTATTGAGTTCAACGATGTCGGCCCCGGCTTTCAGCAGCAGGCGTGTGGAATCTCCGAGGTCTCCGAGCTCGATCTGCTCGACCGGACAGGCGGCCAGGCTCGAAGCCCCACCCGAGAGCAAGACGCACAGCAGGTCGGCGGGATCCGCCTGCTCGACCAGCGTCAGGACGTCTCGGGCCGCCGCGACGCAACGCGCGTCAGGGACGGGGTGAGCCGTCTCGAGCACGCGGATCCCGCGAATCCCGCGCGCCGCCTCGCCATGACCTTCCTTGGTGATCACCAGGCCTTCCAGCAGCGCATCGCCCGCCCACTCCACGAACGCGGCCGCCATGGGCGCTGCCGCCTTCCCGATGGCGAGCAGCACGATGCGGACGTCGGCATCGAGTGCGTGGCCCGCGATCGCGCGGTGTCGTCCGGCCCCCACCAGCTCGCGTCGCACGGCGTCGGCCGCGTCAGCGGCCGCGACCGCCTCAGCAAAGATGGCTTCGAGATCGGCGCGGACCCCGGCCGACGCGGGGTCGTTCACGGGGCGGTGCTCGAATCCATTTCAGCCGGAGAGGGGGACGGCAACCGGGGCACCGGGGGTTCACCGCGGGCCGCAACCGGGGAGATGGGCTGAAGCGGCACCAGGGTGATCTCGATGCGGCGATTCCTGGCGCGCCCTTCCGGGGTCTCGTTCGACGCCACGGGCTCGAACGCACCGCGGGATACGGCTTCGAGACGGGTTGGATCGACGCCTCGGTCGGCCAGAATCCTCACGACTCCGCTCGCGCGCGCACCGGCCAGCTCCCAGTTGCTGGGAAAGCGTTCGGAGCGGATCGAAACGTCGTCGGTATGGCCGCGCACCACGACGCGGTACTCAACCTTCCTCACCCGTTCCGCCACCTTGCCGAGCACCTCGCGCCCGCCGGCGTTGACCCGCGCCGAGCCGGGCTGGAACAAGACGTTCTGGGAGAGGTTCAAGCGCAGTCCATCGCGAAGCTGGTGGATCTCGATGGCCCCCGCCGCCACCTCGGCCTCCAGATCCTCGATCAGGCCCGAATAGGTCTCGCGCAGGCGACCGACCTCCTTGCGGCGATCGGCCAGCTCGGCTTCGCGGATCGCGAGACTGTCGCTCAGCCTTGCCTCGGCCTTGCGAAGCCGCTTGACGTCTCGGTCGAGCACGGCCTGGGTCTGTTGGAGATCCTCGAGCTCGTCGATCAGGGCCACGCGCTCGGTATCCAGGCTCTCGCTCGAGGCCTCGAGCCGCTTGACCCGCTCAGCCAGTTGATCGCGTTCCTGTACCACCTGCTGGTGCGTCCCGCGCGTGACGCATGCCACGGAAAACACGCCGATCAGGAGTAACGCGGCGCAGAGGCCGGCTTCAGGACGGTTGGGCCAACGTGTACTGAAGTGCTTCATCGATCGTCCCCACGTATTCCAATCCGAGACCGTCCAGGAGCTCCGGCGCCACTTCGTCGACGTCGCGCCGGTTCTTCTCCGGGAGAACCACGCACCGGATGCCGGCTCGTTTGGCCGCCAGGATCTTCTCCTTGATGCCGCCCACCGGAAGGACCTTGCCACGCAGGGTGATCTCTCCGGTCATCGCCACGTGGGGGTCCGAGATCCGGCCGGTCAGGCACGACGCCAGCGAAGTCACCATGGCGATCCCGGCCGACGGGCCGTCCTTGGGCACGGCCCCGGCGGGCACGTGCACGTGGATGTCAGCGTGCTCGAAGAGATCCTTGTCCAGGTCGAATTCATCGGACTTGCTTCGCAGCCAGGACCGCGCCGCCTCGGCGGACTCGCGCATCACGTTGCCGAGAGATCCGGTGAGCTTGAGCTTTCCCTTGCCAGGCATCTGGGTCGACTCAACGAACAGGATATCTCCACCCGATGGCGTCCAGGCCAGGCCAACGGCCACACCGGCCTGCCCACCGTGCTCCGCGATCTCGGGCTCGAAGCGCACGGGCCCCAGCAGATCGGCCAGATCTTCCGGCTTCACGACGACGGGCCCGTCGACCTGCCCTTCGGCGACCCGGCGTGCGAACTTGCGGCACACGGCGCCGATCTCGCGCTCGAGATTCCGCACGCCGGCCTCGCGAGTGTAGCTACGGCACAGCATCTGGAGCGTGTCGTCCGGAATCCTGAAGTCGATCCCGGTGATGCCGTTCATTTCGCGCTGGCGCGGAACCAGGAACTGCCTGGCGATCTCGACCTTCTCTTCCTCGATGTAGCCGGGAAGCTCGATCACCTCCATCCGGTCGCGGAGCGCGGCCGGCACCGGGCCCATCTGGTTGGCGGTGGCGACGAACAGCACCTGAGACAGATCGAACGGCACCTCCAGATAGTGATCGCTGAAGGTGTGGTTCTGTTCCGGGTCCAGCACTTCCAGGAGTGCCGAGGACGGATCTCCACGGGAATCGGCCCCGACCTTGTCGACCTCGTCGAGCACGAAGACGGGATTGCGGGTGCCGGCGCGGCGCAAACCCTGGATCAAGCGCCCGGGGAGCGCTCCGACGTAGGTGCGTCGGTGGCCGCGGATCTCGGCTTCATCGTGAACTCCGCCCAGCGAGATCCGCTGGAACTCCCGGCCCAGCGCACGCGCGATGGAGCGGCCCAGGGACGTCTTGCCGGTTCCGGGCGGACCGACGAAGCACAGGATCGGCCCCTTCAGGTCGCGCTTGAGCGAGAGCACCGAGATGTATTCGATGATGCGCTCCTTCACCTTGTCGAGTCCGTAGTGATCCTCGTCCAGGATGCGGCGCGCCTCGACGATGTCGAGCCGGTCTTCCGAGAGCTTCGACCACGGCAGGTCGACCATCCAGTCGAGATAGGTGCGGATCACGCTGTGTTCGGCTGCGGCGGCTGGCATCTGGCTCAGGCGGTCGAGCTCGCGCATCGCCTGCTTCTCGGCCTCCTCCGGCATCCCGGCGGCCACCAGCTTCTCGCGAATCTGCTCGATGTCCGATTCCTGATCCTCGGACTCGCCCAGCTCCTGGCGAATCGTTTCGAGTTGCTGGCGCAGCATGTAGTCACGCTGGGTCTTGCCAATGTCGCTCTGGACCTTCTCTCGAATCTCGCTCTCGACCTGGGCGACGTCGCGTTCACGCGCGATGCCCTCCAGCACGAGCTTGAGACGACGGGGGACGTCGACCTGCTCGAGCACCGACTGCTTGCCCGCCACATCGACATCGAGGTGCGAACCGGCCAGATCCGCCAGCTTCGACGGGTCGTCGATGCCGCTGGCCAACAGCTGGAGATCGTCCGACAGCCGCGGGCTCTCGGCCACCAGCGCCGAGAACTGCTGGGCCACGTTTCGCATCAGGGCCGCTGTCTCGACCGAGTCGAGATCCCCGGTCTCCTCGAGGCGTTCGATCCGGCCGCGCAGATACGGATCTTCCGATTCGAACTCCACCACGCGCGCCCGGGTGATCCCCTGCACCAACAGTCGATACGAATCGTCCGGGAACTTCAGCATCCTTGCGATGCGCATCACGGTTCCGATGCGATAGACGTCGTCGGCGCCGGGACTGCCATCCACGGGGTGGCGAACGGCGATCACCATCAACAAGCGGTCGGGGGTCACCAGCACGTCGTCGATCAGACGCTTTGACCGCTCGGAACTCACCAACAGCGGCGAGGGAATGAACGGAAACAGCACCGTATTCTTGAGCGGCAACACCAACATCGAAGTCGGGATGTCGATTCGGGCGGCTTCTTCCCCGTGGTCGGTACCCACGAGGACGGTCGTACCTTCGCCCTGCTCTTCGGCCTGGATCAGATCCGGATCTTCCGACAACTCACTCGTCCTCTGGAGCTTCCAGCTCCACCTTCACGGAAACCCGCGCGCGCTTGGGCAGCGTCACGGTCAAGAACCCGTCGGCCAGGTGGGCGTTCACACCGTCCCGTTCGAATGCGATGGAAATGCGCAGTCGCCTCTCGAAGGGCCCCGTGGCGATCTCCATCTGGTGCAGACGATGCACGCCGGAGGGTTCGGGGACCAGACGGACGCCACTGATCCGCAGGTCCTGACCGTCCACGGTGACGCGCAGATCGTCGCTTCGAACACCCGAGAGCTCGGCGCAAACCACGATGCTCTTCTCTGTCTCGAAGACATCCACGTCGGGCTGCCAACGATCGCCCCGCAGGCGGTCGCGAAATTCGCCGTACAGCTCTCCGAACGGGTCTTTACGCTTCCCGCGGCTCACGCCAACCTCCTTGAAACAAGGCGACTCAGGAGTCCCCCTTCTCCTCGCTGTACTCGGCGTCGACCACTTCCCCTTCATCGTCGTCGCCGGCCGCCGCACCCGACGCAGCCTGTGCGCCCGCGGTCGACCCGGCATCTCCTCCCGGCGGAGTCTGCGCCTTGTAGAGGACCTCGGCCACCTTGTGCAGTTCCTGCTCGACCCGCTGCCGCGCAACGTCGATGCGGACCGGATCCTCGCTCTCAAGGTCCTTCTTGGCCTCTTCGAGCGCAGTCTTCACACTCTGGGTGTCGGCATCCTGGAGCTTGTCGGCGTTCTCTTCGAGGGTCTTCTCCGCCTGGTAGATGATCGAATCGAGCGAGTTACGCTTTTCGATGGCCTCCTTGGCGGCGTGGTCCTCGGCCGCGTGGGCCTCGGCCTCCTGCATCATCCGGTCGATCTCGGCCTTGTCGAGCCCCCCGCTGCCTTCGATGCGGATCGACTGCTCCTTGCCGCTGGCCTTGTCCGCCGCATGCACCGACAGGATGCCGTCGGCGTCGATGTCGAAGCTCACTTCGATCTGGGGAACGCCGCGCACCGAGGGCGGGATCCCGTCCAGGATGAACTTGCCGAGTGTACGATTGCCGACCGCCATCTCTCGTTCTCCCTGGAGCACGTGGATCTCCACCTGGGGCTGATTGTCGGCCGCAGTCGAAAAGATCTGGCTCCGCTTCGTCGGAATCGTGGTGTTCTTCTCGATCAGCTTGGTCATCACGCTGCCCAGCGTCTCGATGCCCAGGGAGAGCGGCGTCACGTCGAGCAGCAGCAAGTCCTTCACGTCGCCGGAAAGGACACCCCCCTGGATGGCCGCGCCCACCGCGACCACCTCGTCGGGGTTCACGGTCTTGTTGGGTTCCTTGCCGAAGAGCTCCTGCACCTTCTGCTGAACCAGGGGTATACGGGTCGAGCCACCGACCAGGACCACTTCATCGATGTCCGAGGCGGACAGGCCCGAGTCCGTCAGGGCCTGACGACAGGGATCGAGCGTCCGGTCGACAAGATCCTCGACGAGCTGTTCGAACTTCGCTCGCGTCAGCTTCAGGGTCATGTGCTTCGGACCGGTCTGGTCCGCGGTGATGAAGGGAAGACTGATGTCCGTGCTCTGAGCGCTCGAGAGCTCGACCTTCGCCTTCTCCGCGGCCTCGCGCAAACGCTGCAGGGCCATGGGATCCTGGGAGAGGTCGATCCCCTGGTCCTTTTTGAATTCGCCGACCAGGTATTCGATCACGCGCTGGTCGAGATCATCGCCGCCCAGGTGGGTATCGCCGTTGGTGGCCTTCACTTCGACGACGTTGTCGCCCACTTCGAGAATCGAGATGTCGAAGGTGCCGCCACCAAAGTCGTAGACGGCGATCTTCTCGTCGGCTTTCTTGTCGAGGCCGTAGGCCAGCGCGGCCGCCGTCGGCTCGTTGATGATGCGCTTGACTTCGAGACCTGCAATCTTGCCGGCGTCCTTGGTGGCCTGACGCTGGGCGTCGTTGAAGTACGCGGGCACGGTGACGACGGCCCCCGTCACCTCGGTTCCCAGATGGGCCTCCGCCGCGGCCTTGAGCTTCTGGAGCACCATGGCCGAGATTTCAGGCGGCTTGTAGGTCTTGCCGCCGACCTTCACGACCGCGGTGCTTTCGGAACCTTCGATGACTTCGTAGGGAACCAGTCTCACCTCTTCCGTAACCTCGGCGAGACGCCGGCCCATGAAGCGCTTGATCGAGTAGACGGTTCCCTGGGGATTCGTGACCGATTGTCGCTTGGCGATGGCACCGACCAGGCGCTCGCCGTCGTCCCCAAAGCTCACCACCGAAGGCGTCGTGCGACCGCCCTCCTCGTTCGTGATCACGGTCGGCTGTCCGCCTTCCATCACCGCTACCACCGAATTGGTGGTCCCCAGGTCGATGCCGATGACCTTGCCCGAATCCGCCATGGCTCTCGTTCTACCTCCAGCTGACGGGCGCTCGACCCGTTACGCCTGAGCGAGGACGGAGGAAACGCCGTGAGAGGCCGAAAGCTGGTCCCCAGTGGAGGGCTGTCAACCGCTCCGGCGCGATCGGCGGCAATTGTGGCCAAAAGGCCCCGAAACTGAACAGAGTCCGTTGTTTCGGTGTCAAAACCGGCTGAAGCGATTGGCGGAGCGCCAGAAAGCCGTGTCCCTAACTCCTTGGAATCACGATGATTCCTGTTGAGGAGGGGCATCGCCGGGGTATACTCGCCCGCTCCCCGGCGGACCGCGTCGGGGCGGGATACGGAGCCAGCGACACACGATGAGTCGAACCCTGAGCTGGGTGGTCAACGCGGGGCTGCTGGTGCTCTGCTGCTTCCTGGTCGCGAACACGGCCAACACCGTGTTCGCGTCGCTGCTGACCCCGGCACCCGACCCGGCATTGCCGGCGGCGTTGGGTTCGGCACCCACCAAAATGAGCTGGGAAGACCGGCAGGTGATCCTGGATCGCAACCTCTTCGGCTCGAAGCTGGTGGCGACGGCCATGCCCGAGCTGGACCCTCTGGCCGACCTCGAAGAGACCGGACTGCCGCTGCAGCTGATCGGAACCCTGGCCACCCTGGACCCCCAGGACCCCGAAGCCGTGGCGACCATACTGGACCAGGAATCCAACCAGAACCTCTCCGTTCGCGTCGGTGACAGCCTCCGGAACGGCGCGGCCAGCGTGCAACAGATCGAACGCAGGCGGATCGTCCTGCTCGAACGCGGCGAGCTCCGGGAGCTCTTGCTGGACGGTCCCGACCAGATCGCGGCCCAGCGCCCGAAGGCCAAGGCCAAGACCGTCCGGCGCCACGTGACGCGGCCCAAGCCGCGACGCCGCGTCGCCACCCGGCCGGCGGTCCCGAAGCCGAAGCAAGCGGTTCGCCGGCCGGCCGCGATCTTCTCCCAGGCCGAAATGCGTCCGATCTACGAATCCGGTCAGGTCGTGGGCCTCGAGGTCAGCTCGATCAAGCCGGGCAGCCTGTTCGAGGAGGCCGGCATCAACAGCGGCGATCTCATCACAGGCTTTAACGGCGTCTCCATCGACAGCCCGGAGACGAGCGCACGGCTGCTGATGGAGCTCGCGAACAGCGACACCTGGAACATCACGTACCGGGACCAGGACGGCAACGAACGCTCCGTGGTAATCGAGGCACCGAACTGACCGGCGGCAGCCGGCAAGCAGGAGACCCGCCGATGTCGTTCGGCACGCAATTCGAAGTGCCGGCGGCGTCCGGTGACGAGTCCGACAACCAGGAAGGAAGCCCCGGTTTGAGGGTCCGTCGATTCACCGCCGCGCTGCTGCTGGCCCTCGCGGCCGCACTGGCGTTGCCGCTCGCAAGCTCGGCCGACGATGTCGACGAGAGCAAGAAGTTCATGCTCGACTTCCGGAACGCAGAGCTCACCGCCGTAATCGATCTGATCGCCAAGCACACGGGCAAAAATTTCATCTACGACGACCGGGTTCGCGGCCGGGTCACGATCATCTCACCCGAGCCCATGACACCCGAGCAGGCGTGGGCCGTGTTCGAATCGGTGCTGCTCGTGAAAGGCTTCACCACCGTGGAGACGCCGAGCGGCGCCCTCAAGGTCATTCCGCTGCGCGACGCCAAGGAAACCAACGTCGAGACGTCACGCTCTGCGCGCCTGCCGGCCAATCGGGACACCTTCATCACGCGCCTGATTCCGCTCGCCTACATCGATGCCGAGTCGATCGTGAACACGCTCAAGCCGCTGGTTTCGAAGGACGCGGCGATGACGGCCTACGCACCGACCAACATGGTGATCCTGACCGAGTCGTCGGCCAACATCCGGCGCCTGATCAAGATCCTCGAGTCGCTCGACATCGAGACCTACCGCGAGGAGCTTGCCGTCCTCAAGATCGAGTTCGCCGACGCCGCCACCCTGGCCGACCAGATCAGCCAGATTTTTGGCGAGAGGATCGC
>SMWR01000159.1 GCA_004356735.1 Deltaproteobacteria bacterium
CTGGCCAACCGTCGGTTGATCCAGGCCACGGGGCGTGATCTCGAGGGCTAGGGCGGCTTCAGGGACGCGGCGAGCGCACGATGTAGTTGCCGCGCGCCTCATCGAATTCCAGGTCGATGTGTCCCAGCTTCTGGAGCGCGACCAGCAGGTCGGCGAAGCTGGCGCATCCGTAGTATTCCTCGTTGAAGCCCGGGAAGACGCGACGGGTCGCCTGCTTGACCATCGATCCCCAGACGGTGTCGTAGTCTCGCTCCAGCGAGCGAACGATCTCGAGCACGCGGTCGGCCGCCTCTTGCATTTTCGGGTCGGTGCTCTTGGTCGTCTTCTTGCTCGTCTTCTTCCTGGGCTTTTCGGCCGAGCGGGCGAGGTCGTCGTAGTAGATGAACTCGTCACAGCTGCCGATCAGGAGGTCCGAAGTCGAACTCTTGATGCCGCAGCCGATCACAAACTTGTCGTTCTCCTTGAGCTTCTTCGCGAGCGGGGAGAAGTCGCTGTCGCCCGAGATCAGCGCGAACGAATCGATGTGCTGCTTCTGGTAACAGAGGTCGAGCGCATCCACGACCATGTGGATGTCGGCGCTGTTCTTGCCGCTGGCCTTCGACTGGGGGATGTCCACGAGTTCGACGCCCTGGGAGTGGAATTCCCGGACGGCGCTTCTGTACTTGCCCCAGTCGCAGTACGCGCGCTTGTAGACGATGCGACCCTTCTCCAGCAGGCGCCGGAGGATCAGGTCGATCTTGAAGGTACCTTTGCGCATGTTGCGCGCGCCGATGGCGAGATTTTCGTAGTCGACGAAGACCGCGATGCGGGGTTCTTCGGCCAATCCATTGCCTCGATGAAATGAGCGGGATGTCGCTCACGACGAAGATCCGGGCCTTGGGGGCTCTTTGGACTCCCCCTGCTCCTCTTCCTCGTCCCCGACAAACCCGTACCCCGCCAGGTCATCTGCCGTGGCGACTTGGGAACCATCCGATTCCACGGTCTCGCGCTCCATGCGCTTCTCGCGCTTGGCGGCCTGCTTCTCCGCCTTGCGTGCCTCACGCTGGCGCTTGAGAACGGCTGTTCTGCTCTTGCGTGCCATATCACTGTCCCACTGAGGAGTTTGGCGTCGGGGGCGACCGGGCCAGGCCGGTCAGGGGAGGCCGAGTGTACCCGGACTCTCGCGAAGCGGCACGCGGAAGGCTACGAGAAGCGGTCTGGCGGAGTTCGGGAGGCCGCGGTCCCTGGCCGGTCTGGCGGACGCTGAACCGGTGGAGCGACTCGGCGGGGCCAAGTCGCTGGCAGAGTTCGCTGAGGCCTTTCAGCGTCGTCGAGCAGGCAGGTTCCCGACGACCGGCCGCTGCTTGGATGACGGCTGGCTCCGATTCGACACTTCGCTTCCGATTCCGCGAGAGCGGCGCTCCAACCCCCGAACCCCCGCCAACCCGGTCGAGAACGGCCCGGATGGGGGAATTCCACATCAGCAAGAGCACTGATAACACCCCTATATCCCAGACTCTCTGGGAGCCGACGGAACCGAATCGGTCCGAGCGCTGTCTGACCCTACGACTTTTCGACTTCCCAGAGTTTGGGGCCTGTCCTTCGGCCCTATCGACGGGACGGCGAGTCGCCTGGGGCTGCTCCTCGGTACTCAGGGACCCGCCGTCCCATTTTTTCTGGGGCTCCGGTACTTTCCCCGCGAAATGACCGAAGCATCGATCCTTACGCTCGTTCGCCACGGCGAGACGTCGGCGAACATCGACGCTGTCTGGCACGGCTCGACCGACACGGCACTGACCGGGCGCGGTCGCGAACAGGCCGCCCGGGTGGCCTCCTTTCTGGCCGAGGCCGAAGACTTCCGCGAGGCAGTCGCCCTCTACTCGAGTCCGCTCGAACGTGCCCGCCACACGGCCGAGGCGATCGGCGAGGCCCTGTCGATGGAGCTGCGGATCGAGGCGGGGCTGAGCGAGTACGACCTCGGAAGCTGGGAGGGCAAGACCTACCAGGAGCTCTCCGAGAAGCATCGGCTCTGGCACCACATGAAGCAGGACCCCGACTTCTCGCCCCACGGCGGCGAGTCACCGCGACAGGTCAGCGACCGGATCACCGGTGCGTTGCTCGCCATCGCTCGGCGTCACCCCGGTGAGCGTGTGATCGTCGTGACGCACGGGGGTGCCCTCTCCATGGGCCTCGCTCAGCTGCTGGACGGCTCCTACTCTGAGTGGAAGAGCGTGATGGACAACTGCGCCGTCAGCGATCTGTTGGTGGGCCCCGAGCCGAAGCTGCTTCGTTTCAATCTCACCGATCATCTCGAAGGCCTGTAGCCGTGTCCGACGATGTCGAGGATCCGGACGGACCTTTCGACGGACCCGTCGAGATCCCGATCGAAGCTTCCATCGACCTGCACCGCTTCCGACCCGCCGAGATGGCCGACGTCGTCGATGCCTACATCGAGGCCGCCTGGGAGAAGGGGCTGCGGGAAGTCCGCGTGATCCACGGTCGCGGCCGCGGCGTCCAGCGCAATCGGATCCAGCGGCGCCTCGAACGAAATCGCTACGTGGAACGATTCCAGGACGCTCCAGGAGATCGTGGCGGCTGGGGCGCCACGGTCGTCTGGCTGGTTGACGAGCCTCCGGACTGACGGTGGATCCGCCCTGCCTCGGTGATATGTTCCAGACCTCTCTCCGTTGAGTACCCGATAGGTCATGAACCAGCCCGACCCCGACGAGCTTCTGCGCAAGCGCTTCGACCGAGCCGTCGAGCGGAACGACCCGTTCGAGCTGCAGCGCCTGCTGATGGACCTGGTCCATGGCGCCCAAGATCGTGACTGGGCCGAGTGCTGCTGCGCTCAGCTCACGCGCCACCACAACGCCAACGTGCGGGGCGATGCGTTGTCGGGCTTCGGTCATCTTGCCCGCCGCTTCGGGATCCTGGATCGCAATCGAGTCAAGCGGCTGATTGATATCGGCCTGTACGCCCACCACGAGTACGTGCGCGAGCGGGCCGCGTCCGCGGCCGACGACGTGGAGACCTTCCTGGCCTGGAGCTTCGAGCGTCCCACGCCAGGCCCGTGAGACGTCCGGGCCACCCGCGAGCTTCTACATGAAGGTCGGTCGCTCGCCGATCACCTGCGCCTCAAGTAGCCGATTGAACTCTTGTTCCGATAGGCCGAGTTCATCGATGAGGATCTCGCGGTTGTGCTGTCCCAGGGTCGGGGGCGGCCGTCGGTGCGCGGGGCCGTGGAGGTTCGAGAAACGCAACGGCAGGCCGGGGTAGCGCGTCTCCCCAGTCACGGGATGGGTCATCGTTTGGAAGAAGCCCCGATGTTCGAGCTGTGGGTTCGGATGCAGAAAGTGGGCATTGATGACGGTGTGTGACGGGATTCCGGCGTCGTGCAGCGCCTGGACGGCTTCGGAAGCCTCGACTTCGCCGAGCCAGCTGGCGATTCCTGCATCGATCGGGTCGTGATGGGCACGCCGTCCCGCTGCAGATTCGTACGGCGCGACATCGGCCCACGCTGGATCTCCCATCAGGGTGCGCAATGCCCGCCACTGCTCGTCTGTTGCCACGGCAAGGGCGATGAGCGCTTCGCCGCGGCCACAGCGATAGAGACCCTGGGGCGCCGCTACGGGTCCGCGGTTTCCGTTGCGACGCAACACCTGTCCGTACGCCGAGTATTCGATGACTTGCTCCGCAGCGATGTTGAGGGCCACTTCAACCATGGGAACTTCCACGAGCTGTCCCTTCCCGTCGCGCTTTCGGTCTTCGAGGGCCAACAGCAGGGCGAAGATGGCGTGCATACCGCCCAGCGGGTCGCAGGCTCCGCGCACGACGAGGGGGAGATCGTCGTAACCCGTGATCCACGCCATCCCACTCACCTGCTCGATCGTCATCGCGAAGCCGGTCCTGTCGCGCCACGGGCCGTCGAGGCCGAAGGCCGGCATGCGGACCATCACGAGCTTCGGATTCCATTCCCGTAGCGTCTCCCAGTCGAGCCCGAAATTCTCGAGTACGCGAACCGAATAGTTCTCGACCACGACGTCGGCCGTTTCGATCAAGCGGCGCAGCAACGCCCGCCCCTCGGGATGATCGAGGCGGAGCGTCACGTCTCGTTTGCCGGGATTCGCGCCGTGAAAGACCGGCGACCATTCCCACAGACGTTCACCGGGGACGCTGCCCGCGAAGCGCATGCCATCGGGTCGTTGGATCGACTCGACCTTGACGACGTCAGCGCCCAGACTGGCCAACGTGCTGGTGGCGATGGGGCCGGACCAGAAGGCCGAGAGATCCACGATTCGCAGGCCCGCCAGCGGTCGTCCGATGTCATTCCCGGCGGCAGGCTTGATGAAGTCGGGGGATTCCGACTCGAGATTGGCAAGGATCTCGCTGCGATGCTGATCGAGTGCGGGCGCTTTCCCCGGCGCCGAGTGGGTGTGCGCCTCCAGAAGATAGGGCGGGCGCGGCTGGATGAAGCCGTGCGGGTTTTCGACGAACACGCGTCTTTCGACGAAGTGGTCCATGCCGGGCAGTGTCCGTCCGTCTCCCACCGGAGCCACCGGGATGCGCAACAGGCTGGCCTGCTCCACGATTTCGTCCACCGTCCGCTCGCGCGTCCACGCGTGAATCACCTCCTGCACGAAGGCCCGGTGGTCCATTCGACTGCGGCCCATGAAGAAGCGCTCGTCCTCGGCCATCTCGGGATGTTCGATCAGGAAGCAGAAATCCTTCCACTGCTGGCCCGTGATGGTGCAGAACCCGACCCAGCCGTCCTTGGCCGGCTCGATCGACGGGATCTCGATCGAGCGGGGCAGCGGCCCTTCGTTCCACTGACTGCTGAGGTCGTGGTAGACGGTCAGGCACAGCAGCATCGCTTCGAAGATGGACAGGTCGACGTGCTGTCCCTCGCCGCTGCGCTGCGCGGCGAGCCAGGCGATGAGCGCACCGACAGCGGCATAGGTGCCGGCAATCCATTCGCCGAGTCGCCCTCCGGCTGCGACGGGGTCGCGGTCACGCAGACCGCGGCAGTCGATCGAGCCGATGGCGGCCTGCATCGTGAACTCGGTCCAGGGCCGATCGGCCCACGGCCCCGTCGTGCCCCAGGGCGTGATCGACACGAACGAGAGCGACGCGTTCACTTCCTGCAGTGCGTTCCAGGTGATACCCCGTTCGTATTGGCTGCCCGACGACGGGTTGTCGATCCAGAGGTCGGCGGTCGCGGCGAGCTGCAGCAACGTCTCACGATCCCCGGCGTCCTGAACGTCGAGGGCGATGCTTCGCTTCGATGCGTTCAGGTATTGGAAGAGTGCGCCGTCGGAGCCTTCCGGCAGCTCGTCTTGCGATGCCTTCCAGCGTCGCAGCGGGTCGCCACCGTCTGGCGACTCGACCTTGATGACCTGGGCTCCGGCGTCGCTGAGCAGCTTCGTGCAATAGGGCCCCGCGATCTCGGTGGACAGATCGATGACGCGGAGCCGACTCAGCGTTCCACCCCCCGTCACGGACTTGGGCCCCGCCGATGAGTGCCCTTGTGGCGCTCCAGAAGCTCCAGGGACTGGGGATCGGTGATCTCGCCTTCGTCCCACTGGGAGCTCAGTGGAATCTCCAGCGGCACGATGAAGTCGTAGGGCTCGAAGAAGGTTCTCTTCACGTCCGCCAGATTCTTTGCCGGGTCGACGAGGACGTATTTCAAGACCGAACGTTTCGACCGGAGCTTCTGTCGCCAGGAAAATCGGTGGGCCTCTTCCGTCCAACTCGGGTTGCCGTCGTAGAAGTGCGGACGAAGCGGGATCATGACTTGCAGCGTCACCCAGACGGTGACGAATGCCAAGGCCAGCCGCTGAGGCGCGGAGAATGGAGCCGTCGGGGCCTCGGGCACTGGCACCGCGCGGCGGAATCGGAAGACGCGGCGCGGCCAATC
>SMWR01000160.1 GCA_004356735.1 Deltaproteobacteria bacterium
ACGCAGACCGGTCGCTCTGGATCGAGGCCGAAGTGGCTGCGTGCGGCAGCGCGATCCGCAAAGCGCCGCTCGAGTCCTTCGAGCAGGGGGTGCCCGTGGAAGGCGACCGGAACGTCATGGCGTTCGTAGTACGGCATTTCGAAGGGGAAGGCCACGATCATCTTCGAGATCCGGTCGGCCAGCTTCGGAATGCGACCGCTGCGCCAGGCCCAGACCTGCGGACCGATGTCGAAGAGCACCGGAATGCCGCGAGCTCGTGCCTGCAGTGCCAGCATGAAGTTGAAATCCGGCAGATCGATGCAGACCAGCACGTCGGGCGAACGGGCATCCAGCAGCGCGCAGGCACGCCGGTAGATTCTCAGCAGGCTGGGGAGGGCGCGCACCACATCCGTAAAACCGACGATGGCGAGCCGGTGGGCGTCGGTCTCGATTGCAAGGCCAGCGCGTTGCAGCTCCGGTCCCCCGATTCCGAAGGCCTCGATCTCCGGGTCCATCTGTTTCAGTTGGTTCAGGAGCCTCGCGCCGTAGACGTCGGCGCTGTCCTCGCCCACGATCATCATGACCCGCAAGCGTCCGGGGCGCCGCGCGCCACGCTCGGCGGGAGCAAGCGGTGGACTCGCCAGGCCGTGGAGACTCTCGGTGCTGCGCAGGGCGAAGAGCGAACACGCGCTTCCGATCAGTGCGCCGGCCACGACATCGGTCGGGTAGTGGGCGCCACACGCCAGGCGGGTAATGCCCACGAAGCCGGCGGGTAGAAGCCACAGCCAGCCGCGCCGACTTCGCGAGGCGTAGATGAGGGCGGCCGCACAGCCGAAGGCGACGGCCGTGTGTCCGGAGGGAAAGGAGTGTTTCCGCCGCGTGGGTCCGAGTATGCGCAGCGTGGGCGCGACCTGGGCGAGCTCCGGGTCGATCACCTTGAACTGTCGATCGAGTCGTCCGCCGAGCAGCTCGCGCTTCTCCACCGGACGACCGTGGGTGAGCTCCAATGGGCGGGAGCGATCGATTGCGTGTTTGAAGCCGACCGTCACGAGGCCGCCAAACAGGATGGCCAGGCTGATGACGGCGAAGTTCTTGGGGAAGCGCCGGCGGTCCAGCAAGCGAAGGCCCATCGCGATCAGCAGGGTCAGCAGCAGTTGGTGACCCAGGTCGGTCCCGTACCCCATCACGACGCCCCAGCCCGGTAGGTCGATGCGGTTCACCAGCAGCAGGAGATGGGCATCGAGATGAGCGAGACGGTCGATCGTCACAGCTGCGTCCTTGCGCGTCGGCAGCTTCGCAGGGTCCTTGCTGCGGTGCCAATCCGGTCCATCCGAAGCATTGGAAATCGCATCCGGATCCACCGCTCGGATGCCACTTGGAAGGCATTCATCGAATTTCGGAAGCGACGCCCCCGCAGGCCGATGCGCGCTCGCGGGATCGGCCAGCCTCGCGTAGACTCCCGCCTTTCTCGCCCCCATGGGGCAGCGGCGTGACGATGCGAAGTGGCCCACACGGGACCGCGTTGGACCGTTGGACAGCAGGGAGCGAACAGTGCGCCGACGCGTCGACGCTGACAACGCCCGGCGCGTCGACGCTGACAAGCCTCGGCGCGTTGACGCTGACGAAAAGCTTTCGCCGGTTCCCGTTCCCGGGCGCATTCTCAACGAGATACGGACCCACGCCCTCGAGTCGCGTCCGGAGGAATGCTGCGGGCTCATCATTGGAGACGAGAACGAGCGCTTCGTGCGCGTCGAGCGGTGTCGAAACGAAATGACGCAAAAGCATACCGAGAATCCGCAGCTCTATCCGCGCGACGGTACCGCGGCCTTCTTCATGAGTCCGTCCGACGTGCTGCGAGTGGAGAAGGAGCTCCGAGACACGGCTGAGCGGGTGAGCGCTGTCTATCATTCCCACGTCGGCGCGGGCGCGTACCTGTCGGAAATGGATCTCGAGTACGCCGAGCACGCCTTCTTTCCGTTTCCAGATGCCCACCAGATCGTGATCGAGGTCTACGGTAACGAGGACGCCGTGGGCCGGATTGGAATCTTCCGACGCGACGGGGTGGGACGACCGTTCCAAGGATGCCTCGTCCGACCGGTAGACCGGTAATGGCACTTCGGTTCGCAAGACTGCTGGGGCTTGGCGCCCTGGCGCCCTTCGTCCTGCTGGCCAGCGGGTTCGTTGCTTGCGGAACTTCGGGAATCTCCACGTCCGAGATTCCCGAGCAGAAGATTGTGATCCGCTATTTCACCAACGAAGAGGCCCGGCGGCGCGCGGAGATGCTCGCCGAAGTGAACGAGACAGCGCGGGCCCCCCAGAAGCAGGGGGTTGCCAGCGTCGACTCGGTCCGCAGCTACGTGGAGAAGCTCCTCGGGACCGGCGGAGTCGGCGACGAAGGCATGGAGCGACGCTTTCCCGGCCGCGTCGCCGTGCTGAACCCGCACACGCTCGACGTGGAGACCATCGAGAGCGCCCGGCGCGGGTCGGTGCCGCGCGATCTGTCCGCCGATGGCCGCCGATTGTTGTTCACCCAGACGGTGGGCCGCTTCCGGCAGATCTTTGAATACGATTTCGAGAGGGCCGATGTCCGTACGATCACACGGGCCCCGGGCGTTCATCCCGATGCTTGTTACGGTTCGGAGGGACGTATTGCGCTGGTGAAGGCCACGGTCCGCGACGAGCGAGCGGTGGCCACGATTGAATTGACGGGTCCGGGCGGCGTTGGGCGTGAGGTCATCTCGGACGGTCCCGGGGACTACAGCATCGCCTGCGCGCCCGATGGCAGCGCCATTGCCTGGGTCTCCCAGCGGCGCCGGTCCGACCACATCATGGTTCGGTCTCCGATGGTGGGCGGCGAGAATCGAAGCCTCGGTCCGGGACGCTTTCCGGCGTTTTCCCCGGACAGTCAGTGGATCGTCTACAGCCAGAAAGTGGGCGATCACTGGACGCTCTATCGGGTCCGTCCCGATGGCAGCGGTCGCAAGCGCGTCGGCGGTGCTGGACTGGACGAGATCCATGGCGAATTCTCCCCCGATGGCCGCTTGATCATCTACGTGGGCGATGACGGCTTCAACCAGAACCTGTACTTGCTGCGCTTCGACGGCACCGGCGACCGCGTGTTGTTGGGAGAGGGAGGCGCGCAGCACCCGATCTGGTAGATCGACGACCCCGGTTCCGACCCGTGCAACGAGAGCATGGGGAACGTGAAACGAGCGAATGGAGAAGAGACGATGACTGCAGAAACGAAGGATCTGGTGCCCGTTCACGGTGGCTGCAAGCAGCTTGTCGACCGGGTCGTGCCGCTTTCCCAGCGCAAGCGCTTCTTGGCCGAAGCCGCGAAACTGCCCAGCTTGCGGGTGACGGCGGCGGACCTGTCGACCGTCCATCGACTGGCCGACGGCGCACTGTCACCCCTGGAAGGCCCGATGCGGGCTGACGTGTGGCATCGGGTACTGGAGGAGAAGCGGATCGAGGCGAACGGTGGCTTCTACGCCTGGGGCATTCCGCTTTCCCTCCCGGTGACCGACGACGAGGCGAACGCGCTCTCGGCCGGCGGCTCGGTGGCCGTCTGTCAGGAGGACGGCGAGGTCGTGGCCATCGTCGACGCCATCGAGATCTTCGACTGGGACAAGGATCTCTACGTCCAGAAGGTCTACGACACGGAGCGTTACGATCATCCGGGCGGGCGCATGATCCAGAACGATGAACGCCTCAAGCTGGTCGGTGGTTCGATCCGCGCATTGCCCCAGCGGCTGCACCCCGAATACGGTGAGTACATGCTCTCGCCCTGCATGACGCGGGCCCTGATCCGCGATCGAAAATGGGAGCGAGCTCTCGCGTTCCAGACCCGGAATCCGCTTCACCGCGCCCACGAGTACGCACTGGTCGCCGGCGCCGAGCGCCTGACCGCTGCCGGGCATTTTACGGGCGTCGTGCTGAACCCGTTGGTCGGCGAGCTCAAGGGGGACGACGTCCCCGCTGTCATGCGCATGCGTTGCTACAAGGTGCTCCACGATCAGCGCCTGCTGGGTCAGGGCGACAAGGACGAAGCCATCTGGGAGAAGGCCGGCTACGCCATCGGCGACGTCTTCGAGCTGATCGGCCTGGACATGAAGATGTTCTACGGTGGCCCCAGCGAAGCCATCATGCACGCCATCTATCGCCAGAACTACGGCTTCAGCGATCTGGTGATCGGCCGCAAGCATGCCGACGCACCCTATGAGGACGGTTCCCCGATCTGGGGCGACTTCGAGGCCCAGGAAATCTTCCAGAGCCTGGCCGGTGAACTCCACATCCAGCCCTGCAAGATCGGCTTCGCCGCCTTCTACGAGGCGCTCGGTCGGGTCGACCTCAGCGAGAGGCACCCCGACGAGAAGCCCTACAGCATCAGCGGCACCAAGGTCCGGGAGCAGCTCAAGAACGGAAAGCGTCCGGACCCGCGTATCATGCGCCCGGAGACGGCCGATATCCTGATCGAGGCCTTTCGCGGCTGAGCGGCGGATACGGATGGGTTAGCCTCCCCGGCGCGTTCACGGAGGGGAGAGCGTCGTTCATGCGAATCGGGGTTCCGCGCGAGATCAAGGTGATGGAGTTCCGCGTCGGCATGGTGCCCGACGGCGTGCGCCAGCTGGTAGCCCAGGGGCACGAAGTCCACGTGGAGACCGGAGCCGGCAACGGCTGTGGCTTCGACGACGATGATTATGTCGACGCCGGCGCCCGGGTCGGCTCGCTGGAAGACGTCTGGGAGAGCGAGCTGGTCGTCAAGGTGAAGGAGCCACAGTCTTCCGAGATTGCCAGGCTTCATAGCGGTCAGACGCTCTTCACCTACCTCCATCTGGCCGCGGCTCCGGAGGTGACCCAAGGCCTGTTGGACGCGGGCGTCCTCGCCATCGCCTACGAGACGATCCGGACTCCCGATGGCGCATTCCCGGTTCTGGCACCGATGAGTGAGGTGGCGGGACGTCTGGCAGCCCAGATCGGTGCGATGCTGCTGCAAAAGGATCGGCAGGGAAAGGGGCTCTTGCTGGGTGGTGTTCCCGGGGTCAAGCGGGGGAAGGTGACGGTTCTCGGCGCCGGGACCGTGGGAATCAACGCCGTGCGGGTCGCCCATGCCCTCGGAGCCGAAGTCGACGTGCTCGACGTGGATCTGAAGCGTCTCACCTATCTCTACGACATCTTCTCCGGCGACCTCAACACGCTCTACTCCAATCCGGCCAACATCGCGCGCTCGGTCATCTCCAGCGACCTGGTGATCGGCGGCGTCTACGTGAGTGGCCAGCGAGCCCCCGTCGTGGTCACCGAAGAGATGGTGGAAGAGATGGAGCCGGGATCGGTGGTGGTCGACGTGGCGGTGGACCAGGGCGGCTGCGTCGAGACGATCCATCCGACGACGCACGCCGACCCGACCTACCTCGTACACGACGTGGTCCACTACGGAGTTGCCAACATGCCGGGTGCCGTTCCCCGGACATCGACCTTCGCCCTCACGAACACGACACTTCCCTACGTGGAGCGGCTGGCGGCCCTGGGGACCGAGGGGGCGCTGCGCGAGGATCCCGCGTTGCAGCAGGGGGCGAATATCTGGCGTGGACACGTGGTCTGCGAGGGCGTTGCGTTCTCCCTCGGACTTCCGCTTACGCCGCTGGAATCCCTGCTGGGCCGCTAGTCAGCTGACGCCGGCCAATGACTGGCGCCCATTGTCCTAGATCATCCTGATGCGCGCTTCGCTGGCGCGCGCGAGCAGGCTCTCCCGGTCCGTGCCCTCCTCGGGGTGGGCCGCGTAGCCGAAAGCAAGGCCGATTCGAACCGGCTGGTTCATGGCGTCGTCCTTGGAGACATCATCGGCCACGCTGCGTGCCAGGGCGAAGACCCGCTCGCTGGTCGAGAAGCCGGGCTCGGGCAGCAGGATCGTGAACTCCGCGGCTCCCGTGCGACCCGCCACGTCGAAGTCCCGCAGATGGGCGCGCAGGGCATCGGCCGTGCGCTGCAAGACCTTGCGAGCGAATGCGGCGTCTCGCGCTCGTTTGATCTCGTCAATGTTTTCGATGCGGCACACGGCAATCGCTACTGCACCCGGACGTCCACCCGCACGAGCGAGTTCCTCCTGAATACGCTTGTGCAGATACGTTTCGTTGAGGAGTCCGGTGTCCTCGTCGAAATTGCGAAACTGGCGCGCATGGGCGTGGAACTGGGCGTTCGTCAGGGCCCGCTCGAGGTGGGTTACGAACTTCTGGAACAGGGTGAGGTCTTGATCGGTAAAGCTGCCGGCGGTGAAGCGGTCCGTCTGAATCTTGTCGTAGAGCGCGAGCGTTCCGATCACGGCGCCATCGCGTTTCAAGGCAGCCGCCATGGTCGAACGGACATCACGGGAATACTCACTCAGGTGTCGTTCCTCGCGAAGATCACGAATGAGTGCGGGCGTGCGACGCTTGATGGCGTCCACCGAGAGCTGCTTGTCGAGTCGGAAAAGGGTTTCCTGAAGGCGGCCGTCGGCAGACCCGAAGTACGACCGGATCGAGTAGCGGCCGGTCTGCTCGTTCTGGAGACGCAGCACCGCGTGGTCGGCCTCGAGCACCATGGCACCCGAAGACGTAGCGAGGCGCACGACCTCGGCTGGATCGGTGACCGAGATCATCCGGATACCGGCCTCATTGATGGCCCCGATCTTGGTGGCCCGTGCCTGGCGTCGGGCCTCCCGTTCGAGAGAAGCGATCTCTTCGGCGGCCACGGCCGCCAGCTCGAGCAGGGTTTCTTCCGCCGCCCTTCCACTGGGCGCACCCTGGCCCGATTGCACCGACAACACGCCGACGAGCTCTTCTCCCGCCAGCAGGGGCAGGGCGGCCATGGCAAGCTCGTCGTCGGGTCCGCGGAGGAAGATCGCCTTCCGGGTCAGGGCGACCCGGCCGTCCACGCCCTGGCCGATCGCGATGCGGATCTCTTCGCCGAGCCCTGCGTTGTCGAGCGAGCTGCTGGCGAGGTAGAGGTCGCCCTCGTCGAGGTCGAGTAGGTAGAGATTCGCGATTCCGGCGCCCGCATGACCGACCACGTGGCGGCAGAGATCCGTCAGCCGCTCGCGCAAGGGTGCCTTGCCGGCCAGGATCTGGCGCAGCTCGCGAGCCGCGGCGTAGCGGTTGGCCTGGCTGCGAAGTGCCTCGTGCTCCTGCGCTCGTGCGATGATCTGGGCGTCGAGACGAGCGAGCTGCTCGGTGAACTTGAGGTCGTCTTCGGTGAACGCATCGGCCCGCAGCTTGTGATGGAGATTCAGTACGCCGAGGATCTGACCCTCGTGGATCAGCGGAACGCAGAGCGCCGATTCGACGTCGAGACGCTCGCGTACGATCTTGAAGCGGTGTTGATCGGCCTTGCCGCGAAGGTGGATCGATCGCGCCTCTTCGACTACGCGTCCGGCGATGCCCTCACCGATCTTGAGGCAGATCTTGGGCCATAGCTCCGGTTCGATGCCAATCGCCCAGCGCACACGGAGCTCCCGGCTCTCGGGGTCGAGCATCATCACGGAGCCGCCGTCCGCACCGGTCGCGCCGATGGCAATCTCGAGCATCCGGCGAACGAGTTCATCCGTATCGACGGTGAGGTTGTAGGACTCGACGACTTCGTGGAGCGCCTGGAGCAGCTCGACCTTACGGTCGTCCGACGTCGCTCCGTAACACCAGAGGAGGCGTGCGACCAGCGGAGTCACAATCTGGACGCCGCGTTCAGTCGCCTGACCGTAGGTCTCTGCGAAATCGCCTTGCTCCGACGCGTCGATCACGGCGAAGAGTTCGGGGTCGTCTGCGAGGTCCTGTGCGCTGGCGTAGACCTTGCCTCGCAGCGCCTCGGCGATCTCGGGCGCGAGACTCGCGAGGCGCGAGCGCAACGCGTCCGGGTCAGGATCGAAGACCCCGGCAATCTCCACCTCGGGATTCGCCAGCAGGAGGGGGATCAGCTGGAGCGACTCATCGGTGGCCCCGTGGATGCCGATCCGCCGGCGACTCATCCCGATTCTCCATCGGGTATGGTGTCGAGCTGGATCGTGAGGACGAGGGTGGACGTTCCTCCTTCCGCGTCACCGAGCACCAGCGGAATCCGTACGCTGCGGTCACCGCATCGCGACGCATGACCGACCGAGACGATCGTGAGATCCGGGCCGATGCGGACTCCTGAGCCGGCTTCGATCTCGCCTGCCTGGGGCCAAGGCGACTGCTGGTCCAACAGGGTCTGGGCGCTCTGGGCGGCCGTGTCGAGGGCGGCTCGATCGGGGCTGCTCGCTTCGTCGAGGATGGCCGCCTCCATGCGTTCGGCGCTGCTGGCTTCGGCCCTGGGCGGGTCTGGGGCCGTGTCCTTACCGGGCAGGGGCAGGGCCTGATTGCGCAGCGAGCGGATCACCTGCTTCGAGATGGTCGAGAGGGTCTGGAGGACGCCGGTGCCCTCGGTGGCCACGGACTCGAAGACGGCGACGCTGCCCGAATCGAGCTTGCGGTGAAGGTCTTCGAGAGCGTAGGGGTCTGCCAGGTCACGCTTGTTGTACTGAAGGACGAATGGAATGTCGGTGAGGTTGCGTCCGTAGGCGGCCAGCGACCGCCGCAGCTCCTCGTAGCTCTCCATGTTGGCATCGACCCGGTCGGCCGTCGCATCGATCACGAGCACGATGCCGTCCACCTGGTCCAGCAGCTGCTTTCGCGTCGCGACCTGATCCGACTGCCCGGGTGCTGCGATCAGCTCGATCTGGGTACGGATGCCCGCGACCTCACCCAGCGAGATCGGCAGCACCTCGTAGCTCGCCGCGGGGTCGAGGCTGCTCGGTACCTCGCGTAGCTCGCCGCGATGGTCCGGGCGCATCTTCGTGTACGCGGAACGGAGGTTGGCGCTCTTTCCTGCACCTTCTGCGCCCCAGTAGACGATGCGCGCGTTTACCTCTGCGGCCTCTCGGCTGACCTTCGCCATCAGAATTTCCCTTTCTTCGCCAGGATCCGCCGGGCATGGGTTGAGATGACCTGCGGAACATCCTTGCTCTTCATCAGATGCCGCAGGTCGGTGTCCTGCAGAAAATGGAGGAACTTCATCGCCGCGGTCTGCGGGCACTTCGGATTGCTGACCAGAGCCAGTTTCACCTGGTAGTTCCGTGTCCAGTTCCGATTGGTCGAAATCATGCGCAGCACTTCATCGCTGACGTTGCGAGACTTGGCGAAGATCGCGATCTCGTTGTCGGTGACCTTCGGGCTGCTGATCGCCGCCACGGCCACGATCTTGTTGCGGTCGCGGATCAGCAGACCCCGGGCCTCCTTGTTGCCCAGTCGGGCCAGCTTGACCTTCTGGAATATGCTCATCTGCTGGATCAGCGCGTACAGATTGGTGGTCGTGTCGTCGTCGATCGCCTCGTCGTCGTCGGATTCCTCGACGAGGGAGCGGGCGAATTCTCCGAGATCGTCTCCCAGCACGGCTCGCAGGGCGGCCTCGGCCTCGGAGACGCTGACCTCCCGGGTCTCCGGATCGTCGCCGCTGTCCGAGGGCAGATCCAAGCCGAGGAATGTGAGGATCCTTTCGATGACGGCGCGACCGGTCAGGGGGTTGGACCCCAGGGATTCGACGATCTCTGGAGTGCGCAGCATGCGCTCCTGGTTGTTCGCAATGATGTCGACGACGCGCTTGCAAGGCAGGGTGGCCAGGAAGGCGATCGTTCGGTCATCGGTGGCGATGTTCAGCGCCAGCCGCTCGATCCGCTGTCCGTCGTCCTTGAAGGTGTGAGCGAGGTGGGAGAGCAGCGCCGGATGACATTTTCCGCCGAGCACCGGGTCGATCACGCTGTCGGGCAGACCTTCGAGACTCTCGCGGGCCGTGGACTTCACCTCGGCGTCGGCATCGTGCATCAGGGCAAAGAGCACGGTAGCGAGCTCGGTGGGAGGAAGGGGCAGAGCGCCGCGAGCCGCCATCATGCGGGCTTCGCGCGGCGCATCGCGCCGGGCGTAGCGTTCCGCCTGTGGCGACAGCGTCAGGCGGATCTTCTGTCGTCCCTGCTCCTCGTCCACGTTTCCCCGATCTCTCTTCTCCGGGGCGCGTGCCCCGGCCTTCAGCGCCCCCCTTCGCCCTCTGGCCAGGCAGTCGCTAGGAGGCTTCCTTTTTTGCCGCGGCAGCCGCCGCAATGATCTTCTCGCGCACGTTGGCGGGGGCTTCCTCGTAGTGCGAGAACTCCATGTGAAATTCGCCCTGGCCCCCCGTCATGCTGGTCAAGGTCGTGGCGTACTCGAGCATCTCACCCATCGGCACCTGGGCCTTCACGACCGACATCGCACCGGACGCTTCAGTGGACTGCACCTGGCCACGACGGCTGGAGAGGTCGCCCATGACGTCGCCGACGTGGTCGGCCGGCGCCGAGATCTCGACGTTCATCACCGGTTCGAGAATCGTGGGCTTGGCCTGCTCGATACCCGCCTTGAATCCGAACGAAGCGGCCAGCTTGAAGGCCATTTCGTTCGAGTCGACCGCGTGGTGCTTGCCATCGATGCAGCGGACTCGGACATCCACCACGGGGTAGCCGGCAAGGGGTCCCGCATCACAGGATTCCAGGATGCCCTTTTCGACGGCCGGGATCAGCCCTCGCGGAATGGATCCGCCCTTGATCTCGTCCACGAACTGAATTCCTTCCCCGCGGGGCAAGGGTTCGAGCGTGAGGTAACACACCCCGAACATGCCTTTTCCTCCGGTCTGCTTCTTGAGCTTGCCCTCGATGTGCTCCGCCTTGCGCGTGATGGTCTCGCGGTAGGGAACCTTTGGGGTCTTCAGCTCGACTCCCACACCGAACATTCGTTGGAGCTTCTGCGCCGTGATGCGGACGTGAAGCTCTCCCATGCCGGACAGCAGGAACTCGCCGGTGGAGGCTTCTCGCCCCAGATGGAGCGTCGGATCCTCTTCTACCAATCGGCCAAGTGAGGAATAGACTTTATCCTCGTCTTCCTTGGATTTCGCCTGGATGGCATAGGAAATGACACCCTGGGGAATGGGAATTTCCGGCAGCGGGATCCCTCCCTTTTCGGCGGTCAGGGCGTGACCGGTATGCACGGACTTGAGCTTTGCGACCGCCACGATGTCGCCCGGGCCCGCCTCGGGAACGTCCCGGTGCTCCTCGCCCTTGAGCAACAACAGCTTTCCGAACCGCTCCTTCGCGTTGGCCGAGACGTTGAGCACCGACAGGTCTGCTTTGACCGTGCCGGATACGATCCGCATGACCGAGAGGGTGCCCGCGTAGCGGTCGATCAGGGTCTTGATCACGACGGCCGTGAAGGGTGCCTCCGTGCTGGGCTCCACCTGGGTACCGGCGTCGTCGGCCGCCTTCCAGGCCGGTCGGTCCGCGGCGGACGGCAGCAGTTCCGTGATACCCCACATGAGTGTGGGAACGCCGAGCTGGGTCAGTGCAGCGCCGCAGAAGACGGGCGTGATCTTACCGTCCCGTGTGCCCGCCATCAGTCCGCGTGCGAGCTCGTCCTCGGTCAGATCGCCTTCCTCCAGATATTTCTCGAGCAGCGCGTCGTCACACTCGGCCACGTCCTCCACCAGGGCTTCGTGGGCGGCCTGCACGGCATCGGCCATGTCGTCCGGGATCTCGCCCTCTCCGTCCGCAGTCACGGCCTTCATGTGAAGCAGGTCGATCACGCCCGAAAAGTTCTCGTGTTCACCAATGGGAAGAGTCACGACCGCCGGGCTGGCATCGATCTTCTTCAACGACTCGACCGCAGCATCGAAGTCGGCCCGTTCACGATCCATGCCGCTGATGAAGGCGATTCTCGCGACGCCGATGTCGCGACACGATTTCAGCATGCGAGTGGTGCCCACCTTGGCGCCGCCCGCGGCGTTCACCACGAGAACAGCCCCGTCGAGTCCGTGCAGCGCGATGCGGCCATCGGCCTGGAAGTTCGAGTCGCCGGGGGTGTCGACCAGGGTGAGGTGCTTGCCGTTGGTATCGAAGCCATAGATGGAACAGCTGATGGTTGTGTGCCGTTCCTTTTCCTCGGGCAGGTAGTTCAGCACAGACGTCCCATCGTTTACGCTTCCCAAGTGGCTGGTCGCGCCGGCGGTGTGAAGGATGGCTTCGCCGAGTGTCGTCTTGCCGTCTCCTGAGTGGCCAATCAGGGCGAAGTTGTAGGTGTCCGCGACCTTCACGTTCTTCATCGAGAACTCTCCTTTTGCGACCCGTCTGCCTGGGGACGGTTCTTTTCGAAAATGATGCGCAACCCTTCCAGCGTCAGGAACGGCTCGACGCGCTCGATGGTGCTCGTTTCGTTCGCGACGAGATGGGCCAGCCCCCCGGTGGCGATCACGCGCGCGTCTTCGCCGAGCTCACCGCGAATCCGAACCGCTATGGAGTCAACGACGCCGGCGTAGCCGTACAGCAGCCCCGATTGGATGGCGCCCGTCGTGGTCTTTCCAATCACACTCTTGGGGCGCGCGATTTCAACGCGATGAAGCATCGAGGTGCGCTCGAACAGGGCCTCCATCGCCGTATGCATACCCGGGAAGATCACACCGCCCAGATACTCGCCATCGCGCGAGACGCAGTCGAAGGTGATTGCGGTGCCGAAGTCGACCGCGATCACGGGGCCGCCGAACATCTCGAAGGCGGCCACCGAATTCACGATCCGATCCGCCCCGACCTCGCGCGGGTTCTCGTAGCGCACGGGCATGCCGGTACGGATCCCCGGGCCTACGATCAGGGGAGGGCGGTCGAAGAGCTTGGTGGAGACCCGCTCCCAGATGGGCAGCAGCGGCGGGACGACACTCGAGATGATGATGTCGCTCACGTCAGAGGTGCGCCGCCCTGCATGGTTGAACAACGCGGTCAACGTCATGGCCACCTCATCGGAGGTCTGCTCCCGATGGGTTCCGATTCGCCAGTGTTGAGCGAGCTTGCAACGCTCCTCACCGTCCTTGGCACGATAGTCGAATACGCCGATCGAAACGTTCGTATTTCCGATGTCGATTACGAGCAGTACACTCAAGCGTTCTCCTTGGCGATGGTGACATCGCCGGCGATCACGCGGGTCTCGCCGCCGCCGTCCTTCTCGATTCTCAGCGTTCCATCCTGGGCGATCCCGATCACGGTGCCCTCGATCTCGTTGCCGGCCAGCTCCATGACGCGTACCCGGTGACCCGTCATCCGGAGCCGCGCCTCATAGGCAGGCCTCAGGCTCTCGAATCCGGCCGACTGACATCGATCCAGAACGCGTTCCAGCGCATTGTACAACCGGCAGGTGAACGCGACGCGATCGATTCGTTCGCCACAGTGACTCGAGAGGCTCGTGGCCAGGCTTCTGAACTCGTCGGGAAAGGAATCGCGGTCGACGTTGAGGTTGACGCCGATGCCGAGTACGAGATAGGAGACGCGGGTGGCCTCAGCGCCGAGCTCGACCAGGATTCCCGAGGTCTTGAGCCCGTTGAGCAGCACGTCGTTTGGCCACTTCAGTTCGACTTGATCCGGGTCGGGAACCGAGTCGGCAATGGCCTCGGCCACACCGATGGCGGCCGCCAGGATCCAGGTCGGCGCCTCGGCCGTGGTGATCTGCGGCCGCAGCACGATCGACGTGTACAGATTGAGATGGGGCGGCGAGAAGAAGCTGCGGCCGAGGCGGCCCCGGCCCGCGGTCTGTTCTTCGGCAATGACGGCCGTGCCATGTGCGGCGCCCGAACGGGCCAGATCCTGAGCCACGCGATTGGTCGAATCCGTCGTCTCGAACCATTCGAGCCGGCGACCGAGCCAGCGCGTCTCGAGTCGGGCATGGATTTCTTCTGGATAGAGACGGTCGGGAGCTTCGGTGAGGCAGTAACCGTCGCCGGCTGCAGCCTCGATCTTGTAGCCGAGCGCGCGCAGCGCCTCGACGTTCTTCCAGATTGCGGTGCGAGAAACGTTCAGCTGGCTCGAAAGGTCGGCACCGGAACAGGTGCCCTCGCCGGCGCGTCGCAGGGATTCCAGTACGCGCGCCGGCCCGCTCTTCATCTCGTCGCCCCCACGCTGGTGTTTTCTCCGCCACTCTGGAGGATCTCGAGGGCAACGTCGGCGCCTGGGGCCGAGTGTGTCAGGGCGCCGATCGAGATGCGGTGTACGCCGGTTTCGGCGTAGCGTCGAACGTTGTCGAGGTTGATGCCGCCGCTGGCTTCAAGGAGGGCACGGCTGCCGACCCGCGTGACGATGGATTCGATCTCCTCGGGAGTCCGATTGTCGAGCAGCAGGAAATCGGCGCCCGCATCGACGGCCTTGATGGCATCGGCTTCGCTCTCGACCTCGATCTGGATCCTGAGATTCGCCGGGGCCTCGGCGATGGCAGCCTTGACCGCCGCTTCGACGCCGCCCGCCAGCGCGACGTGGTTGTCCTTGAGCAGGATTCCATCATACAGGCCGACGCGATGATTCACAGCGCCTCCGACCGCGGTCGCATACTTGTCGAGCGCTCGCCAACCGGGAAGCGTCTTGCGGGTGTCGACGATCCGGGCGCGCATGCCCGCCACGGCGTCGACGTAGCGCTTGGCCTGGGTGGCGATTCCGCAGAGGCGGCCCAAGAAATTGAGGGCGGTGCGTTCCGCCGCCAGGATGGCGCGCAGGTCGCCGATCACGCGCGCCATGGGCTGGCCGGGCTCGAGACGGTCGCCGTCCGAAACCACCGGCTCGAAGTCTCCAGCCGGATCGAGGCAGCCGAAGACGGCGGCTGCGACTTCGAGACCGCAGACCACCAGCTTCTGACGAGTCTCGATCACGGCATCGCCCTGGCGGCCAGCTTCCACCACGAGCGGAGTGGTGGCGTCACCCGGACCCACGTCCTCCTCGATGGCCATCTCTACAAGCGGCCACCAGCTCCGTGCCGGGGGGATGGACACGCGCTGCATGGTCTCGAGACGTTAGCAGTCCAACTCGGCGTTCGCGTTCAGAAAGGGACCGACCACCGAATCGCGCGGGCCGCTCTTCCCCGAGGGGCGTCGGCTACTCGGACTCGCCCTTCATCCGGCGAATCTCCTCGCGGATCAGGGTCTCGGCCAACTGCGGGATCACCTCCCACGCGATCTTCTCGACTCGTTCCAGAGCTTGACGGACGATCTGCTCGGTGACGTCACCGAAGGCCTCCCAGGCGATCTTCTCCAGGGTGTCGTGGAGCCGGTTGCGCAGCTCGGAAGACACGCTCGAGAGGTCGACGTCCGAAGCCGACGAGACAGCGAGTGCCGGCGGCGGCTCCTCGAGCACCTGCACCGCGGACGTATCCGCGGCGGAGACCGTCGGAACGAGATCCTCCAGGCCCGGCGGGTCAATCGTGACCGCCGCCAGGGGCTCGGCCGCGTCGGGCGCAGCGCCCAGCAGGTCGTCCACGGACTGCGGAGCCGCCGGCGCGACCACGTCGAAGTCATCGAGTAGCGGATCGGCGATCGGCGCCGGCGCCGGCGCCGGCGCCGGCGCGGCGGGTGTCGCGGCCAGCGGATCGCCCAGGTCCGAAGAGGAGACGTCGAAGCCCGATGCTCCCTTGGGATCCACCACCGTTGCCTCGGCCAGCTCGTTGGCATTGATCGCGGGGGTTTCGGAATTGGTGTCGCCCGCCGATCCCAGATCGAATTCGAAGAGGTCTTCGCCTCCACTCGAATCCCCGACCGGCGCGCCGCCAGCGATCAGCGAATCCGCTTCGGGCGTGGCGTCGGCCGCGGCGTCGGCCGCGGGCATGCCCAGCTCGTCGTCCAGCAAGCGGGTCGTCGCCGGGGCGGCGAAGTCGTCGCCTGAGGTCAGGTCGTTGCCCGAGTCGTCCGGAAGCAGCGCGACGGTGCTGTCGGGCGCTGCGGATGCCATCGGCGCGTCCATGGGTTCGAGCGTCGTCGCGTTGTCGCCCGCACCGATCGACAGGTCGTCGTCGCCGAAGGCAAACGTGCCGCCGCTACTGCCGGCCGGGTTGACGTCGATCGCGAGGCTGTCGGCGGTCGGCGCCAGATTCTCTTCCGGGGCCGGCGGCGCAGTCGCGGCCGGAGCCTGTTGGGACAGATCCTCGTCGAAAAAGTCGAAGCTCTCGCTGTTCGAGCCGCCATTTTCGGGAGACGGCGACGCGGTCATGGCCGCAGCCGGCGGCGCTGCAGCGGGCGCCGCCGCGGGCGCGGCCGCGGGCGCGGCCAGCAGCTCCTTGACGCGATCGACCAGGGTCTGTGCTTCGAAAGGTTTGGCGATGTGTCCGGCAGCACCGCACTGGCTGGCGCGCTCTTCGTCGAAGGCCTCGAAGGTACCGGTCAGCAGCAGCACGGGGATGTGCTGCAGCGAAGGATCGGCGTTGATCGCTTCGCACACCTCGTAGCCGTTCAGGCCGGGCATGACGACATCGGCCAAGATCACATCGGGGCGCACCTCGCGCGCCTTCAGCAGGGCGTCGTCGCCGTTGTCGACTGTGATCAGTGTGACATCCTCGCTGGCGAAGCTGATGCCGACCACCTTCTGGATCGTTACGCTGTCGTCTGCGAGCAGGAGCGTCTTGGGCATGTTTCCCCCGGTATAGCGCGCCAGACGGCAGCAAGGGCCGCCCGCGCCGGATTCTCCTCAGCATGTAGTATCGTCGCTGGACCCGCCGAGATTGAATGGTTTTCGGACCCGGCCGTCCAGTGCAGGCCCGCGCAGCCTCCCCCGGGGATGGTTCAAGGTGGTCACAGGTACCTCCGATGCACGTCTGGATGGGGGAGAGGGTGTCCACCGCGTGAATCTCCGGTCCGCCGCACTCACGGACATAGGCCGCCGCCGCAAGGCGAATGAGGACTGCTACGCGCTGGCTCCCGAAATCGGTCTCTATCTGGTGGCGGACGGCATGGGAGGCCACGCTGCGGGCCAGCTTGCGAGCGAGCTGGCGGCTCAGGCCGTAGTAGACACCCTGAGGAGCCTGATCGACGCCTCGGCGAGCCTGACCGAGAAGCTCCGTTATGCGACCGCTGCGGCGAACCGGGAGATCCTGGCCGCGGTCCGGCAGCGCCCCGCACTCACGGGAATGGGGACCACCCTGGTCGCCGTCCTGGCCTCGCCAAATCGGATTGCCCTGGCCCATGTGGGCGACAGCCGCGCCTACCTGATCCGCGCCGGTCGCATCCGCCAGCTTACCGACGACCACTCCCTGGTGGCCGAGCTGGTGCGCCGCCACGAAATCAGCGAGACCGCGGCCCGGGGGCATCCCCACCGCCACGTCCTGACCCGGGCGCTGGGTGTCCGTCGCGGTGTCGAAGCCGATCTCGCGGAATTTACACCGGCGGCCGGCGACAGCTTCGTCCTCTGCTCCGACGGTCTCACCGGCCATGTGAGCGACGACGAGATCTGCGAGACCGTGCTGGCCGAGCAGAACAACCTCGATTCCGCCTGCACCCACCTGGTCAACCTGGCCAACGCCCGCGGCGGCGACGACAACGTCACCGTCGTGATCGTTCGCTGCGAAAAAGATTGACGCCTCGCGGTTTGGAGCTTCGAGGGGATGCAGGCTCCCAGAAAGACGACGAGGCTCTCGTTTGACGACGGGGGGCCCGCATCCGGTCCGTCAGTTGTTCAGTGAGGAAAATGCAGTCCGTTGTTCGGTCGGGAACTAACGGTCGAGTAGGGCCTTGAGCTTGGATCGCAGCCGCAGCACCGCCTTGGTGTGGATCTGGCAGACGCGGGACTCGGTGATGCCGAGGATCCCGCCGATCTCCTTCATGTTGAGATCTTCGTAGTAGTAGAGCGAGACCACCAGGCGTTCTTTCTCGGGAAGGGTGGCGATCGTCTGGGCGATCACCTGCTTGGTTTCGGTCAGCTTGAGCGTCGCAAACGGATTCTCGGAGTGGACGTCTTCGACGATGTCGGCGAAGGTTCCCGCCCGGTCACCGTCGGCGTTGGTGCCGCGGATCTCTTCCAGGTTGACGAGCGAGATGCCGCGCACCTGATTGAGCAACTCGTGGAACTTGTCGATCTGGAGTCCGAGAGAATCGGCCACCTCATCGGTGCTTGCCGGACGCCCGAGGCGCTGCTCGACTTCGCCGTAGGCGCGCTCGAGCTTGCGGCTCTTTTGGCGAACACTTCTCGGCACCCAGTCGAGTGACCGTAGCTGGTCCAGGATCGCACCCTTGATCCGGAACTCGGCATAGGTCTTGAACTTGCAATTCTTATCGGGGTCGTATTTCTCGATGGCGTCCATCAGTCCAATGACGCCCGTGTTGTGCAGATCGTCGAGGTCGATGTGTGAGGGCAGACGCACGGCGATGCGATTCACGATGTATCGAATCAACGGCGTGTGATCGAGGACGATCTGCTCCCGGAGGGAGGGGGGGATTTCGGAGTGCTTCTCCTTGGCCTCGCGGAGCAGCGTTTCCATCGAATTCTCTCCTTTGAACTCTGTTGTGGGTCTGTGGTCCGGTGGGTCCAGTCTGCCCGCCGGCTGCTTCTGAGCTGCTGCATTAAGCACGGCCCATGCCAATCCACGTCAGTGACCCGAGCTGTTGCGGCCGGGTTGCGCGCCTGCTGCGTTCGGCGATCGCACCGATGGCTTCCAGGTCCCTGGAATCCGGGGGCTTTTGCCCGGATCAGGCCCCGTTCGATTGCGCAGGAAATTGCGAGGAGGCCGTGCAGCCCGGAGTGGCGGCAGGACTCGAGTGACCCCGAAAGCGTCGAAGTTCCGACGCTCTGGCAGCCGAGGCGTTACGAAACCGTCAGTCGGCCCGTCAAGGCTGACAGCGAAGGAAAGGTCCCTTCCCTTTCAGGGTCCGCCAATCGGCAACCGGGGAAAGGCGTCTTTTGTCGCCTGCGATTCAGGCGTGCCGCGCAGCGGCAGCGATGGATCGGGAACCGAACCCATCGCGCCGCGAAGTGGCGGGGTCGGCTCAGACGTCGTCCGACTCTTCGGGCTCTTTCTCCTCGAGGCCCTTCTTCTTGATCTTCTCGAGAAGAGTAGTGCGGTTCAGGCCGAGCAGGCGTGCCGCCTGGTTCTTGTTCCAGTGGGTCTGTTCGAGGGCTTGGAGGATCAGGTTCGATTCGAAGTCGTCGACGACCCCGCGGAACGAGAGTCCGCCGGGGGGCAGCTGGGGAACCGGGACCGTTGGCGCCGTGGGCTTCGTGATCTGGGGCGGCAGGTCGTGGATCTGGACTTCGCCCTCGACGCAGAGGACAACGAGTCGCTCTACCAGGTTCTCGAGTTCGCGCACGTTGCCCGGCCAGTTGTGGCTGCAGAGCAGCTCCATGGCCTCGGCGCTGAAGCCGCTCACTTGACGCTGCTTGTCGGCGTTGGCCACCTCCAGGAAGTGGTGGATCAGCAGCGGAATGTCGTCCCGGCGGTTTCGGAGGGGAGGGACCTCGATCGGGATCACGTTGAGTCGGTAGTAGAGATCCTCCCGGAAGCGGCGCTCCCGGATCGCCTGCTCCAGGTCCTGGTTGGTAGCGGCCAACACCCGGACATCGACCGAAACGGTCTTCGACGAGCCGACGGGCTCAAAGGTCCGGTCCTGCAGCACCCGCAGCAGCTTCACCTGGAGGTTGGGGCTCATGTCCCCAATCTCGTCCAGGAAGATGGTTCCGCCGTCGGCCACGGTGAAGCGGCCTTCGCGGTGTCGGATGGCATTGGTGAATGCGCCCTTCACGTGACCGAAGAGCTCGGACTCCAACAGTTCTTCGGGGATTGCGCCGCAATTGACCGTCACCAGCATCCGGGTCGCCCGGGGGCTGTTGTAGTGGATGGCCCGGGCGATGAGCTCCTTGCCGGTACCACTTTCACCCGTGATCAGCACCGTGCTGTCGGTCTCGGCCACCTTGGCGACCACATCGAGGACCGAGTGGAGGGCAGGGCTGGATCCGACGATGTTCTCGAACTGGTAGCGGGATTGGAGCTGACGCTGCAGCATGCGGTTCTCGGACTTGAGGCGCCCGACTTCGATGGCCTGCTCCACCAGGCGCCTGACCACGTCGAGATGGCCCTGGTCGAAGGGCTTCTCCAGGTACCAGAAGGCACCGGCGCGTAACGCCTCCACGGATTGCTCGGCGCTTCCGTACCCCGTGATCACGATGCACGGCAGGTCGGGAGCAATCTCCCGGATCTGGCGCACCAGCTCGAGGCCGTTGATGCCCGGCATCTGGATGTCCGAGAGGACGAGATCGATCGAATGCTCGGCGACGGCCACGAGGGCTTCGGTTGCATCGCGCGCCGTGATCACGTTATGACCGACCCGCGTCAGGATGCGTTCCAAGGCCTTGCGGTACAGCTCTTCGTCATCGACGATGAGCACGTTGTTCTTGCGCAGTGGAGACTCCCCTCACGATCGTAGGGGGGGCCGAATCAGTGTAGGGAGCCCCCTCGTCCCATTCAAGAGTCCCGAATCCGGGACCGATAAACGGGACATGGCTTCCGCCGGTTCGATTGCCGTTTCTCGAGACGGCCGGGGCTCCCTCGATGACTCACCGGGTCTGGTGCTGTTGGTCGATGACGAGCCCCTGCTGTTGCGTTCTCTCCGGAGGATCCTCGAGGCTGAGGGCTATGAGACAGTGCTGGCGGACTCCCCCGAAGCCGCCGAGGCGGCGCTGGCCGATCCCCGCCTCTCGGTGGTGCTACTGGATCTGTTCCTGGGGGCCAGCAGTGGACTCGATCTGCTGGACCACGTGAAGCGCGTGCGCCCCGATGTCGAGGTCATCATGATGACGGGTCACGCCAGCATCGAGAGTGCCGTGGGGTGTATCCGTCGCGGGGCCTTCGACTACCTCGCCAAGCCTTTCGACGACCTCTATCGGGTGAAGACCACGGTCGGCAAGGCGCTGGAGCGCCAGCGGCTGGTCCGTCGCAATCACCAGCTGGAGGAAGAGCTGCGCGAGCGCTCGACTTCGTCGGAGCTGATCGGCAACGCGCTGGCGATGCGGTCACTCGATCGAACCATCCATAGCCTGCGCCACAACGAGAGCCACGTCCTCATCCAGGGCGAGAGCGGAACGGGCAAGGAGCTGGTTGCCCGCGCCATCCAGGCCAGCAGCCCGCGGGCCGCCGGAGTCTTCGTTCCCGTCGACTGCGGCGCCCTGCCCGAAAGCATCATCGAGAGTGAACTCTTCGGTCACGAAAGAGGCGCCTTCACGGGCGCCGTCGGCTCTCCCGGTCTTTTCCGGGTGGCCGACAAGGGGACGCTCTTTCTCGATGAGATCGGCGAGATTCCGTCGAGTGTCCAGGCCAAGCTGCTGCGGGCTCTCCAACACAAGGAAATCCGCCCCGTGGGTTCGTCTACCACCGTCCCCATCGACATCCGTGTGATCTCGGCCACCCACCGCAATCTCGAAGCGATGGTGGCCGAAGGCGGCTTCCGGGCGGACCTCTTCTACCGGCTCAACGTGGTCCGAATCGAGATCCCGCCCCTGCGGGAGCGACGGGAGGATATTCCCCTGTTGGTCTATCACTTCCTGCGCAAGCACGGGCGTGAGAATTCGCCCGCGATGGGAATCGAAGACGCCGCACTCGAAGCTCTGGAGGCCGCCAACTGGCCCGGAAACGTCCGAGAGCTCGAGAACACGATCGAATCGGCGCTGGCCCTGGCGCCGGGACCGCGGCTGCGATGTGCTGATCTGAATCTCGGACGTCCTGGACTGCGGCCGACCCTGACGGCCGCCCCAACCGGACTTCCGCTGTCTCTGGAAGCCTACGAACGGGAGGTACTGCAGCGCGCACTGTCCGAATCCGGCGGAGACGCCGCCGAAGCGGCGCGCCAGCTCGGCATCGGGCGTAGTACCTTGTATCGAAAGCTTGGCCAGCACGGAATTGGCACCGGTGGCAAGGGGGGTGGTCCGTAGCCATCGATCCGTTAGATTGGTGGCCGGCCCCCCCGACTGATTCGCTGTCTCGCTGCAACGAACGATTCGCCGTTCTCAAAAAGGGAGCGCGATTGGGATTCGCGAGCTCAAAGGTCTGCATCCTCGTCGTCGAGGCCGCGTCGGGGAAGCGTGGCATCGCAGCCGCCTTGTCGCGCCTGGGTGATGACGCGCGGCTCGAATTCCACACGGACACCGAAACATCCATTGCGCGTGCCCGCTCCGGCGAAGTCGACGTGGTCGTCGTCGACCTTGGGCTCGGGGGCGACGCCGAGCGACTGATGGATTCGCTGAGACGCGACGGACCGCCCGCGATTGTCGTCGACGACCGACTGAGCAACGACCGGGCTCTCGAGTGGTTCCGGCGCGGTGCCGCGGACTGCGTGGCACTCGAAGGCGGCGACGCCGAACTGCTCGCGGTGGTCGTCCTCGAACAGATCCGGCGCTGGCGGGCGATTCATGAGCGGGGTGCAGCCGAGAACCGCATCCGAGAGCTCGAGCATTACAGCGAGAGCGTCGTCCAGAACATGAACAGCGCCGTGCTCGTCGTCGATCAGGACGGAACGGTCACGACCAGCAATGCGCCCGCCGTCGAGATCCTGGGACGCTCAACGAAGGCGCTGCTCGGTCAGTCGGTGATCGACTGGTTCAAGGATGCCTCGGGCAAGGGCATGCTGGCCAGCACCCTGGCCGATGGACGCACCTTCAAGGGAGCCGAGAGCCAGATCACACGGCCCAACGGTGCAGTCCTGCCCATTGGAATCTCGATCGCACCGATTGCGGACGGCAACGGAGTCACCCATGGCGCTGTGGCGACCTTTCAGGACCTTACGGGCATCCAGCAGCTCCAGCGTCAGCTGCTCCAGAGCGAGAAGATGGCGTCGATCGGGCAGCTCGCGGCCGGTGTGGCCCACGAGATCAACAATCCCATGGGCTTCATCCACGCGAACCTTTTTCAGATGGCCGAGTACCTGTCGGATCTGCGGCGCGTCTGGACCCAGGTGGAGTTGCTCCAGAAGGCAGTAAGCCGGGCAGAGATGGCGGAAATTCAAAGGACGTCGGAGCGGTTGGCGGGCATTGTCGATGAGACCGACGTCGATTTCCTGTTGACGGATCTCGCCAAGGCGATCCGCGAATCCCAGGAGGGATCCGAACGCATTCGTCACATCGTCCACGACCTGCGCGACTTCTCGTATCCGGATTCTGGGCGACAGGTCGTGGCGGACGTGAACCAATGCCTGGAGTCAACGGCCAACATCGTCTGGCCCATGATGAAGCACCTGGTCGTTCTTGAGAAGGAGTACAGCGACCTTCCCGCGGTGACTTGCTTCCCGATGCAGCTGAAGCAGGTCTTCATGAACCTGTTGGTGAACGCCTACCAGGCGATCGAGGAGCGCCTCGGGGACGCGGCGCATCGGAGCGGCGAGACCGGGCGTATCCAACTCCGAACCGAACCCACTGGAAACCATGTGCGCATCACCATCACCGACGACGGCGTCGGAATCGATGCCGAAAATCTTGATCGCATCTTCGATCCGTTCTTCACCACCAAAAAAGTGGGTTCGGGTACGGGTCTCGGTCTTTCGACGACCTACAGCATCGTGCAGCGACACGGTGGCACGATCCAGGTAGAGAGCACTCCGGATGACGGAACGACGTTCCGCATACTGCTGCCGGTGGACGGCGCCGATGTCGTCGGATGAAACTCGCTCTCTCCTGATCGTAGATGATGAGGCTCGCATTCTATCGGCGCTGCGTCGCACCCTGCGCCGCGAGGGCTACGAGATCCTGACCGCCGAGACCGCCGAGGAGGCCCTTCGGATTCTCGACGAGCGGTCCGTCGATGCGATCCTCTCCGACAACAAGATGCCGGTCATGAACGGTTCGGAGTTCCTTCGAGAGGCGGCCCGCCGCTGCCCCAACGCGGTTCGCATGATCATCACCGGTTGGACCGAAGAGATCCCGCCGTCCCAGCTGGAGTCGCTTGGCGTCTGCGCCCTGGTTTCCAAGCCGTGGGACGATGACAAGCTGAAGGCGACCTTGCGCCGCGCCCTGGGCCTCTGAGCCGGGCGATGAAAGGCTGGCGCGGGCAGGCTCGGGTCCTCCCAACCCAGTCTGGCCGGACCAAACGGGGACGTTCTTGAATATTCAACTCCATCCCGTTCATGATCGCTTTCCGGGGTCGGGGAGTTGAATATTCAAGAACGTCCCCGTTTGCGCCGTTTGCGCTATTCAACAACGTCCGCGTTTGCCGCGTTTGCCGTTTGCGTTGGTACGATCAGTCCAGCGAGAGCCGGCTCAGGTACTCGAGGTCGCTCTTCTGAGAGGCCTTGCCGCCGATCGCAAGCACGCGGAAGCTGCGCTGCTTGCCTCGGGTGTAGTAGATACGACCCTTGCCCGCGAAGCCGAGCTCGAAGATGGAGAGGCTCGGGGGAAGGCCGCCCACCTTGCGGCGCGAGCCGGCGGTCTCGACGTCGCCGTCGAGTTTTTTGAGGCTCTCTTCGGCGCGCAGCCTCATGCCTTCGTTGCCCAGCGATGCCATGTCGCGAAGGGCACGGTCGTCGACCTCCAGATTGGCGTAGAGAGCGCGCAGTCGCTTGGAAAGCTGCTCGGTGATCTTCGTCTTGCCAGCGGCAGTCGACGTCCCCTTGGCAGCGCGTTTGAGGTTTTCCTGGAGACCCCGGATCTCGCCTTCCTTCTGTTCGAGGTCCTGGACTGCTTCGTCCAGCAGATCTTCGAGTGCTTCCCGCTCGGTCTCGAGGTCGGTCGAGCTGGTGACACGCTTTCGCAGCTCCTGTTCCCTGCTCTCGAGCTCCTTCAGCTTGGTCCGCAGGGCAGACCGCTCGGACTCGAGGACCGAGACCTCCTGGGCGTGGGCGCGTTCTGCGGGCTCGAGTTCGGCGAGGCGGTTCCGGACCTTATCGAGCTCGGTCTGGATCGACACGGCGCGTTCGGCCGAGGCGTTGCGCGATGCCATGGCGGCGTTGAGCAGCTCTTCTTCCCGAAGCGCGATCGAGCGGGAATGCCGGAAGAGCAGCGGTATCAGCATCATTCCCAGGGCGACCCAGACAGAGCCCGAGAGCAGCGAGTCGAGGGGAAGCGTCACTGACACCGTCGCCATCACGGGCAGCAGTCGGTCGGCCTCGTCGAAAGCGCTTGTCGGGTTCGAGCTCGGCGGTGGCGGCAGCGTCGTTCCGCCGAGAAAGATGGGGGTGCGACCGTCTGCGCCGAGGACGATCGGGATGACGCGCACTCCCAGGATGCGGGTCCAGACCGAAGCATTGATCGCCTGGTGCAGGCGCTGCTGGATCTGGGTGACGATGGATCCCTGGGCCGGGCTGACGCGTACGGCGTCGGCGATGACCGCTTCGAAGTGGCTCTGGAGCAGGCGCTCGCCCACATCGATCGCCCCGACAGACAGGACCACGTAAGCGAAGATTCCGACATAGACGATGCGGAACGCTTTGAGGCGATCTAAGGCGCCCTCAGCCCGAGAAGAATCGGTCATCTGGAACCAGAGTTTACCGCTGGCGCTGCCGGGGGCCACGGCGCGAGCCGAAGGCTCACAACCGTCGTGCGGCTCGGGCTTGCGGATGGCACGCGCATCCGTGGACCGGGCTCGGCTGCTACGGTCTGCCTCCATGCGGGTTGTCGATCTCGATCGTGACATGCGCGACGTCATCCCTACGGGTACGACACGCGATAGCGAATTTCTGTTCCAGCGCATGACGGAGGCGACCCTGGGTCGCACCCGGGCCGCTCCCGGACGGCGCATCCTCGATGTGGCCAGCGGGATCGGCCAGGA
>SMWR01000161.1 GCA_004356735.1 Deltaproteobacteria bacterium
ATCGCACGTCCGATAAGATAGATTATGTCAACTAGCGGAAATCCACGACCCGCAACCCGACCTGGACCGTCTCCGTGTGCTATACGCGCGATCGCCCTGCCCGGGGGGATTGCTGGTGGGGAGCGGCGTTTCTCCAGTGCTGCATCTTCAGAATCTGAGAGCACGCTTCAAAGAGCTGGACCAGGGGCACGTATTCCGCTTCTGGGATCTCCTGGGCGAAGTCGAGCAGGAGGCACTACTGAGCCAGCTGAAGCGTATCGATCTGCCGGCGTTGATGACCGCGCTCGCAGCCATGCGAGCTCGCGAGGCGTCTGCGCCCGCCAGGCTCTCGCCGGCGCCGATCGAACGGATGCCGCTTGCCGGGGGGAATTCCTCACGCTGGCAGGCCGCGCGCCAGCGGGGTGAGCAGTTGCTCTCGGAGGGACGTGTGGCCGTCGTGGTCGTCGCCGGCGGCCAGGCAACGCGCCTCGGCTATCCGGGTCCCAAGGGACTGTTCCCGATTGGCCCGATCAGCGAGCGGAGCCTCTTCGAGCTCCAGGCCCAGAAGCTGCGACGGCTGGCCGCTCGCTACGGTCGACCGCTTCCCTGGTACGTGATGACGAGCCCCTCCACCGATGCCCCGACCCGGGCCTTCTTCAAGCAGCGGAACGGGTTCGGGCTCGACGCGGCCGACATCTTCTTCTTCGAGCAAGCCATGCTGCCGAGCTTCGATTTCGAGGGCCGACTGATGCTGGCGACCCCCGGATCCCTCAGCGAGAGCCCGGACGGCCACGGAGGCTGCCTGACCGCCCTGTTGGCGTCCGGCGCGCTCGACGACATGGAAGCCCGCGGGGTGACGACGCTCTTCTACTACCAGGTGGACAACCCGTTGGTGCGGATGGCGGACCCGGCCTATCTCGGCTTCCACGCCGAGGCCTCGGCGGAAATGTCGTGCAAGGTGGTCCGCAAGGCGGAGCCCGCCGAGAAGCTGGGCACCGTTGCCCGGATCGACGACTCCCTGGGTGTTGTCGAATACACCGAGCTCGACGACGCGGATCGCTTCGAAACCGACGGAGACGGGGAACTCGTCTATTGGGCGGGCAGCACGGCGATCCACCTGTTCGAGACGGCCTTCATCCGCCGCGTCGCGGCGGAAGCCGACCGCTGGCTCCCCTTCCACGCCTCGGCCAAGAAGATCCCGACGATTGACGATGAGGGCCGCCCTGTGACGCCCGAAGCGCCCAACGGCCACAAGCTCGAACGCTTCGTCTTCGACGCCCTGCCCGCCGCTGAGCGGACCGCCGTCGTCGAGACCGCGCGAGCGGTCGAGTTCTCGCCGGTCAAGAACGCCCATGGCAGCGATTCGCCGCAGACGGCGCGTCGCGACCTGGTCACCAGCTTTCGGACCTGGCTCGAGGAGTCCGGTATCCCGGTTCCCCCGGACGTACGGATCGAGTTCGACCAGAGTCGGGTCGACGGTCCGGACGACGTGCGGGCGCTGGGCATCCGAGACCTCTCCGATGCCGCTGACTGGATCCGAATCGAACCAGAAAATTCGGGAGCGACCCCATGAGTCCCGCTAAGCAGGCGACGAAGAAGGCAGCCAAGAAGAAGGCGATTTCGAAGGGGGCCAAGAAGAAGGCGCCCGCCAGGAAAGCGGCCAAGAAGCTGCCCAAGAAGAAGGTCGCGGCCCGGAAGAAGCCGACCCAAAAGGTTTCCAAGCAGAAGGTCGCCGCCAAGCAGAAGGTTGTGGCCAAGCAGAAGGTTGTGGCCAAGCAGAAGGTTGTGGCCGAGCAGAAGGTTGTGGCCGAGCAGAAGCCGGTTCCCAAGAAGAAGCTGCTCCAGCAGCTTCCCACGCAGAAGCCGACAGCCACCAAGGCCCCTGCCCGCAGGCCCGAACGCAAGCGCGCGCGCCCTCCCGCCCGACGGAAGCCCGCCGGGCTGCCCGCAACCCACGTGCTTCCCAAGCGCACCCCGGTAACCGACGAGCCGCCCTCGAACCTCGGCACCAAATGGGAGTGCTACGCCTGCGGTGCCAAGTTCTATGACCTGAACAAGCCCGAACCCCTGTGCCCCAAGTGCGAGGCGAACCAGTACGAGGCGCCCAAGGCGGAGCCCAAGCCCAAGAGTCCGGCGAGTTCGGCGGGCCGGAAACGACGGAGCCGCGCCATGGCCCCCCTGCTCGAAGAAGACGACGACACGATCGTGGTCCAAGGATCGGACAAAGAAGTGGCCGTCGATGGCCTGGAGGATGTGGACGCGACCACTGAGGACGAAGACGATTCTGCCGCCAGCGGCGGAGAGGATGACGCGAAATGATCGCGTCCCAGGCCGACCCCGGAGCCGGTCCGATCAGAACGTCGTGGCCAGACGCAGGATCCGCCTGAAGTTGTCTGCGTCCAGGGTCCGCCTGGAGGCTTCCTTCTTGAGTTCCTTGAGACTCGCCTGGTGGCCGGCGACCGCGTTCCGAAGCTGACGGGTCCGAAGGCCGTGGCTCTGGACCCGCTCGAACTCGGCGACCTGCTCGTCCAGCATGGGCTTGGTCTTTGCGCTCGCTCGTCGACCCGCAACCTCCAGGTAGGCTTTCTTGTCCCGATCCCGTTCGTTCTCGTAGGCGTCGATCAGCTGATGCAGGGCCTCGTCACTGTGCCCGCGGAAGGGCCGGTACTCCTGCTCATCGAGAGCCAGGTTCTTGTGGTAATTCCAGGCCCCGACCCCCAGGATCAGGGCGATCAGGATCAGCAACGAGGGCAGCGCGTTGCCCCGATTGCGGCGCGTCATGTGCGGTCTCCCTTGCGTGAATGGAGGAAGGCCTCCAACCCCTGTCTCATCGGCAGACCACCCTGCGCCCCAAGCACCCCGCAATTGAGGGCCGCAATGGCGCTGGCGGCCTCGAGAACCGCCGCTGCCGGCAGCCCCTGCAGCAGCGCCCAGATGAATCCCGCCCGGAAGGCATCGCCCGCCCCGGTCGTGTCCCGGACCTCGACCGAAAAGGCCGGGCAATGCAGCACTGTCTGGCCGCCGTGGAGTTGGGCCACGGCGCCCTCCTCGCCCAGCGTGATGACGGCCATCCGGCCTGCCGCCGCCGCCAGCTCCGGCAGTGCAAGAGTTGCCGGTCCACCTGAGAGTTTCGTTGCAAACCCTTGGGACACGATAGGAAAGTCTGTCTTATGCAGCAGCACCAAGGTCTCGTCCCCGGGCTCGTCGAGATCCAGCGTCGTCGCCACTCCCAAGCCGCGGGCCAGCTCGACAGCCCGAATCGAGGCCGCCGGATCTTCGGCATCGACGTGGAGCAGCCGGGCCTGCCGGATCAAGCCCCGGTCCACGTCCTCGGGAGCGAGGCGAACCGCGGGGTCGCGTTGCGGCTCGACGCGGCGGTCACCGCCCTCGCCTTCGACGCGGATCCTGGCGGTCCGGGTCCGCCCCCCCGGAACGCGTTTGACCGACCGGCAGTCCACAGCGGCCGCGAGCAGGGGCGCCAGGGCCCGATCCGCAGTCGGATCCTCACCGACCGCCCCCTGGTACGCGCTGCGGAGTCCGAGTCGAGCCGCCGCCAGGATCACGGTCGCCACCTGGCCGCCGCACAGGAATTCGGGTGCTCGTTTCGAACGACCGCGAGCATCGACGACGCGAACTTCGTCGACCGAGATCTGACCGATTCCCACGAGATCGAGCCGGCCGCCGTGGCTGGATGTGGGCAAGAGCTGCCCGCTTTCCTCCCCCTCGAGATCGGCGCTCGATCGAGCGGCACTCAATAGAGCACCCGGTAGGCGTGCATGCTGCGCAGCACCCGCTTCACGTAACCCCGGGTCTGGTCATACGGAATCGCCTCGACCCACTCGTCGTCCTCGACTGGCGTGCCTTCGAGCCAGCGCACGACCCGGTGGGGTCCGGCGTTGTAGCTCCCGATCGCGGCCGCGGTGTTTCCGTCGAAGCGGAGCAGGAGTTCGTGCAGGTAGGCAGCGCCGAGTTCGATGTTCACGTTGGGATCGAACAGCTGGTCCACTTCGAACGAGCTCAGGTCGATTGCCCGAGCCACGCGCTCGGCCGTCTCCGGCATCAGTTGAAGCAGACCGCGCGCGCCCGACACCGATCGAACGCGCGGCCGGTAGCCGCTCTCTTCGCGCATGATCGCGTAGACGAGGGCTGGCTCGAGTTCGGCCCGCTCGCGGGTGGCCAGAGCCACCAGCTCGCTCCAGGGCGCGGGCCAAGCGTGCCGCCAGAGTTCGAGCGGCGCCGAAGGTCCCCGAGCCAGCGTCTCCTTGTAGGCATCGACGATCAGGCGCTGTGGGCGGTGGTAGTCGCCGGCCTCGGCGAAGAGATCGGCCAGCAGCAGGCGATCGTCGAGTCCACGGGCCCGCGCGAACAGGAGCTCCAGCTCTGTTTGGGCCTCGTCGACGAGACCGGCCTCCAGCAGGATGCGCGGCCGCTCGAGCTCGAGTTCTGCCAGCGCGGCGTTGCCCTTGTCGAGTGGCTCCCTCGGGCCTTCGGGATCCGCCGGTGAGGCGCGGGTGCCGGCGCGCCAGCCGTAGTACGAGAACGGATACTCCTGGGCGATGCGGCCGAAGAGCAGCTGGGCCTGCTCGTCTCCCATGCGCTCGAGGCTTCGCGCGTACCAGTAGCGTGCGCGCAGCCCAGCGAGCGGGTCGTCTTCGTTCTCGGTGAGCTGCTTCAGATACTGCGCAGCCTTCACGAACTCGGCTCTGCGATAGGCCGCCCAGCCCAGCCGCCAGCGAGCCGCCCTCGCCCGGCTCGAGCCCGACGGGCCGTTCGCAAGCGCCTGGAACAGTCGATCGGCCTTCTCCTCGGCCTGCTCCCCATCCCAGAGCAGGGCCGCGAGGAAGCTCGCGCGTTGGCCCTGGCTACCGCGCTCCTGCGTGGCGATCCGTTCGAGCTCGGCGGCCGCAGCCGCGGGGTCTCCGGCCCGGGCGATCGAGCGAGCGTGACTGATCCGGTTGTCGGCCGTCTGGGGAAGCGCGGCGAAGGCCACGGCCGCATCGGCGTAGCGGCGCAGGCGGAAGAGTGCGTGAGCGCGCTGGCTCTTGACCCTCCCGAGGGTCGAAGCGTCGATCTCGGGGACGGCCAGCGCTGCCTCGTAGGCCTCGAGAGCCTCTTCATTCTGGCGGCGTCGGAACAAGACGTCACCGCGCTTTCGCCAGCTCTCGGCCCCCAGGTAGGGAGTCTCGAATTGCAGCTCGAGCTCGGTCAGCAGCCGTTCGACCTCACTTTCTTGTTTCGAGAGCGGATGGTTGGTCCAGACTCGGAGCAGCGCGGCGGCGGCGGCTTCTGGGGCCGCGCTTCGCAGCAACGAGCGACCGATCTCGAACTGGAGCAGCGAGCGGCGGAGCGGCTGCTCTTCGGTCGCGAGTGCCGTCTGCCAGGCTGCGCGGGCGCGCACGCTGTCCCCCAGGCCCGCCTGGGCGTGGCCCGCGAGTGCCTGTACACGTGAGCGAAGCGGTGAAGCATCGTGAGACCAGAACTCGATCAGCTCGACGGCCGCCCGGAACTGACCGTTCGCGAACTTCAGTTCGATCCGATACAGGTCCGCATAGTCGGCGATCAGCAGGTGTCGCTTCGAGATCGCAGCGAACAATGCGTTGGCCAACACGGCGTTGCCCGAGTCGCGGGCGCGCAATGCCTCCTTCAAGGCGGCCCCAGGACGCGCCAGCAAGGCGGTGTCGAGAATCTGGGGTTCGGGGATCTCAGGGCCCGACTCGGACCGGTTCGACGCGGCCAAGGCGCCAACGCCGAACAGCGAGACAGCCACCAGCAGCGACAACACGGGGTTTCGCTTCACCCGCGCAGTTGCCGATCGTCCTGCCTTGGCCGTCGACCCCATCGGATCGAGTATGCCGAATCTGCGGTCGTCTGGGAGGTGACGCGCTTCGATTGTGACCGCGCGTCTGCTCGGATAGCGTTGCGCCGCTTTGTTCCGCTCACACGAATCGAGATGCGGATTCCGGCCCTTGGCGCTGCCGATGTTGGCGTCCGCGTTGCTGCTCGCGCTCGCCTGTGGTGAGGAGACGCTACCGCTCGCGGTCGAAACGATCGAAGCCGAGCCGCAGGCGGTCGCAGACACGGTCTCCTCCGCGCCCGTCTTCCGCCGCGGCATGTGGGTGCTGTGCCAGGGCAGCCAGCGCGTCCTGGAGCACCCCGACCGCATCCCCATGCTGATCGAGGATGCGCTCGCGCTCGGCGTCACGGATCTGTTCGTCCAGGTCTACCGCGGCGGCCGCGCTTGGTTCGCCTCGAGCCTGGCCGATCCGTCACCCTACAAGAAGATCGTCGATGCCCATGGCGAATCCACCCTGCCCCGCTTGATCGAAGCCGCCCACGCCGCCGAGCTGCGTGTGCACGCCTGGGTGAACGTTCTCTCGATGGCCAACAACAAGAATGCGCCGCTGGTTCGCGATCTCGGCCGGGACGCAGTGATTTCCGATCAGTACGGCCGTTCGATGCTCGACTACCCCGATCTCGACGTTCCCCAACCCGACCGGCGCTACTACCGGATGGGTACGCCCGCGGTCTGGATCGACCCCGCGGCCGCCGGTGTTGCCACGCGGCTGGCGGAAACGTTTCAGGAGTTGCTGGCCCGTCATCCTGAGCTCGACGGTCTCCACCTCGATTACATCCGCTATCCCGGCGTCCTCCCCTTCGCGCCCGGCTCCCGCTTTGGTGTCGGACTCGACATGGGACACGGCGAGAAGACTCGCGAACGCTTCCGGCGGGAGACCGGCCGCGTCGCGCCACGCCCACCCGATCAGCTCGGCAACGCCAACCTCTGGGACAGCTGGCGTCGAGACAAGCTGACCGAGCTGGTCCGCACGATCCGCGACCAGGCGCGCAGCGTCGCGCCCGAAGTCCAGCTCTCGGCCGCCGTCTGGTCCCACGCCGATCGCGCCTACCTGTCGATCGGCCAGGACTGGCGACGCTGGCTCGAGGAAGGCCTGCTCGATTTCGCCGTGCCCATGGCCTACAGCCTCGACCCCCGCATGGTTCGCTACCTGGCTGAAGCGTTCGCGGCGGGGCCCCTCGGCGACCGGATCTGGATCGGGCTCGGCGTCTGGCTGTTCTCGAAACGGCCCGAAGCCGCCCTCGAACAGATCCGGTTGGTTCGTGCAGCCGGAGCCGCCGGCGACGCCCTCTTCTCCTGGGACGCCATTGCTGACGCGCCCGCGCTTCGCGCGGCGTTGGCCGCTGAAGTCTCGGGAGCCAGCCGCGAGATCCCGTCCGATGAGTGAGCGCACACTCGACGTGTTCGAGCGCACACTCGACGTGTTCGAGCGCACACTCGACGCGTTCGATTTCACGCTTCCGGTCGACCGAATCGCCCAGCATCCGCCCACAGAGCGCGACGGCGGGCGCCTGCTGGTCCTCGAACGGAAGAGCGGACGGATCCACCACCAACAGATCGTCGATCTGCCCCGCTGGCTCTCGTCGGGAGACCTGCTCGTGCGCAATACCAGTCGCGTGGTCCAGGCCCGGCTGCGGGGCCACAAAAGCAGCGGGGGCGCAGTCGAGGCGCTGCTGCTCGGTCCAGACGCCTCGGGCCCCGGACGACAACGGGCCCTGCTCAAGGCCAGTGGGCGTTTGCGCACGGGCTGGAAGCTTCGTTTCGAATCGATGAGCCAGCCCGAACGGGGTTGTGACGCGGAGCTGCTCTCTCTCCAGGAAGACGGGCAGGTGGTGCTGTCTTTCGATCCCGAGATCGATCCAACCCGCTTCGGCGAGATGCCGCTTCCGCCCTACATCCGGCGAACCACGCCCGACTCCGACGATGTCGCGCGCTACCAGACCGTCTATGCGCTCCAGCCCGGCTCGGTCGCCGCACCCACCGCAGGCTTGCACCTCAGTGAGCGTCTGCTCGACAGCCTTCAGCGGGCCGGAATCGAAACGGCCGACGTCGTTCTCCACGTGGGCCTGGGCAGCTTCCGGCCGCTGCGAAGCGAAGATCTGGATCGCGGTCGACTCCACCGTGAGCGGATCGAGCTGCCCGAGGCGACCGCGCGCGCCATCGCCGAGACTCGACGTCGCGGCAACCGCGTTGTGGCCGTGGGCACCACCAGCACCCGAGTGCTCGAGTCGCGCGCACGTGACGATGGAAGCCTGATGCCCGGAAGCGGAGAAACCGACCTCTTCCTGGTTCCCGGGTCACGCTTCCGCGTCGTCGACGCCCTTCTCACCAACTTCCACCTGCCGCGCTCGTCGCTGCTGATGCTGGTCGCCAGCTTCGGCGGACGCGAGCAGATCCTCGCTGCCTACGCCGAAGCCATCCGCGAGGGCTATCGCTTCTATTCGTACGGTGATGCGATGCTGCTGCTCTGAGATGCGCGCCGGTTTTTCCTTCGATGTCGACGCGCGGGATGGCCTCGCGCGCAGCGGACGCCTGAAGACGCCCCACGGAACGGTCGAGACACCCGCGTTCATGCCGGTCGCGACCTACGGCGCCGTGCGCGGCTTGTCGCCCGCCGAGTTGCGCGAGATCGGCGCGCAGATCCTGCTCGCCAATACCTACCATCTCCACGAACGACCCGGCGAAGCCGTCATCGAGGGGCTCGGTGGACTGCACGGCTTCGCGGGCTGGACCGGTCCCTGGCTCACCGACAGCGGGGGTTTCCAGGTGACCTCGCTCTCGGACCGGCTCTCCATCGAAGAGGAAGGCGTCACCTTCAACTCTCCCCTCGATGGCTTGCGCCGCCAGCTCACGCCCGAAACTGCCATGAAGATCCAGCAGGCGCTGGGCGCCGACATTGCCATGGTGCTCGACGAGTGTCAGCCGCCGGAAGCCGGCGACCTGGATCGCGGCGTGGCGGGGCCCCGCGTCGAAGCCGCGACGGCGCGGACCCGCCGCTGGGCCGAGCGTTGCCGCAAGGCGCACGACCGGAAGGACCAGGCCCTGTTCGGCATCGTGCACGGCGGCGGCTCCGAGTCGTTGCGGCGCCAGAGCGCTAGCGCCACGGCCGAGCTCGACTTCGACGGCTACGCCCACGGGGGTCTCGGCCTCGGAGAAGGGCGATCGCGTCGTGCCGACCTGGTCGCGGCCAGCCACGAAGAGCTGCCCGAAGCGGCGCCGCGCTACCTGATGGGACTGGGCCGACCGCTCGACCTCCTCGATGGCATCGCAGCCGGCGTCGACCTCTTCGATTGCGTGATTCCGACGCGCAACGGCCGTCACGGAGTCCTCTTCACGAGTCAAGGCGTGCTGCGCATCACGAATGCGCGCTATCGGGACGACCCCGAGCCGATCGATCCGGGCTGCGATTGCCCGGCCTGCCGGCATCACTCCCGGGCCTACGTCCGCCACCTGCTTCGCGGCGGCGAGTCCCTCGGGACCCGGCTGGCTTCGCTGCACAATCTCCGCTTCTACCTGGGTTTGCTGGAACGAGCCCGTCAGGCCATCGCGGCGGGCCGACTGGAGGCGCTCCGGCGGGATCTGGAGGGGACGGTCGACACGCCCATCCCCTGAGCAGGCTCGGGGTTCAGGTGCTTGTTCCGATCGGGGCCGCGGCAGAAATCCGTCCGCACACTCCTCAAGCTGCAGCTCCCCGCCGCCGATCGATGGAGCGGGCCCACGCCGACTCAGTGGGCAATCAGGGGGCTAGCGCCGCGTGCATCCGGCCTTGAAGCTCAAGAACACACGGCGATTCCTGCCGATCCTCCACACGCTGGGCGCGACCAGCGCGAGTGGCATCGCATTGGCGATCTACGCCTACAGCGGCAGCCTGTGGTCGGCCGTCGGTGCCATCCTGATGATCGGCCTCGCTGTTGCAGTCGCCAGCCAGCGCTACATCGATCCGCGTTTCGAGGCCATGACCCTGATCCAGAAGACGCTCGAAGCGCTGACCCAGGGCGAGACGCCGGCTCGGCTGCAGCCCACCGATCTGGGTGAGCTGGCCGATACCGGCGCCGCTGTCAATCGCATGATCGACATCCTCGGCGGCACGCGCGATCGATTGGGCGCGCTCAGCCAACGCCTGAGCGAGCTCCCGTCCCAGGTCGACGCCGTGCTGCACACGGTGCAACAGAGTGCCGAAGATCAGGAAGGTGCTGTCGAAGAGACGGCGTCGCTCCAAGCCAACATCAAGACCTCCATCAAGGGCGTGACGGCCCAGGTGGAACGACTCGCGCACTCGAACGAGGAGTCGGCCTCTTCGATCCTCGAGCTCGGCAGCGCCGTCGAGCAGGTCGCCCGCTCGGCGGCCTCCCTTCAGGAGATGATCGAAGGTTCGACGAGCTCGCTCCAGCAGGTAGGCGAGAACATTCGGACCGTCGCCAACAGCACTGATTCGGTGCAGGAGTCGGCCGAGGAGACCGCGGCATCGATTACCGAGATGGACCGCGCCATCCAGGAAGTAGGCGTCTACGCGCGCGGTGCCGCCGACCTCACACATCGCGTGAGCGACACGGCCGAGGAAGGCGGACGGGCCGTGGATGAAACCATCGAAGGCATCGAAGAGATCCGCATGGTGACCCTGGCTGCGAAGGATGCCCTCGAGAGCCTCGCAACCCGAATCGGCGAGATCGACGACATCGCCTCCGTGATCGGATCGATCACCGACGAGACCCAACTTCTGTCACTGAACGCCGCCATCATCGCCGCCCAGGCGGGCGAGCACGGCAAGGCGTTCGCCGTGGTGGCCGAGCAGGTCAAGACCCTGGCCAAGCGCACCAGCCTCAGCACCAAGAAGATCTCCGAGCTGATCACGGCGATCCAGGAGCACTCGAATCGCGCCGTCGAGGCGATGGCCAATGGAATCGAGGCCGTCAAAAACGGTGTCGAGCGATCTCAACTGGCGGGCGAAGCCCTCAAGCAGATTCGAAGCGCGGCCGGCGAGGCCAGTGAACGGGTGACCGAGATCGCCCGCACCGCCGAGGAGCAGGCCCGGAGCTCGAAGCGGGTGGCGGAGGCCGCGCGCCGAAGCGCCGAGCACGTAACCCAGATCTCGATGGCCATGACGGAGCAATCGGCGGCCAGTGACCAGCTGCTGCGCAACGCCGAGGAATCGGTGGACAACTGCCGTCAGATGACAAGGGCCACCGAGGAGCAGCGTGCCTCGAGTCAGTACATCACGAAGAACATCGAAGCGATCACCGATCTGATCCGCGACATCCAGGCCAACACCCGCCAGCAGGAGAAAGCGAGCGAATCGGTGGCCGAGACCTTCGACAACCTGCTGGCCAACGCGCGCGGCAGCGTGGAGAAACTGCCGGAACTCGCCATCGTCTTCAGCGAGCTGCGCACCCACGCGCAAGCACTGCGCCAGGAACTCTCACGCTTCAGCGTGTAGTTCCCAGGCCACCGACAGCGCGGCCAGCGCCGGCCCCCGCTCGCCCAGCCCTGCCGCCACGATCTCGAGATCGCGGGTCAGGATCGGCCAGGCCCGCTCTCGCACCTGTCGACGGACCGGGTCGAGGCAGAGCGCGTCTCCGGCCGCGGTCGGGATCGTACCGAGAACGATCCGCTCCGGAGCCAAAACGAACAACAGGGCCACGATGCCCCGGGCGAGATAGTCGTTGAACCGCTCGAGCTCGGCGCTTGCGAATGCATCGCCTTCGCGCGCGGCTTCGATCACGTGGACGGGCGTGACCTTCTCGCCTCCGCCGGCCAGCCGGGCCACACGGCCATCGGGGCTGGCCAGGCGTCGCAAGCGCCGGGTCCAGGCGGCTCCGCCCACGTACGCTTCGAGACAGCCCCGTCGTCCGCAGGAACAGGGGTCCCCGTTCCACTCGATTGGGAGATGGCCGACTTCCCCGGCGGTGCCCGTCGATCCTCTGTGGAGTCGTCCATCGAGGACGAGCCCGGCACCGACGCCGGTCGACATCGTGAGATACACCATGTCGCGACACCCCCGCCCTGCCCCGTAGCGCCACTCGGCCAGGGCAGCGGCGTTGGCGTCGTTCTCCAGATAGGCAGGCGCGCCGAGTAGCTCGGCCAGCCAGTCGCACAAGGGCACGTCGTCCCAACCCGGCAGGTTGGGCGGCTGGCACAGCGCACCCCGAACCGGGTCGAGGGGACCCGGCGCCGCGATGCCGATGGCGCGCAGAGCGCCGGCTTCGACGCCGGCTTCGGACAGCAGGCTTCGGGCTTCCTCGGCGATCTGCTCGACATCGGCGCGCGGATTCCCGCTCAGCTCGGTCGGTCGTCGACGTTGGGCCAGCACGTGGCCTTGACCATTGCCGACCGCCAACACCAGCTTGGTGCCGCCGAGATCGATTCCCAGTTCCGCCATGCAAGCAAAATACTCTTTGATTTCACAATGTTGGAGGTATGCCTGCCAGCATATCACAGGTCGTGCTCAGGAAGCCGCGCCGCGGGCCGATAGAACCCAACAAGGTCGAACGACTGGGCACTTCAGCTGCCGGTCGCCGAGCCCAGGGGGATCTCAGCATGAAACGCAGCTCACTTTTCCTGCTCGCCTGGATTCCGCTGTTCGTACTCAGCGGCTGTAGCGTGTTGGTCCAGGCCTACACGGATCCGCTGGGACGGAGGAGCGAATTGCAGCTCGTTCAGCGCGAGTACTCGAAGTACATCCGCTGGGGCGACGTGGAGGCCGCAGTGGCGTTCGTGCACCCCGACCTCCAGCAGGAGTTCATGAAACTGGAAGCCGACTTCAAACTGCTGCGCGTGACCGACTTCGACATCGGTGCCATCGTGTACGGCGAAGGCCTGGACACCGCAACGGTGCGCGTCATCTATCACGCCTATTCGCTCCGGACCCTGATCGAGCGCGAGATCAAGGAAGAACAGCTCTGGGAGCGCCTCGGTGGCAACTACTGGGTGGTCCGCCCCAAGCTCGAAGGGTTGATCAACCTCGCGGCTGCCCCGCCGCGCTGATCGGACTTCGATATGGAAGGGAAACGCACCATCCTGCTCGCCGACGATGCCGCGATGTTTCGTGAAATCGGCGCCCTCTTCCTCGCCCGCACCGGAAGGGTGATCACGGCGAACAACGGCTACCAGTGTCTCGAGTCGATTGGGCGGGAAAGACCCGACGTCATCGTGGCCGACCTCGACATGCCCTGCATGTCGGGGGACGAGCTGTGCCGGCGAATCAAGGCCGACGAAGCCTTGCGCCAGATCCCCGTGATTCTCGTGACTTCGAGCGATCTGGCCGATGAACGCGCGCGCGCGGTCCGAGCCGGCGCCGACGACGTGATCGCCAAGCCCATCCATCGGATCTCGCTGATCCAGGCCGTGAATCGTTTCCTTCGCAGCGGCAGCGTGCGGGGCCTGCTGCGAGTGCCGCTCGGCGCCGACATCTGCGTCCGGCGGCTGGAGGACGAGTTCTGGGGAGAGGCCATCAATCTCTCCCGGGGCGGTCTCTTCGTCGAAGCGCGCTGCCCGATACCGATCGAGACCGAGGTCGATCTCGACTTCCGTCTGCCCGGATCCGAGATTTCATTGACGCCGACGGCCCAGGTCATCTGGCATCGGGAGAGCCTCGCGGGCAGCGGCGCTGGGATGGGCCTTCAGTTCCTGGCGCTCGATCGCGACAGCTCTCGCGAGATCGACGGCTTCATCTATGAGCGCGGAGGCGCGACGCCGGCGCCGCAGGCTGCCGCCGGGGGCAATCCGTGATTCGCATGGGCTGGATCGGCCTGCTGCTGATCGCCTGCTGGGTACCGACCTTGGCCGGAGCCGTGACCGTCGCGCGGGCCAGACCCGAGGACCGCGCGGTCTGGGTCGAGCGCATTGCGCAAACCAACCGGGCCCTGTTCGACGCGCGAATCGCTGCCGCCGCTGCCAAGCACGAGTATGTGCGCATGCGCCACGACAAGAGCGTGCGCGGCAGTGAGAAGAACGAGGTACTGTCGAAGCAGGCGGAAGCGTCCCAGAAGCTACTGGCCTCCGAGGCGATCCTGGAGGAGTTGCTGCAGCTGGCCCATCGCTCCGGCGTACCTCCGGGCTGGATCCGCGAGGGGCTCGAGACCCCGGTCGACCTTCCCGACAACGTCATCGTCCTGGACAAGGACGAAGCGGACGCGCGCAAAGAGGTCGCCAACTAGGAAAACCAGGCAGCGGGGGGCCTGGCCTACTCCAGCTGCTTCAGCAGTTCTTCCTCGCTCACGGTGTCGCTGGGGTTCCACTCACGTGAGCGGGGCTTGTTGATCGCGATGATGCGATCGCCCTGCCGTACGACCTGCACCAGCTGGGAGACGATTTTGCCCGAAGGCCGCATCCAGACGTATTCCACGATGGTGGGCTCGCCGCTGTTCGGCAGCGAAACCTCGAGTCCAGCGCCCGCCTCGGAACCGCCCGTCCTGTACGTGAGACCCGACGGGGCCGCTGCCTGCGCCGGGGTCGTGGGCCGCGGAGAGATCGCCGGCACCACTCCGCTGGCGGCGCGCAGATATTCGAGGCGCGCCGCAAGTTCCTGGTGGTAGCGATCGGAGGCGCGCCCATCGGCGGGCGTGAAGCGGCGGTAGTCGTCGAGATTGCCCGTCTCGCGACGCTGGGCGCGATCCTGGTAGCGAGCCGGAATCGCTTCCGGATCGTCGGTAAAGGAATAGGCGCCAGCATCGGTGCGCCAGGCGTACATCTGCTCGGCCGCTGCGGGGCCGGCGAGCAGCAGCACGGCGGTTGCGACCAGCACCGGGACTCCGAGCCTCCACTGCGGCATGGTTCGTTCCTCCATGTCGTATAGTGGCCCCGAATTGCCAAATAATGTCACATATACAGTAACTTGGAAGCTCTTTCGGACGCAGCGGACCGGCAACTCCGCCGTTTGACACGCCTCGGGTCTGCGGATATACAGTGCGCTCAATTTTGCTGCGGGGTAGAGCAGTCTGGTAGCTCGTCGGGCTCATAACCCGGAGGTCGGGGGTTCGAATCCCTCCCCCGCTAC
>SMWR01000020.1 GCA_004356735.1 Deltaproteobacteria bacterium
GTGTGACCCAGCAGGTGGGTACGCGGGTGTTCCTGTCCCGAGAAGAGGCGGGTGTCCTCCTCGAGATGCTCGCCGGCCCGGCCGAAATCGTGCTGGGGCGTCACGCTGAACTGGGCGGCCGTCCCCATCTGGAGCAGATTCGCGATGTGGAGCCCCTCGGCCGCCATCCAGCGGCCGATGCGCACGTCGTCCTCGGGTGTGCGGCGCGTGATGTGGAGGTGATCGTCGGCGCCGAACCAGTGTTCGGCGGCCGGATCCGCCCAACGCTCGAGCTGGATCTTCTGGACGTGCTGCGCTCCGGCGACGACTTCGACCTCCACACTGGCGACCCGGAACTCGAGCCCCTTGAATGCACGGACGTGGTAACGCCCCGGCAGAAGTACGAGGCTGGCCGTTCCGCTGGAATAGAACTGGGTCGTACCCGTATGCGGGTTCTCGACACGATCAGACTGCACCATCCACGCCGCCCAGTCCGGTGGGGGCGCCACCTCACACTCGAGAGTCACCCTCAGGGCGTCCGAAGCGACATGGGCTTCGCCATCGGACGCTCGTACCTCGAGCCGAGCCGGGGTGGGTCGACCGGTCTGTGCATCGACGGTCTCGATCCGCAGGATCGTCAACTCGGCCTCGCCGCATGCGGCAAGGCCGAGTGCGCTGAGCATGGCGAGCACGAGAGAAAATCCCGGGAAGCAATACTTCCGCACGACGGGAGGCTACCCCAGCCAGGCTGCCGAGATGGGGAGCCGACGTCACCATTGACCCCGCCCCCCTGCGAAGGCTAGAAACATATGGAAACCGGGAGCCGCACGGATGAATTGCCCCTCCTGCCAGGCGACCAACTCCGCAGAAAACCGCTTCTGCTCGCATTGTGGCTCCACCCTCGTGCGCGTCTGCTCGAGCTGTGAACGCCAGAACCCGGCAGACCACAACTTCTGCGCCGACTGTGGCCAGCGCCTGGGTTCGGGCGCCGAACCCACCATCCCCGGAGAAGGCGGCGCAGCCGAACGCAAACAGATCACGCTGATGTTCTGCGACCTGATGGATTCGACCGAGCTGTCACGGAAGGTCGATCCGGAAGACCTGCACGAGATCCTGAGGGCATACCAGACGAGTTGCGCCAACATCGTCGAGGGTCTCGACGGCCGCATCGCCCAGTATTTGGGCGACGGCATCCTGGTCTACTTCGGCCATCCTCGGGCGCATGAGGACGATCCCGAGCGCGCGGTGACGGCGGGACTCGCCATTCTCAATGCCTTACCCGAACTGAACGAGGGGCTTCAGCAGCGCTTCGCGTTGCTGCGAAACCGTCCGCTCCAGGTGCGAGTCGCCATCCATACCGGTGATGTGGTGATCGACGACGTCGGCGGGGGAAGCGGCCAACAACGCCTGGCGCTGGGCGACGCCACCAATATCGCGGCGCGACTGGAGTCCGTGGCTGAAGCCGGCACGGTCGTCGTCAGCGACGCGACCTATCGTCGGGTGGCCAGGCTCTTCCACTGCGATGACCTGGGAGAACTGAAGCTTCGCGGCGTGGACGAACCCGTGCGCGCCCACCGGGTGCTGCGGCGCACGAGTGCCCGCCGCAACGCCGGTGAAGATTCCGAGCAGACGCCCCTGGTCGGACGAGAGCAAGAAATCGCGCTGCTTCTCGATCGCTGGGAACAGGTGAAGCAGGGTCGGGGCCAGACGGCCCTGCTTTGCGGCGAAGCGGGAATGGGGAAGTCGCGGCTGCTGCGGGTCTTCCGCGAGCAGATCGCCGCCGAGCCCCACATCTGGATCCAATGCGATTGCTCACCCCACCACCGCCACAGCGCGCTCTTCCCCGTCGTTGAGTCGGTGCTGCGAGGGCTCTTCATCGATCGCGACGCGCCAACCGAACGTCGCATCGCCCGTCTCGAGGACGCGTTCCGGACGACGGGACTTCCGCTCGACGAGACGATCCCGCTGTTGGCCCAGCTGCTCTCGATTCCGATTCCAGAGCGTTATCCCGAACTCTCGCTGACTCCCGACGAGCAACGCCAGCGCACGCTGGAGATCCTCGTCACCTGGTTGTCGGTGATGGCTCGGGATCAGCCCGTGATCCTGGCGGTGGAGGATCTCCACTGGATCGACCCGTCGACTCTCGAGCTTCTCGGCCTGATCCTGGACCAGGTCCCGGCGGACCGGTGGCTGGTGTTGGCCACCTTCCGGCCGGATTTCGAGCCGCCCTGGTCGGGCCGCTCCCACGTTGTCCAGCTGAACCTGCATCCCCTGACGCACAGCCAGATGATCGAGATGGCGCAGTCGGTGGCCGGGCGAAGGCTTCCAAGCGAAGTCGAAGCCGAGGTCTGTCAACGTGCCGATGGGGTCCCGCTGTTCGTCGAGGAGCTGATGAAGAACCTGCTGGAGTCCAAGCTGCTGGTACCGCACGGCGACGCCTACGAGCTGCCCGGTCCACTCCCCGCGCTGGCGATCCCCTCGACACTCCAGGATTCGTTGATGGCCCGATTGGACCGACTCGGAGGAGCGAAAGAAATCGCCCAGCTGGCGTCGGCAATCGGTCGCGATTTCTCCCATGAACTGCTGGCAGCCATCGCGCCCCACGAGGATCGTATCCTCAACGCCAACCTCCAACGACTGGTGGATGCCGAGCTGCTGTATCGACGCGGCATGCCGCCGCAGGCCTTCTACTCCTTCAAGCACACACTGATCCAGGACACGGCCTACAGCTCATTGCTGCGCGGTCGACGCAAGGACATCCACAAGGAGATCGCGCGCGTTTTCCGGGAGCGCTTTCCGAGGGTGCTGGAAACCGAGCCCGAGGTCGTCGCCCGACACCATGCCAAGGCCGGTGAGCTGGAGGCCGCGATCGTGCTGTATCGAACGGCCGGCGAGAAGGCGACCCGACGCTCGGCCCAGGCCGAGGCCATCGACCATCTGCGCAACGGCATCCGCCTGGCCAAGCAACTGCCCGACGCTCGCACCCGAAGCCAGTGCGAGCTCGAGCTGCTGGTCGCCCTCGGTGTCCCGCTGATCGAATCCACGGGCCAGGGTTCCCATGAAGTCGCCGAGACCTACGCCCGCGCGCGTGATCTCTGTCGCGAGATCGGAGACGCACCCGAGCTGTTCCCCACGCTCTGGGGCCTGGCGCGCCACTACCAGATGCTGGGCGAGGTCGACGTCGTCCTCGAACTGAATGAACAGCTCCTCGAGCACGCCAAGAGCTCGGACGACGGGACCCGACTGCTGCTGGCGCGCCTGAGTCTGGGCCTCACTTGCTTCTGGACCGGGAACTTCGCCCGCTCCGTCCACCATCTGGATCGAACCCTCGAGCTCTACGACGCCGCGACCCACGCGAGCCTCGCAGCCGAGTATGGACAGGACGCCGAGGTCAGTGCCCTGGCCGTCTCGGCCACGGCCCTGTGGTTGCTGGGGCGGCCCGACCAGGCACGCGATCGGGCCGAGCAGGCCGTGCGTTGCGGGCGCGACTGCGGTCACCCCCTGAGCCACGCTTTCGCCCTGTTCTTCGCCTCGGTGATTCACCGAGTGCGGGCGGAACCCAGCCGGGTCGAGGCGCTGGCATCGCGCGGTCTGGAGCTTGCCGAGGAGAAGGGACTGCCGGTCTGGGTGGATCTGAGTCGCATGATGCTGGGATGGGCCCGCTGTCAACACGACGCCCACGCGATCGAAATGATCCAGAACGCATTGGAGGCCCTCTCGGTACTCGGCACGGGCGTGAGTTCGCAGTTTCAGCTGACCGTGATGGGCGATGCGTTGACACTCAACGGAAGGCATCAGGAAGCGTTGGCCTGCCTCGCGGATGCCCTCGGCGTATCTTCCCAGAGCACGTTCTGGAGCGCCGAGACACAACGACTCTACGGCGAGGCCCTGCTGGCCGCCCAGCCGGATTCGGAAACCGATGCCGAGTGCTGCTTCCGGGACGCGCTCGAATTTGCCCGCGACCAGGAAGCGTTGTCCCTAGAACTTCGGGCCGCCTCAAGCCTTGCACGACTGCTATCGAGGCGGGGTGAGAAGGCAGAGGCCCGCACCCTGCTGACCTCCGTCTACGAACGTTTCGACGAGGGCTGGGACACCGCCGACCTGCTGGCCGCGAAGGATCTGCTGGCCGAACTCGCCTGATCCCGCGCTCAGCCGTCGCGGCTCTGGCCCGCCGATCTGCGCACCGTTCGCCCGGCCCAGTCGCTGGGCAGGCAGCCCGATCCGGCGTTCCCGGAGATCACCTCACAGAACAGGGCCGCCATCTTCTCGTGCGACATCGCGATCATGTGGGAATCCTCTTCCGGATCACCCTTGACCCAGGGCTGGACGTTGACGAAGACCGGGCGATCGGAATCGAGATCGACCGCCTGGCCGACCTCGAACTCGACGATGCGGAAACCGCCACGCGCCTCGACCCTGCTCCGGGTACGCCAGCGCAGGAATCCGAATATGACGGGGACGCGCTTCGTGGCCCCGAAGCGAGCGATCCGCCCGGCTTCTTCTGCGAAGAACTGGGCCCGTTCGGGTGAGCGCCGCGCCCGCAGCCGCGCCGGCTTGGCCACCGTCATCTGGTAGAGAAAGCGCAGACGACGGAGGAGCGGTGAATCCGCAATGGTGCGTGACGTGATCAACGCCTCGTCGACATCGTTGCGGTTGACGAGATAAAGGATCGCGTCGGGTCGCACGTCTTCGAAGGTCGACTCGATGTGCCGTGCGACGTTTGCGGCGTTGTATCCAGGTACTCCGAGGTTGACGACCTCGACACGCGCGTCCCGAAACTCCATCCGGCGCTGGAAGGTCTCCTCCAGCGACACGGACCACCCGAAGGTCTCGCTGTCGCCATAGGCCGCGACCCGGTAGCGACGCGTCAGCGGCGCGATCATTCGGTCCTCGCGATAGCCCTGCTGATTGATCGACCACACGATCGGTCGTGACAAGCGCGAGAACAGCCCATCGAAGCGAATGTTTGCGCCCGGCCGCAATATGTAGACGCGATCGTCTGGGGCTGCCGTGATCAGCTCTCGCAGCTTGTCGATGTTCGCCGGCATGAAACGCAGCCAGAGATCGGCCGACACCAACAGCACGAGAACGGCGGTGACTGCCATCCCCCAAGGCAACCAAGCAGCTCCCGGGCGCGGCAACGCGGCGGAATCTCGAAGCGGGGCGGATCGGACGGGTCTCGAGGAGGCTCGGGATCCTGGGTTGGCGGGACCGGACAAAATTAGTTCTCCTAA
>SMWR01000162.1 GCA_004356735.1 Deltaproteobacteria bacterium
CGCTCGGTTCGATTGAAGACCCCCTTGGCCAGCGAGAGGTTGGCCTCGGCCTCGCGAAGCCGTGCCAGCTGTTCGGCATCGCGCAACCGGATCAGCACCTGCCCCGCCTCGACTTCCTCTCCCTCCTGGAAGAGGATTTCGGCCACGACGCCAGCGGTCTCGGCCTTGACCATCACGGAGTTTTCGGCGCTGAGCTGACCGCTGAACGTGGCCATGTCGCGCAGCGTTCGCGCCTGTACGGTCGTAATCTCGACCGTCGGCGGCGAAGGCCCGTCGTCAGAGGGACCGGCCTCGTCCCCAGGGCCGCAACCCAATGCCAGTACGAGCAGCGTCAACGGCGCGGCAGACACGCGGAAACCGGCCGAAATTGATCGGGAAATCGACATTTCAAGGATGCTATCCAACCCGACTCGGACGAGGTAGTTGCCACCGGGGAGCAGCCCTGGGATGCTTCCCAGCACGTGATTCGATCGAACGACCCGGCAGGCTCCGCCGCTTGCGCCGCTTCGAAGCGCCTGAAACCCTGCCGCGGGCGCCGCGAGACCCCCCCCGCACCGTGAGGAATGTTCGTGAAGCTCGCCTGTCTCGACCTGGAGGGAGTGTTGGTCCCAGAGATCTGGATCAACGTGGCCGAAAGCACCGGCATCGAAGCGCTACGCCGAACGACTCGGGACGAGCCCGACTACGACGTACTGATGCGTAGCCGACTCGAGATCCTGGCCGAGCATGGTCTCCGTCTGTCCGACATCCAGGAGGTAATCGGTCGCATGCGCCCGCTGGAAGGCGCCGCCGAGTTCCTCGATTGGCTGCGCGAGCGTTTCCAGGTGGTGATCCTGTCTGACACCTTCTACGAATTCGCAGATCCGCTGATGGCCCAGATCGGTCGACCCACCCTGTTCTGCCACCGGATCGAGACCGACGATTCCGGTCGTGTCGTCGCCTATCACATTCGGCTGGAGGACCAGAAGCGCAAGGCCGTCGAAGCTTTCCGCCAGCTCAACTTCCAGGTGATCGCGGCCGGCGACTCCTACAACGACACTTCGATGTTGACCGAGGCCGATGCGGGAATCCTGTTCCGTCCACCCGACAATGTGATCGAGGACTTTCCCCAGTTCCCTGTGACCCGCAGCTTCGAAGAACTGCGTGCGGAGTTCGCCAAGGCCGGAGGAATCGACAGATGATGCGGATTCGATCCAGCGGGGTCTGGACCCTGGTCGGCCTGATGCTTTCGACGTTCGTCGCTTGTGGCGGCGGCGACGAGGGTACTTCGCAGCCCGCGCCGAGCTCGACGCCTGCACCGAAGCCCGAACCGACCCCGGAACCGGGACCCACGCCGACACCCGAGCCCGTCGTGGGCAACGCCGGCCGCGGAGCGACGACCTACGCGCGCGACTGTGCTTCGTGTCACGGCCCGACCGGCGGCGGAGACGGCGCCTTGGCGGCCGCGCTCGATCCGAAGCCGGCGGCCCACAGCGATGGCAACGTCATGAACGGTCTCTCGGACGCCTACCTGTTCAAGGTGATCCAGCAGGGAGGAGCTGCAGTGGGCAAGGCACCGATCATGGCGCCCTGGGGCGGCAGCCTCGACGACGCTCAGATCTGGGACCTGGTCGCCTTCATCCGAACGCTCGCCCACCCACCCTACGAGCCCTAGTGCTCGACCCTCGGAACCCGCAGAGCCACGCGGGTTCCCTCGGCGGGAATTTCGAACTCGAAGCCGCGGCCGCAGCGTTCGACAACGCTCCGCGCCACCCCCTGCGTGAGCGGCCGACCGGCCAGCAGCGAGCCGGCGCGGGCGGCCAACTCCGAGATCCGGCTAGCGGCTTGCTTGTCGTCGAGAAGCTGACACTGGAGGCGCTGGGCCGCGAGGAGATTCTTCACCTCGTGACAGAGCGCAAAGACAAGATCGCGCGGCACTGGCATTCCGGAGCGATTCCAAGCTGAGACTCCCCGGTTCTAGCAATCGACACGACCACCGAGCAGCGAACACGCAACGAACCGCCCCAGCCCGGCGACGGGCAGGCAGGTCCCGACCGGTATACTCGGCAGCGATGTCACTGGGGGTGCTTCTCGGACGGGACCACATCGAGCTCGGTCGAATCGCCACGATCGCCGAAGCATCGGTGGCCATCGCCCTCTCCCGGGGTGGTGCCGCCAAGACCTACCACCACCGGGAACCCAACGAAGATGCGGTGGGATTCCGGCGTGGACCGGGCGGGAGCGTGCTGGTGGCCGCCGACGGCCACGGCGGAACCGACGCCGCCGAGCTGGCCGTCGAACGCGTGCTCGAAAACCTGGGTCGCGACTGGGTTGGATCCTCCGCGCAGGGCGACGACTGGGACCCCATGGCCCGCGCGCTCGTTGGCGAGATCCACGCCGGCGTCCTCGCCGCTGTTGCCGGCGGCGGAAACGCCGAAGCGCGCTCCACCCTGGCCTTCTCCGTGATCCGACCGGATCAGGGCCAGATCTACTGGGCCTCGATCGGCGACAGCCACATCTTCCGGGTGGCGCGCAACGAGGTGATCGAGCTCACCGGGGACGACGAGCAAGCGACCTTCTACCTGGGGAGTCCCCATCACTCGGAGAATGCCATGAGGGCCCGCGTCCGGTCGGGCCAGAATTCGCTGGCCGATACGCGCGCCATGATCTTGTCGACCGACGGCCTGTCCGAACGGGGCATCGGCGTCGATCTTCCCGAGGCCGCCGTCCTGGAAGCGGTTGACCGCGCGGCGCGGCTGGACGCGGACCTCGCTCCGCTCGAGACGGCACGCCATCTCGTCGAGCTCGCTCTCGAAGCTCATCGACGTCACAAGGCCGGCGACAACATGGCGACCGCCGTCCATTGGTTCTGACGGCCACGACCCGCGTCTTCCCGAAGGCTTCGGATTGCGGCAGTCAGAGCGATGCGAGGAGGTCCGCCACCCGCGAAGCGATGGCGGCTGCGGCGGTCAGTCCCGGCGACTCGATCCCGATGCAATTGACGAGCCCTGGGAATCCCGCGGCGGATTCTTCCGCAACCACGAAGTCCCGAAACGGCTCGCCCGGTCCCGAGAGCTTCGGCCGAATCCCTGCGCCCTCGGGTTCGAGCCATTCGGCACGGACGGCAGGCAGGTAGCGCGTGACCTGCTGCACGAAATCGACGCGCTTTTCCGGATCGACGTCGAAGCGGATTTCGTCCACATACTCAGTATCGGGTCCGAAGCGGATGCGACCCCCGAGATCCAAGGTCGCGTGCACACCGAGGCCCGGACCGACGGGTAGCGGATAGATGAGCCTCTGGATCGAAACTGGTGCGGAGGGCGATAGCGCGAAGTAGTCGCCCTTGCACGGGTGCAGCCGGTAGCCGGACGCGTCCACGTCCATGCCGGCCCGACGCGCCACCTCGTCCGAAGCGAGGCCGGCGGCGTTGACGACGGCGCCGCAGGACAGGCGCCCCGTCTCGCCGCGATCGTCGATGGCTTCGACGTTCCAGCCGCCGGCCCGCGCCTGGATTGACATCACCTCGGAGTGGAAGACCAGCATCGCACCTCCGCGTTCGGCTTCGGTGGCGTAGCTGAGACACAGGCCGTGCGAATCGACGATCCCCGAGCTCGGCGAATAGAGTGCCGCGACGGCGCGCACGTCGGGCTCGAGCGCCTGCAGCTGTTGCTCGTCCAGGATCTCGAGTCCGGGTACACCGTTCGCGCTGCCCCGCGCCCGAAGGGACTCGAGGGCTTCGAGCTCATCGGGTGCGGACGCAACGATCAGTTTTCCCGTCTGGCGGTGACCGATCCCCAACCGCTCGCAGCGTTGATAGAGCACCTCCCGGCCGGCCACGCACAACTCGGCCTTGAGAGAGGCTTCCGGGTAGTAGATGCCGGCGTGGACGACTTCGCTGTTGCGCGCCGTGACCTCGAGCCCTGGCCCATTGCGACGCTCGAGCACTACGACCCGATGACCCTCCGAGACCAGCGCCGCAGCGACGGCCAAGCCCACGATGCCAGCACCCACCACGACCACATCGGTGTCACGGTTCATCGGCCGCGCCCCCGGATCGGCTCAGTCGCGTTTGGGAAAAGGCGAGCTGAAGACGATTTCGAAGAAGTCGCGCCGACGCTCGCGCTGGAACAACAGGCCCACGGAGAGCAGGAAGTAGAGACCGATGAACAGGTAGCGGACCTCGGTACTGGTGAACAGGAACTGGCCCAGGAACAGGGTGAGAAGAAGGATCGCTTCCTTGCGAGAAAACTGCAGGTCGGCGATCAGGATCGCAGCAAACAAGGATTGGGCCGACGTGAGCAGCATCTCCTCGGTCTGCCGCTCATCGAGGGGGAGTCCATTGGTTGTGCCCGAAGAGAGCGCGAAGGCGATCGGAATCGCGCCCACCAGCAACGTCCACTGGTTGACCTTCGATGAGATCAAGGCCCCGATGCCAATGGACCCGCGCAGGCGCAGTGCAAACAGGATGGCAATGATGAATTCGGGCGACTCCGAGGCCAATGGCGCCACCCACTGGATCAGCAGGAATTCTTCGATTTCCCAATCAAGCCCAATCTTGACCAGACTCTCGGCGAAGGGCTCAGCCGCGATGAAGATTCCGTAGGCCGCGAAGACGAACAGGCCCAGGGACCAGAGCCGCCGCCCCCGGTTGGAGGTCTCACGGTCGATCATCGCCGCCGGGCCCACGAGCTGGATCTCTTCGGATTCACTGCGCATGGCCGAAACGGCGTAGAGCAGGAAGAGCAGCAGCAGCACGGCGGCGTCGAACAAGTTGATGGTGCCGGTCAGCGGAATCAGGAACGAGAAGAGCGTCGCCCACACCAGGAAGCGAATCTCAAGCTTCTGTTGCGGGTGGATCAAGAGTTTCGTCGACTTCGTCTTGGAGCATGAAATCAACACCACCGCCGCCCAGCCGAATCCGATCAAGAGCCGGTTGGCGCCCGTCATGTTCGCGACGGCATACGGCGCATAGCTGGGATCCTTGCCTGCCGTCCACGCGAAGTGGAGATCCACCGCGTACTCGGGAAGCACGCTGACGAGGGCGAGCATCAGGATCGCCATCGCCTGGGGGATGTCGCGCTCGGCAAGCTCGGCGGCCCAGGAGAGCAGGAAGGCGGCTCCCACAATGGCGAAGCCCGCCATGACGGCAATCCACTCGGTTCCGAGCCCGTGGGACTCGACCTGGTTGCAGACCATCCACGGGACCGGCATCAGCGCTGCGCTCAGCAGCATGACGGCGTCGCGCAGGCGAGTCTTGGGCCGTGTCTGCTCCGCCATCAGAACGCGGCGTCGAACTCCCGCTCGTATCGGGCGCGAAACGTATCGGGGTCGACGCGCAGGTTCTGCGCGCCTGGCACAGCCACTTGAAGGCTCCCCATCAGGCTACCGATGCGACCCGCGACGTCCCAGCCGTGACCTTCCGAGCGACCAAAGAGAACGCCTGCGCGAAACGCATCGCCGCACGCGGTGGGATCCACGACCTTTTCTGCGACGACCGGGGGGATCTCGACGACCTGGCCCGCCTCGCGGATCTCGGCGCCCTGCTCTCCTTTGGTGATGATGATCGACTCACAGCGGCCGGCGAGCTCCGACTCGGAGAGGCCCGTCCGCTCCAGGGTCAGCGACCATTCGTAGTCGTTCACCACGTAGGCGGCGCAACCGTCGATCATCTCGATCAACTCGTCGCGGTCTAACATGGGCAGGCCATGGCTCGGGTCGATGAAGGTGGGAACCCCTCGGCTCTTGAGCTCGCGCGCGTGGTCGAGCATCGCATGTTTGCCGTCCGAGGAGACGATCCCCAGCACAAATTCTCCCTCGATGTCGGCGAGCTTCGCTTCGTGGGCACGCGCCATGGCGCCCTCATAGAAGGCCCATATCTGATTGTCGTCGAGATCGGTGGTGACGAAGGCCTGGGCGGTTCGCACGTCGTCGAGCACGCGAATGGCGTCGCGGCGTATCCCGTGGTGATCGAGCCAGTCCGCATAGGGACCGAAATCGGAGCCCACGGTGGCCAGGATCAGCGGATCGCCGCCCAGCTGATTCAGGTGGTAGGCGATGTTTCCGGCAACACCACCGAAGTGGGTCTCGAGGCTCTCGATATTGAAGGAAACGTTCAGGATGTGCAGCTTGTCGGGAAGAATGTGGTCTTTGAACCGGTCTGGAAAGACCATGATGTGGTCCAAAGCCAGAGAGCCCGACACCAGGATCGTCATGGAAACGGAAACCTCCGGACGGCGCAGTTTCGCGGTCCACCGGCCCAGCGTCAATGGGCACGGATGGTAGACTAGCCGCGTGCGCATATCAGACCGTTATACGCAGGCCACGGAGACCCACCTGCCCGTCTTCTCCTTCGAGTTCTTTCCCCCGAGGACCGAGGCAGGCTTCGCGTCGCTCTACCGCACCGTTCAGGACCTGAAGCTGCTGGATCCGGATTTCGTCTCGGTCACCTGGGGCGCCGGCGGCTCCACCCGTCAGAAAACGGTGGAGATCGTCGTTCGCATCCAACAGGAGATCGGGCTCACCGCCATGGCGCACCTCTCCTGCATCGGGTCCACCCCGGACCAGATCACCAAGACCCTCGGGCAGCTGACCGCCGGTGGCATCGAGAACATCCTGGCACTGGGCGGCGACCACCCGCCCGAATATGAGCCGCCGCCGGGCGCCTTCACCTACGCCAACGAGCTTGCGTCGTTCATCCGGACCCAATCCGACTTCTGTCTCGGCGGCGCCTGCTATCCGGAAACCCACCCACTGGCCCCGGACTCCGAGACCGACCTGCGCAACCTGAAGCGCAAGGTGGACGCCGGCGTCGACTTCCTGATCACGCAACTCTACTTCGACAACGCCGACTTCTTCGCGTTCGAGAAGAAGGCACGCGAGATCGGCATCGATGTCCCGATCGTGCCGGGAATCATGCCCATCCTGAGCGCCAAGAGCATTCGACGCATGACGTCGCTGTCGGGTGCCGGGATCCCGAATGAGCTCCAGGCGAAGCTCACGGAAGTCGAGAACGACGACGCGGCCACCTGTGACGTCGGCGTCGAGTGGGCCACCCTTCAGTGTCGCGAGCTGCTGGACAAAGGTGCGCCCGGCATCCATTTCTATACGCTCAACAAGAGCATGGCGACCCGGGCGATCTTCGAAAAGCTGCGCAAGGGATAGAGAATGACGGTGCCGCTTCGCATTGCGGTCCTCCTGTCCGGCTCGGGAACGAGCCTTGAGAACCTCTGCGAGCAGATCGATCTCCATCACGTTCCCGGCCAGGTCTGTGTCGTGATTGCGTCGAATCCCAACGCCTTCGGACTCGATCGCGCGCGGCGCCGTGACATCCCCGCGGTCACCATCTCGCGCAAGGACCATTCCGACGTCGGCCGATTCAACGACGCCATCCACGCGGTGCTCGACGAGCACGAGATCGATCTTGTCCTGCTGCTGGGATTCCTGTCGCCGTTCGAGACCCGCGGCCGCTTCGATGGCCACACCCTCAACGTCCACCCGGCGCTGATCCCCGCCTTCTGCGGCAAGGGCTTCTACGGTCACCGGGTCCACGAAGCGGTGCTCGAAGCCGGCGTGAAGATCACCGGCGCCACCGTGCACTTCGTTGACGAAGAGTACGACCACGGCCCGATCATTCTTCAGGAAGCGGTCGACGTACGTGACGACGACACGCCCGAGACGTTGGCCAAACGTGTGCAGGCCGCGGAGCGCAGACTCGTCCCCGAAGCGCTGCGCCTGTTCGCCGAATCCAAACTCACCATCGACGGACGTCGCGTCCGCATCAAATCCTAAAAGGAGAATATTTTCCATGAGTGTCTTCATTGCCATGAATCGTTTTGTCGTGAATCCCGAACGCAGCGAGGATTTCGAGAAGATCTGGCGCGAGCGCGAGACCCATCTCGAAGCCGTGCCGGGCTTCATCCGCTTCGCCCTGCTGAAGGGCGACGAGCCCGGGCAGTACGTGTCCCACTCCACCTGGGAGAGCCGCGAGGCCTTCGAGGGTTGGACCCGCTCGGAATCGTTCCGGAAGGCCCACGCCCAGGCGCGCACGCCCGAAGGGATCATGGCCGGGCACCCGAAGCTCGAGACCTTCGAGGCCATCCTCGAGTCCTAGCCCGTGGTTTCGAGCGCCCGACCACCACAGCCAATCCCAAGGAGCGCGCAGGGGCGCTGGGGCGGGGATTTTCCTTCTTTTTCCCTGATTGACAGGTGGCGAAAACAAGACGAAAGTATCGCGGTGTCCCGCCCCCCCGTGCAGACGGCTCGCGCCGTGGAAGCCCTGCTGCGTGACCTCGGATCGCGCCTGCGCCGCGGAGAAGCCGCCGAGGCGGCCCGCTCCAGCCACACCGGCCGGCTCGTCACGGGCCTCGGACCCATCGATGCCCTGCTGGGTGGAGGTTTTCCCCGCGGCCGGCTGTGCGAGATCGCGGGTCACCCCTCGTCGGGGCGAACCTCCCTGGCCCTCTCCCTGCTGGCCCAGACCACCCGGGCCGGCGAGACCTGCGCCCTGGTGGACGGCGCCGACGGCTTCGACCCCAGCTCGGCCAATGCGGCCGGCGTGGTGTTGGAGCAGGTCTTGTGGGCGCGGGCGCCGGGCTGGTCCGAAGCCCTGCGCAGCACCGAGCAGCTGCTGGAGGCCCCGGGCTTCGGCCTGGTGTTGCTCGACCTGACTCTCGACCCGCGCCTCTCGCGTGCTTCGCGCATGCACACTCCGCCCGCCACCTGGACGCGCCTGGCACGAGCCGCCGCCGGCAGCGACAGCGCCCTGGTGGTGCTGAGCCTTGCGCGCAACACGGGCACCGCGGCCGAGATCGTGCTGGAGATGAGGACCACCCGGGCCAGCTTCCGCGGCTCGCCAGCGCTGCTCGAAGAGCTGGAGACCGAAGCCCGCCTGGTGCGTCACCGTACGGCGCCGGTCGAACGCAGTGTGCGGATCCGGCTGCGTTCCCCCCATTCGAGTACGGCATGAACCGCGCCAGCGCGGCGTGAACCACGATGCCGCGCATCGCCTGCTGCCGGATTCCCGACCTGCCGTTGTCCGCCGCGCTGCGGGCCGATCCGGAGCTCAAGGGCCGACCCCTGGCCATCGCATCGGGCCCCGGTCCGCGGGCCGAGCTGGTGTCGGTCTCTCCCGAAGCCGGCCAAAAAGGCATCCGACGTCTCGACCGGGTCGCCCAGGCCCGGACCCTTTGCAGCGAGCTGTGTGTGAAGGTGGCATCACCCGCCCTCGAGAACGCGGCCCGCCAGGCGCTGCTGGATGCCGCGCTCTCCTGCGCTCCCCGCGCCGCCCTGGCAGCACCGCTGTCGGGAAGCTTCGCCGCGGAAGCCGTGGTCTTCGCCGAGGCCTCGGGCATGGAAGCGGTCTTTCAGAGCGAACGGGGCTTCGCCACCGCCTTGTTGGAACGGGTCCGACGTCTGGGCTTCGGACTCGGCTGTGGCCCGTGGGTCACGGTGGCGTCCTCGCAGCTCGTCGCCCGGGTGGCCGCGCGTCGTTTCGCCATCCGTCACCCTGAAGGGGATCGGGTTGAGCTGCTCTCGCCTCGCTCCGAGCGCGCCTTCCTGGCCTCGCTGCCCCTGGACCTGCTCGATCCGGGCGATACGGTCCAAGCCGCGCTCACACGTTTCGGTGTACGGACGGTGCGAGACCTGTTGCAGCTGCCGCGGCGCGCACTCGGCACCCGGCTGGGTCCCGAGGTGCTCGAGCTCATCGCCTGCGCGCGCGGCGAAGCCAGCGAGGCGCCCCTGCCCTGTCCGACCGAGGATCGCCGGGTCGAAGCTTTGGACCTCGAATTCGCCATCGAGCGGCTCGAGCCCCTCAACTTCGTGATCCAGGGGCTGCTCTCGCGCCTGCTGGAACGGCTCGAGGCCCGACAGCTCGCCTGCGGCGAGATCCTGCTGCGGCTCGACCTCGAAGGAGGCGGTCGCGATGCGCGCCGTATCGGACTCGCGGCACCCAGTCTCGACCTGCGCTCCCTCGTGCGCCTGGTCGGTCACGCGCTGGAGAAGCACCCGCCCGAGGCGCCCGTGGTGGGCGTGGCCGTCGAGACCCAGGGGCAGCCCCTCCAAACCGATCAGCTCGATCTGTTTCGCCCCGCTGGCCCTGCGCCCGACAGCCTCGGTCGGACCCTGGCGCGGCTCGAACTCCTCTGTGGCGGCGGCCGCGTCGGCAGCCCCCGCGAGGCCAACGACCATCGGCCGCATCGCTTCGAGATCGAGCCCTTCGAGAGCCGCGCGACTGTTCGAAGCCGCAAGGCGCAGTGCCCGGAGTCCGGGGCCCATCCCCCCACCGCCGTGCTGGCCGTCCGGGCCCTACGTCCACCGGTTACCGCCGAGGTGCGCCTGTCTGGAAGTGTCCCCGACTGGATCCGAAGCGGCGTGGCCCACGGACGCGTGCTCCATCTCTCGGGCCCCTGGAGAATCACCGGTGGCTGGTGGTCGCCGGAAAGTCGCTTCGCCTACGACTACTTCGACGTACACACCAGTGACGGAACCATTTCGAGACTCCGTTTTGATCATATCAGCGGCGCATGGCACATCGATGCCGTCTACGACTGAAGCCGACCCCTCCTCAGAAGTGGAGCAGCCTCGAACGCGGATCGGGACTCGACCCGGAGTCAGGACACGACTCCACAGCAGCGTCATGCCGCGCGGCTACTCGCCACGCTTGATCTGCATCGAGAGGCCGGCGCGCTCCGCCTCGGAAATTCCACCGCGCTTCACGGCATCGCCGCCGAACCGCTCGTGAAGTTCGTCGAGGGCGCGATTCAGGCGCTTGCGATCGCCGCGCTTGTTCGTGGCGCTGAAGAGATCGAACTGTTCGGCTTCGGCCTGTACGAGATTGGTCGCGCCGACGCCGATCAAGCGAATCGGCTCCTCCAATCCGAATTGCTCCAAGAGCACGCTGGCCCGGGCCGAGAGAACGGCGCCGTCATCCGTGGGTTCGCGCAGGGTCGTACGCCGCGTGTAGATCGGATAGCCACGAGGACCCGCCTTGCGGCGCCGGCCGAGCTTGAGCTTCAGCAGCACGGTTCGGGCCGCCAGGCCGTCGCGGCGTAGGCGACGTGCCACGGATTCGGCATGGGCAATCAGTGTGGACTCGAGCAGCATCCGATCGGAGACATCGGACACGAAGGTATTCTCTTCGCTATAGGAAACGGCTTCGCGATACGGCTCGACCTCGCGCACGTCTTCGCCGCGCGCGAGACGCGCCACTTCCAGGCCCCAGCGACCCAGTGCCTGCTCGATCCGCCCAACGTCTGCGCGGGCGAGGTCGCCCACCGTCCCGAGGCCCAGCGCTTCGAGTCGTCGCTGGGCCACGGGACCGACGCCCCAGATCCTGCCGATCGGCAACGGGTCGAGGAACGCGCGTACGCCGCCCGGCGGAACCTCCAGCAGACCGTCGGGCTTGGCGGCGTCGCTTGCGATCTTGGCCACCATCTTCACCGGGGCGATCCCGACGGATACGGCGAGCCCGGTTTTCTGGCGCACGGCTTCCCGCAGCAATCGACCGACCTCGGCCGGCGGACCGAACAGACGCTCGGTCCCCGTGACGTCGAGAAACGCTTCGTCGAGAGACAGCCCCTCGACGGCGGGCGCGAAGCGCCGGAAGACCTCGAAGATCCGGCGCGACTCGGCCGCGTAGGCCTTCATGCGCCCGCGCAGGTAGACACCCTCGGGACACAGACGCCGGGCCTCGACCGTCGGCATGGCCGAATGGACGCCAAAGCAACGGGCCTCGTAGCTTGCAGCGGCGACCACGCCGCGGCTGCCGGTCCCGCCGACGATGACGGGCTTGCCACGCAGCGACGGGTCGTCGCGCTGCTCGACAGACGCGTAGAAGGCATCCATGTCGGCGTGCAGGATCGCGCGCATCGACCCTGGATTGTACCGCGGTATCTTCCGCCGCATGAGTGAATCTTCGCCGTCGGACGCAGAGACGAGCGAAACCAAGCGCGACCTCGCCGCCGGCGTCCAATGGGATCTGAGCCATCTCTTCGCCTCACCCGAAGACCCCAAGATCGAAGCCGATCTCGAAACGGCACAGGGCGACGCAGACGCCTTCGCGCAGCGCTACCGGGGAAAGCTCGCCGAGATCGACGCGGCACAGCTCGCCGAGGCCGTCGACACGCTGGAGAAGATCAACGAACGCGCGGCCCGGCCCGCCGTCTATTCCCACCTGCTCTTCGCGGCCGATACCAGCGCGCCCGCCCACGGCGCGCTGATGCAGCGCGTGCAGGAGAAGATCACCCAGATCCGCAACACGTTGCTCTTCTTCGAGCTGGAGTGGGTCGGGCTCGACAATACGCGAGCGGATTCGCTGCTGGCGGCGTCGGAGCTCGAGCCGCGGCGCCACTTCCTGACCTCGATGCGCCGCTACCAACAGCACGTCCTCTCCGAGCCCGAAGAACGCATCCTGGAAGAGACCGCAAACACAGGACGGCGCGCCTTCAGCCGCCTGTTCGACGAGCTGATGGCGGCGCAGCGATTCGCACTGGAGAAGGACGGCAAGATCCAGGACCTCGGCGAAGAAGAGGTGCTATCGCTGCTCTACTCGCCCGACCGGGACACACGGCGCGCGGCGGCGGCATCGATGACGGCAGGTCTCAAGCAGGCGTCGCGCCCTCTCGCCTTCATCTTCAACACCCTGGTCCAGGACAAGAGCGTCGACGACCGCCTGCGCCGCTACACGGCACCCATGACCAGCCGGAATCTCGCCAACGAGATCTCGGACAAGAGCGTCGACTCGTTGCTCGACGCCTGCGTCGAACGCTACCCGCTGGTGGCCCGTTACTACCGCCTGAAGGCGCGCCTCCTGGGCATCGAGCAGCTAGAGGATTACGACCGCTACGCACCGGTCGCAGGCGCCGAGGGCGAGCGCAGCTTCGATGAGGCCCGCGAAATCGTGCTGGGCGCCTACGGCGACTTCGCCCCGCAGCTGGCCGAGATCGCAACCCGCTTCTTCGATGAGGACTGGATCGACGCGGAGCTGCGCGACGGCAAACGCAGCGGCGCCTTCTGCGCCTCGACCGTGCCCGACCTCCACCCCTACGTGCTGCTCAACTACACGGGCAACCTGCGCGACGTCATGACCGTGGCCCACGAGCTGGGCCACGGCATCCATCAGTCCCTGGCCGCTCGTCAGGGCCTCTTCGAACAAGACACGCCGCTCACCATGGCCGAGACCGCCAGCGTTTTCGGCGAAATGCTGGTCTTTCGGCGCCTGATGCGCGAGGAGAGCGATCCGAAGGTCCGCCTGGGGCTGCTCTGCGGCAAGCTCGAAGACGCCTTCGCCACGGTTTTCCGCCAGGTCGCCATGACGCGTTTCGAGCAGTCGCTCCACCAGACCCGACGCGAAGAAGGCGAACTTGCCATCGAGCGCGTGAACGAGCTGTGGATGGCATCGCAGCAACCCATGTTCGGCGACTCGGTCCACTTGTCGGACGACTACGCCTGGTGGTGGCTCTACATCCCCCACTTCGTTCATTCACCCTTCTACTGCTACGCCTACGCCTTCGGCGAGCTGCTGGTGTTGGCGCTGCTGCGCCGCTACGACGAGGAAGGCGAGGGCTTCGTGGCGCGTTACCTGGAGTTGCTGGCGGCCGGCGGCTCCGACACGCCCGAGAACCTGCTGGCCCGAATGGACCTGGACATCGCCGACCCGCGCTTCTGGGACGGCGGCCTGACGCTGCTCGAAGAGATGGTGGCGGAGGCGGAAGCGTTGGCGGGCTAGGAGTCCGACACCTTTCAGGGCGACTGGCCGGGCTCGGCGGGCTTCGGAACGCGCTCCACGAGGTCGTCTCCAGTCTCGCTCAGCAGCCACGCCGACGACTGCCACGGCCACCAGCCGCCGGAAGTGATGCCAACGCCGGTTCGCGTCAACACGAAGGCCAAGGCATTGCAGGCACGGGAAATTCGCGTGGAATCACGAGGTCGCAACATGGCGTCCAATTCCCCCTTGTATCCATGCGAATCGGAGCACCGGCCGGGCGACTTGAATCCGTGTCGGGGAAAACGGCCGTTTCCAGGCCGGCGAGAGTCAGGTGCGCAGCTGGTCCGCGATCTCGGTGGCCGCGCGCATGCCGCTCGTCAACGCCGCTTCCGTAGTGGAACCGACCAGATAGTCGCCCGCGAAGGCGCTACGGGGCGAGCGATTCATGCGCTGGCTGAAGCGGGCCAGCCGGGGCAGATAACCCACACCGAACTGCGGCAGCATCGGATCCCAGCGGTGCACGACACAGTCGACCGGCGCCAGGCGCCCCACCGGCGTGCGCGTGAGATTCTCGACCACCAGGTTTCCGACCTCGTCGTCCGACGCGTCCCACAAGCGCTCTGTGGCCGCCTGGTTGAGAACCCCGTTGACGAGTCCGGCGCCGTGCGGCACGACCCCTGGCTTGTGGTGATCCACCGCGAGCCCGTAGAGATCGAGACCTTCCCGACGCAAAAATGCGACACCGTAGTAGGGGAGTGTCGTCGGCCTTCGGTCGAGCAGCAGGTGGACGATCGTGCCGCGGTTGTATCGCACCGCTTCGAAGAAACCGCGCTCTTCGGGTGTGAGCTTGGGACACACAGCGGCCACGAGACTGCCGGGCAGCGCGACGACAACGGCGTCCGCAAAGACGCTGCCCGAACGCCCGCCCTTCTCGTAGCGGACGCGAGCGCCGTCGGTCTCGGTCTCCACCGAAGTGACCCGGCAGCCACAGCGCACGCGCAGCGTTTCGGCCAGGGCCCGGGTGAGCGCGCCGTTGCCCCCCTCGAACGCCTCGAGCTGGAAGTCGCCGGCCAGCATGCGCAGGACGATCAACCCGAAGGCGAGGGACAGCTCCTCGGGCTCCGTGGCGAACCTGCTCGAGAAGACGGGCGCCAACAGATACTCGACCGCTTCGTCGCCGACCAGGCGCCGTAGGCCGTCGGCCAGGTTCTCCCGATCGAGGCAGGCCGCCCGCTCGGGATGCAGCGGGTCCAGGTATTTCCGCTGTCGCAGCAGTTCGATGGGCAGACGCAGCAGGCGACCCTTGGCACGTCCCGAAAGCAGCCGCGACTGGAGCATGTGACCAGCTGCGTGGAAGTCGAGCTCGTGCAGCCGACCGTCGCGCAGCACGGCGTCGCGAGGGCGGCCCAACGAGCGGATGCTGCCTCCGATTCCGAGTGCGTCCGCAATGGCGTGAAGGTTGTGGTAGCCGCGAGTCAGGAACTGGGCTCCGCGCTCGATGCGATAACCGCCGTGGTCTTCGCTGCGCATGCGACCACCGGGAGCGGCTTCGCGCTCGAGCACTTCGACGTCATGGCCCGCGCGGCTCAGGCGCCAGGCGCAGGTGAGTCCCGCCACGCCGCCGCCAACGACGACCACCGAGCCCACTCAGGCGTCTCCCTTCACGAGCGAGTCTTCCAGCGCCCGGAGATCAGCCGCCGGCGGAAACGCTTTGCGCAGAGCCGCTGCATCAGGCACAGGAGCTGGGGCTCGTCGTCGGCCACCCGCACGGCGGCTTCCGCAGAAGCAGGCGATTCCACAGAGGGATCATAACGTTTGGAATTTCTTGACAGAAGGCGAAAAAAAGACGAAAGTAGCTTTTGTGCTCCCCCCCGTGTCCGCCCCGATCCGCTCGAACCCCGACTACGTCGAGCTGCGCTGCCGCAGCGCCTTCTCCTTCCTGGAAGCCGCTTCGAATCCCGAAGACCTGGCCCAGTACGCGGCCGAACTCGGCCACACGTCGCTGGCCCTGGCGGATCGCGACGGACTCTATGGCACGCCGCGTTTCCATCAGGCGGCCTGCAGCGTGGGGCTGCGCGGCAGGGTCGGAGCCGAGGTCACGCTCGATGAAGGCTGCGGGCTGCCGACGCTGCTGCTGCTGGTGGAGTCAGCGGAGGGCTACCGGAACCTCTCGCGGCTGCTCAGCGTCGGTCATGCGTTCGCGGCGGGCGCCCGGGACCCTGAAGGGAGTGGTGAACTCCGCGCGGGCGGCGCCTCAAGGAGGAAGGGGAAGGGAGAAGCGCGCGTTACGTGGTCGGACGTGGAGGAGCACGCCCGGGGTCTCACGGCGCTGGTGCGCGGCGACGCCAGGCTCGGGATCCGGGGCCTCGACCGCGCCCGCGCGATCTTCGCGGGCGGCCGCGGCGAAGCCAGGCTCTGGGTCGATGTGTCGCGCCACATGGACCGCGCGGCCGAAGCCTCGACACGGCGCGCGGCTGCACTGGCGGAGCGGTGCCAGGTGCCCGTGGTCGCAACGGGAGACGTCCGCCACGCTCGACCCGAAGGACGCGTCCTCTTCGATGCACTCGCCTGTCTGCGCTGGAAGACTTCGCTCGACCTCGCCGGCCGCCGACTCGCCGTGAACGCCGAACGCCACCTGCACACTCCGGCCGAGATGGCCCGGCGCTTCGCCGATCGGCCCGACTGGATCCGGGCCACCCGAGACGTTTCCGAACGCTGCGAGTTCACGCTGCAAGACCTGGGCTACCGCTTCCCCGCCTTCCCGGTTCCTGAGGGAACATGCCAAGCCTCCTGGCTGAGACGCCTGACCTTCGAGGGCGCCCGCGGCCGCTATGGACACCCCCTGCCCCTTCGGGTCCGCGCCCAGCTCGAACATGAGCTGAAGCTGATCGAAAAGCTCGACCTGCCCGGCTACTTCCTGATCGTCCACGACATCGCGCGCTTCGCGCGCGAGCGCAAGATCCTGTGCCAGGGCCGGGGCTCCGCGGCCAACAGCGCCGTCTGCTACGCACTCGGCATCACGGCCATCGATCCCGTTGGGATGGAGCTGCTCTTTGAACGCTTCCTGTCCGAGGAGCGCGGCGAGTGGCCCGATATCGACCTCGACCTGCCGTCGGGTGACCCGCGCGAGCAGGTCATCCAATATGTGTTCGACAAGTACGGCGAGCGCGGCGCCGCCATGACAGCGGTGGTGATCACCTACCGCACCCGCATGGCCGTGCGCGAAATGGGCAAGGTGCTGGGCTTCGGGGCCGACAGCCTCGATCGGCTGGCGCGCACGATCTCGACCCTCGAGCACCGCGAGGATCTCGACGAGCTGGGAAGCCTCTTGCGCCAGGCCGGCGTCGATCCCACCTCGCCCCGCATCCGGTCGCTGCTCGACCTGGTCGACCGGGTGCGCGGCCTGCCCCGCCACCTGGGCCAGCACTCCGGCGGCATCGTGATCGCGGCCGGGCGCCTCGACGAGGTGGTGCCCATCGAGCCTGCCAGCATGGCCAACCGCCGCGTCGTCCAGTGGGACAAGGAAGACTGCGCCGATCTGGGCATCATCAAGATCGACCTCCTCGGCCTGGGCATGCTGCGAGCCCTGGAGGAGACCCTCGAGCTGGTGCGCAACGTCGAAGGCCAGCCGATCGACCTGGCCCGGCTTCCGCCCGACGATCCCGCGACCTACGCCATGATCCAGCGGGCCGACACCATCGGGACCTTCCAGATCGAGAGCCGGGCCCAGATGGCGACGCTGCCGCGCATGAAGCCCGAGCGCTTCTACGATCTGGTGGTCGAGATCGCCATCATCCGCCCCGGACCGATCGTGGGTCAGATGGTGAACCCCTATCTGCGCCGGCGCGCTGGCCGCGAGGAAGTCACCTATCCGCACCCTTCGCTCGAACCGATCCTGAAGCGCACCCTCGGCATCCCGCTCTTTCAGGAACAGCTGCTGCGCATCGCCATGACGGCGGCGGGCTTTTCCGCTGGAGAAGCCGAGGAGCTGCGCCGCGCCATGGGTTTCAAGCGCTCGGTCGAGCGCATGCGGCAGCTCGAGAGCCGGCTGCGCACGGGCATGAACGAGCGCGGCATCGTCGGCGAGAACCAGGAGGCCATTATCCGCGGCATCCATTCGTTCGCTTTCTACGGCTTTCCGGAATCCCACGCGGCGTCGTTCGCCCTGATCGCCTATGCCTCGGCCTATCTCAAGCGGCATCATCCGGCAGCGTTCCTGGTCGGGCTGCTGAACGCCCAGCCCATGGGCTTCTATCACCCGTCGACGCTGGTGAAGGATGCGCAGCGGCACGGGATCGAGGTGCGCGCCATCGATGTGGGGCGCTCGGACTGGCGCTGCACGCTGGAGCCCGAGCAGGAGTGCGCCGCCCGGAAAGATGGGGAGGCATTCGCGGTGCGGTTGGGGCTTCGGTATGTGGCGGGGGTGCGCAAAGAAACCGGCCATGTCATCGAGACCGAGCGTCGGCGGAGGCCGTTTCGGAGTGCGGCGGATCTTGCGGGGCGGGTGGCGCTACAGCGCGGGGAGCTCGAGACGTTGGCGGAGCTGGGGGCGCTGGCCTCCATCGATCCGGCGGCCAGCACGCGCCGCTCGGCGCTCTGGCAGGTCGCGGCGTTGGAGCGGGATCCGGATGCTCTGTTTGCCGGACACGAGCCGCCCGAGAGTCTTTCACCCCTTCCCGAGCTCACGCCTCTCGAAGAGACGTTGGCCGACTACCGCAGCAGTGGCATTACCCCCGGCCCCCACCTGATGGCCCACCTGCGCGGCACGCTGCGCAAGCGCAAGGTGCTGACCGCGGCCGAGCTGCGCGATGTCCCCGACGGTCGCCGGGTGCGAACGGCCGGCTTCGTGATCGTCCGTCAACGGCCGGGCTCGGCCAAGGGCTTCTGCTTCCTCACCCTCGAGGACGAGACCGGAACCTCGAACGCGATTCTCACCCCACGCCAGTTCAAACGCTTTCGGGTTCCGCTGCACACCTCGTCGGTGGTCGAGATCGAGGGGCCGCTCCAGAACGTGGACGGCGTGATCCACGTGCGGGTGGCGAACCTCGAGCCGTTGGTAACCCGCCAGAGCCTGCCCGACTCGCACGACTACCGCTGAGCCAACGTCCCCGTCCACCCTAGTTGGTCGTGGAGGCTCCTCCGCTGTCCGAACCGCGCAGCGACTCGACGAGGTGGACCAGAGAGACGAAGAAGCCGCTGCAGAAGATCGCGCCCAGGAAGCCGAAGGCCACCAAGGCAACGGTGTTGTCGTTCCCGACCGCGGTGAGGATGAGATTCAGGAACAGCATCGAGAGCGCCACGTAAATGCCGGTGGCGGCAAGCCACTCGAGCACGGTCCGACGCGGCGAGGCCTCGCTGAACGAGATCACGAGCCACAGCACGACCACCAGACCGATCGCACTGAAGCCAATCATGCCAATGGGACCCAAAATCGCCTCTCCTCTGCGGATGGAACGAACTCGCAATTCGTTCCGCACGACCCGCGAGAACCTGTTCGGCAGCAGCCTCCCCTAGTTGGATGCGTTTCGCACGTGGGTCAGCACACGCGTTGCCAGCTGGTCCGGTGTGAAGCCGAAATGGGCGGCCAGATCCGCGAAGGGCGCCGACTTTCCAAAGGAATCGATGCCGTAGATGAGCCCGTCGGTTCCGGCCAGCACCTGCAGGCTCTGCCCGCGTCCGGCCTCGACCGCAACGACCGGCACGCCGGCCGGAAAGAGGCTGCGGCGATAGTCCGCAGCCTGCTCCAGCAGCAGCGACAGGCAAGGAACCGAGACGACGCGCGCCGGTACGCCCTCCGCCCGGAGCTTCTGGGCGGCGTCACAGGCCAGCCGGACCTCGGACCCGGTTGCGGCGAGCACCACCTTGGGGGCCTCGTCGGAATCCTGGACCGTGTACGCCCCCTTCCAGACATCTTCGAGCTCGAACGGCGCCGTGCGCTCCAGGGCCTGGAGCGTCTGTCGTGACAGCGCCAGCAGTCCGGGTCCGCCCGTGTGCCGGACGATCCAGGCCCAGGACAGGGCCGTCTCGATCCCGTCGGCGGGACGGAAGACCGTCAGGTTCGGAATTGCGCGCAGCGAGTCGAGATGTTCGACCGGCTGGTGGGTCGGCCCGTCTTCTCCCAGGAAGATCGAGTCGTGGGTGAAGACGAAGACCGTGTCGATCCCCATCAGGGCCGCCAGCCGGATCGACGGCCGCATATAGTCGCTGAAGATCAGGAAGGTTCCGCAGTAGGGCCGAAAGGTTCCGTCGAGCGCGATGCCGTTGGCCACCGCACCCATGGCGTGTTCGCGCACGCCGAAGTGGATGTTGACGCCCGCGAAGGGGTCTTCCCCGTCGGCGGCGCCCGGTCCCACGATGCCCTTCCCCTTGAGGATCGGGGGGGCCGCCGAGCCAGCCAGATCGGCGGAGCCGCCCACCAGATAGGGGGCCACCTCGAGCAGGCGCTCAAGCACTACGGTGCCGTGCTTGCGCGTCGGGTTGTCGACGCCGTCGAGGCCGGCCGCCAGGATCGCACTGAGATCGGCCGGCAAGCGGTTCTCGCGCCCAGCGTCCCAGGCGTCGGCCTTGTCGCCGTGGGCGCTGCGCCAGGCGTCGAGCGCCGCGTTCGCCTCGGCCGCCGCAGTCTTCTTGGCTGCGATGCGTTCCGAGAGATACGCGCTCACGTCTTCGGGAATCAGGAATTCCGGCTGCAGCGGCCAACCCAGGGCTTGCTTGGTGAGCTTCACCTCCTCTGCGCCCAGCGCCTCCCCGTGGGCCTTCGACTTGCCGCCGCGGTTCGGGCTGCCGTAACCGATGGTCGTGCGCGAAACGATGAGCGACGGCCTCCCGGTTTCGGTCTTCGCCGCCTCGAGGGCATTGCGAACCGCCTGCAAGTCATCGCCGGCGGCGCGCAACACGTGCCAACCGTAGGCTTCGAAGCGCTTCGCCACGTCTTCGCTGAACGAGAGGCTGGTGGGTCCGTCGATCGTGACCTGGTTGTCGTCATACACGTAGACCAGGTTGCCCAGGCCCAGGTGTCCGGCCAGCGATGCGGCCTCGGACGAGATGCCTTCCATCAGATCGCCGTCGCCACAAATGCCGTAGACGAAGTGGCCGCCGGGGCCACCGCTGCCACCAAACCGGGCGCGCGTCATGCGCGCCGCCAGCGCCATGCCAACACCGTTCGCGAAGCCCTGTCCCAGCGGTCCGGTCGTAACCTCGACACCGGGCGTGTCACCGTATTCCGGGTGGCCCGGCGTCTTGGAGCCGAGCTTGCGGAAGCGGGTCAGGTCGTCGAGGGAGAGATCGTAGCCGTAGAGGTGGAGCAGCGCGTACAGCAGCATCGAGGCGTGACCGTTCGACAGCACGAAACGATCCCGAAGCGGCCACTGCGGATCGCTCGGATCAAAGCGCAGGTGCTGGTCCCAGATTTCGAAGGCGACGCGCGCCAGCCCCATCGGAGCGCCGGGGTGGCCGCTGCCCGCCCGTTCGACGGCGTCCACGGACAGGAAGCGAATGGTGTTCTCAATGCGCTCGCGTAACTCAGCGCTCAGATCGGTCATCACGACTCCGATGGAGGATCGGGCAGCAGACCGGGCGGGTCCCTGCGAACCATACAGCGTGGGGCACCCGACGGGAAGCACCGGAGCGGCTGCTAGGGCCTTTCAAACTTCGTTCGTCTGGTCGCGGACAGGTCCGAACGAAAACTCTTTCAAATCCGCAAAAATCGCCTCAAACGATCGAAATCACAGCGAAACGCGATGCCCCTAGAGATCGCGTCGCTCGAGGAACACGAAGTAGCCGGCTTCACCGTTGAGGACGTCTTCCTGCCACACCGCCTCGAGTTCGTATTCCTTCAGGATCGCGGCTTCGACCTCGGGGGAGAAACCCATTCCCGCGTCCGACGACGCCGCCAGGGATCGCGAGAGCATGATCCAAGTCGGCTTGTGCGCAAACAACCGCGCCCAGTCGCTCTTCTCGTGACCGGCCCAGCCGCGGCCCAGCGGCCGTCCGCCGGGCCCCGCGTGCGCGATCGCCGGATCGACGATGCCGTGCACGCCGTAGACCGTGATGCCCAATTTCCATCCGATCACGCCGATCGCGTCCGTCGCCAGACTCGGCTCGTTCGGGGCCGTCCGGCGCGCAAAGAAGTCGCCAATCAGCGAGAGCCTGGCGACGTGCCAGCGTTCGGTCTGCACGCCTCGCCAGTTTCCGTGCATCTGGGTGGGCGCGGTCAGCCACTCGGCTTCAAGCGGCGTGGAATGGAAGCCCGTGCCGAGCAACGCGACGCCCAAAAGGGCCGCGACGGCGGCGCGATGCGACACCGCTCCGGCGGCGGAATCGACGAAGCGCTGAGCGACGAACGGCCGAGCCAGAGTCAGATAGAGAAAAGGCAGAACCGGAACGAAGAAGCGGTACATGGCCATGTAGTCGCCGCCCAGCCAGACGATGGCGAGGCCATAGGCCATGAAGACGGCAGCGGCCGCCACGATCGGCAGGCGCACGCCCCCGCTCACTTCTGTTTCGTGCGCGCCGACTCCACGCTGCCAGAATCGCAACAGCAAGAGTGCCGGAAGCCACGGAACGATGTAGTGCAAGCCAAACTGCAGCACGTAGCTCGCGCCGCGCAGGTATTGCTCGGTCCCGCCGCCCGTCTTCGCATAGAACGTGTTGGGCAGTGGATATCCGAAGTAGCTCCAGCGCCAAGCGAAATAGACGGCGAAGACCGAGAGCGTTGCGCTGACGGCAGGCGCCAACAGACGAAGGGTCGCAGCGGCGGAGCGTCCGGCGCCGGCGCCCGCAAGCAGCAGGACGAAAACGACGAGCCCATAGACGAGAATTCCCTCCGGACGCGTCAGCATGGCCAGCAGCAGCGCGCCAAAGCCGAGCATGAGATCGCGCTGGCGCTGCTCGCGGAAGCCCAGCAGGACGAGGAACAAGCCCCCCAGCAGCAAGGCGCCGAAGGCGTTGGTCTCGAGTCCGGCGCCGGCCCAGGCAGCGAAGGGCCCCGACACGGCCAGGAACGCACACGGCAACAGCGCCCCGATGGGACTCCAGCCGAGCAACACGACGCCAAAGCGCCAGGTGATGACGAGAGTCGCCAGGCTCGCCGCGACACCCGCCCACTGGGCGCCGCGCACCGGGTCGATTCCCAGGCTCTGGAACCCGGCAGAGAGCACCAGCCACAGGAAGTTCGTGTACCCCTCGACCGGAACCTCGCCCGGATTCCAGACGATGCCGAAACCGTCCACCCAGTTGCGCGCGAAACGGAAGGTGATGAAGGCGTCTTCGGCCACGCCCGCCAGATACCCGGCGTGCAGCAAGAACAGCGCCACAATGGCGGCCCCCAGGGTTGCGGTACGCGACGTCATCGCAGACAGTGTTGCACGCCTGCCGCGTTCTGAAACCAGGCCCGCAAGGGGACGTTGTTTGGGGTTTGGTGTTTCTCGGCGCGGAGATGTGCTGGAAATCTCCACAAACACCAAAGCCGAAACAACGTCCCCGTCAGCCATTGCCCACGCATCGATGGCCGCTTCCATCTCGTGCCGTCCCCCGACCGCTACTTCAACCCC
>SMWR01000021.1 GCA_004356735.1 Deltaproteobacteria bacterium
AGAATCCGCATGGAACTCCCGCGGAGGACGGGTCAGTCGTTCAGGGGGCCACCCTAGAATCGCCCATCGCGCACGTCCCGCAACCAGCCCAACTCCCCCGCGGTCCGCGTCCGCCGACCGCAAGCCGTCTGCCCTTGGCAGACGGCCCATCAGCCAGCAATCCGCGCCATCTCCGCTTCGGAGATGGCGAAGTTGGCATTCACGCTCTGGACGTCGTCGAGGTCGTCGAGGGCATCTGCAAGACGGAGCATCGACTCCGCCTCCTTGCCCTCGAGCGAAACCGTGGTGGTCGGCTCCAGACTGATGGCCGCATGGGCTGGCGCAAAACCCGCCTGCTGCAGACTGCTCTTCACGGCCTCGAAATCCGCAGGGCTGGTGATCACGTCGATGGCGCTATCGCCTTCGACCACGTCGGCGGCACCCGCCTCGAGGGCGGATTCGAGCAGGGCATCTCCATCGAGACCCTCGCGATCGAACTGGAGCAGCCCTTGCTTCTCGAAGAGATAACTGACGCAGCCGCTGGCTCCGAGGTTGCCCCCGAATTTCGTGAACACGTGGCGGACGTCACCTACGGTGCGATTCTTGTTGTCGGTCAGGGTCTCCACCAGGACGGCCGCCCCGCCGGGGCCGTAGCCTTCGTAGACCGCCTCCTCGTAGGCCTCGCCTCCGCTGGCGCCCGATCCCTTCTTGATCGCCCGTTCGATGTTGTCCTTGGGCATGTTGGCGATGCGGGCTCTGTCGATGGCGAGTCGGAGGCGCGGATTGGCGTCCCGGTCCGCTCCGCCCATCCGGGACGCCGTGGCGATCTCCCGGATCAGCTTGGTGAAGATCTTTCCCCGCTTGGCGTCGGCCACGCCCTTCTTGCGCTTGATGGTGGACCACTTGGAATGGCCGGACATGGACAACCCCTGGAAATTGCAGGGGATATAGCACTCTCTTCCGCCCCCTCCCAGCCCCGTAACGAACCCCGGTGCGCCGCCTACAGAGGAGATGCAGCTGGAGCGCCGAAGAGGCTTAGGCGCCAGCGGAATCGGCCGATACGCCAAGAGCGAAGGGACGCCGTCCGTACGCCCTCGCGAATCCGTGTCTTGGCCTGCGCCTCCCGGCGGGGCCGCGGGAGGGAGCGAATCCGAGGCTTATGAGCGAAATCGCGATCGGGATCGATCTGGGGACCAGCAACTCGTGCGTGGCCGTGCTGCGCGACGGCACGGTCGAGGTCGAGGTCCTGCCGAATGCCTACGGTGAGGCCACCACCGCCAGCGTCGTGGCCTTGCGAGCAGACGGCACGATCACGGTCGGCAATGCCGCCAGAGCCAACATCATCCACGATCCGGCGCACACGATCAGTTCGTCGAAGCGCCTGATCGGACGGTACTTCTTCTCCGAGGAAGTGAAGAAGGCCCAGGCCATCTGTTCGTACCAGATCGTCGAGGGACCCAATCACAGCGTACGGATCGAGGTGCGCGAGGAGGTATTCTCGCTGCCCGAGATCGGCGCCATGATCCTGCGTGAGCTCAAGTCCATCGCCGAGTCGCGCCTGAACGAGCCCGTCACCAAGGCCGTCATCACCGTTCCCGCCAACTTCAACGACAATCAGCGGCAGGCCACCAAGGACGCTGGCCAGATCGCAGGCATCGAGGTCCTGCGGATCCTCAACGAGCCCACGGCGGCCGCCCTCTCCTACGGGTTTGGCAAGGGTCTGGCCCAGACCGTTGCGATCTACGACCTGGGCGGTGGCACCTTCGACATCTCGGTGCTCCAAATTGCCGACGACGTCTTCGAGGTCCTCTCCACCTGTGGCGACACCTTCCTCGGCGGCGACGATTTCGACGACCGCCTGATCGACCTGCTGGCCGACGAGTTCCTGGAGCGCGAAAACATCAACCTCCGCAACGATCCGTTTGCTCTGGAGAAGCTCAAGGTCGCGGCCGAGAGCGCCAAGCAGGCGCTGTCGGTGAAAGACGAGGTGGAGATCCGGATCCCCGACGTGATCTCGGCAGCCGACGGAGGCTCATCCCTGTCCATCGAGCGAACGCTCAGCCGCGAGGAGTTCTCGCGACTGGTCAACGACCTCATCCAGCGGACCTTCAAGGTCTGCGACGAAGCGCTCCAACAGGCCGATCTGGTCACTCGCGACCTCGATGGCGTGATCCTGGTGGGAGGCCCGACCAAACTACCGATGATTCGTGAGGCGGTCGAGCACTACTTCGGGAAGCCGCCCAAGGACGACGTCGACCCGGACCAGGTGGTGGCCCTGGGCGCCGCGATTCACGCCGCGACCCTGGTGGACAACGAGCACAATGCGTTCCTGCTGGATATCACGCCGCTGTCGCTCAAGATCGGCGTGGCCGGTGGGCTCGCCGAGACAGTGATCGAGCGCAACACGCCTGTCCCGATCGAACAGACCCGGACCTTCACGACGTTCCAGGACGACCAGGAGTCGGTCGCGATCCGCGTCTACCAGGGTGAGGCACGCGAGTCCGAGGGCAACGAGCTGCTGGGCCAATTCGAGTTCTCGGGCTTCAAGAAGGCGCGCCGTGGCCAGGTCCCCATCGACGTCACCTTCGAAATCAACGCCGACGGAATCGTCAACGTAACGGCGCGAGATCCGGAATCCGGCCAGCAGGCCTCGACGAGCATCACGCTGAGTTCGGGCCTGTCAGACGGCGAGATCCGCAACATCATCGAGGAGAGGCGCAGCGACCGGGTTCAGCTCAACAGCGAGCTGGTCCCGGCCGACGCCGAAGCCCTCGGCGCCGTCCGGCTGGTGTCCCAGCCGGTCACGTCGATTCCAGAGACCAAGGAGGCGCTCGCAGAGTCCACTCCGGCTCCGGCGGCCGATCCGCCGACAGCGTCGGTGGAACCGTCGGACGAAGGAATTGCATCGGTGACCCCGCAGGACCCGGGCATCACGACCGACCCGGAGCCGCCGACCGATGACCTCGAGAGCGACGACGAGGACTTCGCCACCAAGGTCGACCGGTTCGAGGAAGAGCTCGAGCTCCTTCCCGACGAGACGCTCGAACCCCTGGAGATGGCCGCCGCGGACGACGTCACCGCGATCATGAACGACGACGACCTCTTGGCCATGTCCCGTGGCCCCGACCTGGATCCCGAGAACCCCGCGACGCAGACGTCGAAGACCGATGCCGAGCCCGAGGCCGACCCGGACCTGTTCGAGGACGTCGGCACGGATCTGACGACGCTCGACGGCGGAGGCTCGGAGAACAAGGACTGACCGGTGTCTGATCTGGCGCCCACAGAAATCAAGGCCCTGGTCCGCATCATGGATGAGCTGGACTACTACCAGCTCATGCATGTGAAACGCGGAGTGTCCGTCCGCGACGTCAAGAAGGCCTACTATGCGGTCTCCCGGACCTTCCATCCGGATGCCAACCGGAGCCTCGAATCGGATCTGCGGGACGCCGTCGAGCGAATTTCCAAGCGCGTCACCGAAGCCTATGCCGTGCTCCGGGATCCGCGCCGGCGACAGGCTTACGACCGCCAGCTCAACGAGAACGCGGGGGTCCGGATGCAGCTCGCGGCGGCCGAGGCCGGCGCCCGGAAGCAGGCCCAGGAGAACGAAGGACTCACGCCTCAGGGCCGCCAGTACTTCCGACTGGCCAACGACGAAATCAAGCGCCAGGACTGGCGCTCAGCGGAACGCAACCTCGCCACCGCCCTCACCTTCGAGCCGAACAACGAATCCTTCAAGTCGATGCTCAAAGAAGTCCGCAAGAACGTCAAATACTCGCCCGCCGACCGCCGTTGATTCACGGCCGCAGCGCCGCAGCGCCGCAGCGGCTCGAGGCCGAGGTTTCAATGCCTCCAGCGCGTGACTTTCGCCGCCGTCGATCCGAATTCCGAACCCAAGCTGGAGCCAGCCAGCGGACTCGCCGAGGCGCCGCCGGGCCGGCGGATTCAATGGCCCGATCGGTGCCGTTTGACAGGAGGCGGGCAGCGCTGGCATCTTCGGCGATCGGTTGATTCGCGTGTCAATCCCCCCGGCGCGGTGTCGTGGGGTTCGATCGCGAGCCAGCCTGAACCCCACGAAGAGAGGCAGCGCGAATCATGGCGCAGGAAGCAGCGGCCAGCGGGCCGCGCCCGATCGTTTCGTATCTGAAGATTCCCGATGGCGGAGATCCCTATCTCGAAGGTCAGTGCTGCAAGCCGTGCGGCGCGATCTTCCTGGGAGAGCGCCAGACCTGTGCGCGCTGCGGGGCCGACCAGCAACTCGAACCCAAGAAGCTCTCGAACCGCGGCGAGCTCTACGTCTACTCCATCGTCCACCGCTCCTTTCCCGGGATCGAAGTGCCGTACATCTCGGCCATCGTCGATCTCGAGGGTGGCGGCACGGTGAAGGGCAACCTCATCAACATCGATCCGGATCCGGACCAGGTGAGGATGGGCATGCCCGTCGAGGTGATCTACCAGATTGCCCCCCGCAAGGACGCCGAGGGCAACGAGTACCTGACCTACTACTTCCAGCCCCAGACGAAGGGCTAGGAGGAGGAGAACTGCGATGAGCGACGTCTATGTGATGGGAATCGACATGATCAAGTTCGGTCGGTACCCCGAGAGCAACGTCCCGAAGCTCGGCGCCGACGCCGCGCGTCTCGCGTTGAAGGACGCGGGCCTGACCATCCAGGACATGGAAGCCCTCTACTCCGGAAATCTGATGCAGGCCAGCGCCATGGTCGGCCAACGTATCCTGCAGGAGATCGGCCAGACCGGCATCCCGGTGACCAACAGCGCCAACGCCTGCGCGACGGGCGCGACCGCGTTCCGCGAGGGTTGGACCGCCATCAAGGCCGGCCTCTACGACCTGGTTCTGATCATCGGCGTCGAGCAGCTCGGCCGGGCCGGTTTGCTGGGCGGAGGCGGGGGGGGCGGCGGCATCTCGAAGGAGGGCCTGCTGGGTTCCGGGACCATGCCGGCCGTGTTCGCCGAGGCGGGCATGGAACATTCCCGCAAGTACGGCACGACCTTCGAGCAGTTCGCCAAGGTTTCCGTCAAGAACCATCAGCATTCGGTCAAGAATCCGAAGTCGATGTACCAGAAAGAGACGCCGCTCGAGATGGTGATGAACTCCGAGATGATCGCGTACCCGAACACCAAGCTGATGTGCTCGGTGAACGTGGACGGCGCGGCAGCGGCGGTCCTGGCCTCGGAGAAGAAGGCCAAGGAGCTCGGCATGGGCCGGGCTGTCAAGGTCGCGGCCTCGGTTCTCACCAGCGACCCGTACACGGAGCGGGATCTGGTGATGCCTGACATCAACACCTGCACGCGGAGTGCGGCCAAGCAGGCCTACGAGATGGCCGGCATCGGGCCCGACGACATCGACCTGGTCGAACTGCACGACTGCTTCGCCACCGCCGAGATTCTTCACTACGAAAATCTCGGTCTGTGCGCCGACGGCGAGGCCGGCAAGTTGATCGACCAGGGCGAGACGGCCCACGGCGGACGCATCCCGGTCAACGTCTCGGGCGGACTGCTCTCCAAGGGCCATCCCCTGGGAGCGACCGGTGTCGCCAACATCTACGAGGTCTCGATGCACCTGCGCGGCGAAGCGGGCGCACGCCAGGTGGAAGGCGCCAAGACGGGGTTGACCCACGTGATCGGATTGGGCAGCGCCTGCGGCATCCACATTCTCGAGAAGGTTGGCTGAGTGCCACGAGCCTTCGACTCTCGGCCCTCCGCTTGCGCAATCCTGCGGATTGCGCGGGCGGCTCACCAACCGTTTGATTCTCCGACGGAACCGGGTGCATTGAGGACCCGGCCCCTTGGCGTTTGAGCGCCAGCACCAAGGAGATCCGGTATCCTGCGGCCCGTGTCCTGCCGCGCACTGTCGCTCGCCGTGTCGTTGCTTCTGACCGTCGCGTGCGGCGCGGAATCCGACGATGCGGCCACAGCCTCGGCTGCGTCCGCTGAGGCCAAGGCGGAAGGCTCGGCCTCCGAAGACGGACGCGACCCCGCAGGTTCGCGGGGACGGCCGATGCCCGCCTTCTCGGGCTGGTCCCTCGACGACCAACAGGTGAAGATCGGCGACCTGCTGGGCCCGAGGCTCGTTCTGTTCTTCTTCAATCCCGAGGTGAACGAGGCCAACCCGGCAGCCGACGCGATCGTCGCAATCGCGAAGCTACGCCGGGAACACAACTTCGAGATCCTTGGCATCGCCATCGGCTCGAACAGGAACACGGCCAAGGATTTCGTTGCTGCCCACCGGATTCCGTTCACCGTCCTCGACGACTCCAACGCGGCGATCACCCGACGGCTGAACCTGCGTTCGCCCGTGGCAGTGATCGGAGTCGACCGCGAGGGCTACATGACCTTTGGAACTGCCGGCTTCGGTTCCGCGGACGCAAGCAGCATCCAGACCCGTCTACGCCAGTACTTGAGGCTGCCATCGCTGGAAGAGAAGCTGGACAAGCACCCGAAGGCGCCGCGCTTCACGGCCTCGATCCTGGACTCCGACGAGGGCTTCGACATGGCGGACCAGCTCGGCCGCCCGATGGTCTTGATCTTCTTCCTCCACACCTGCTCCCATTGCCACTCCGCCCTCGAGTTCTTCAAGACCAGCCTGGCCGTGCTGCCTGAAGACAAGCGGCCGCAGCTGTTCGGGCTCGAGATCAGTGGACGGACCCACGCGGTGCGGCAGCAGCTGATCGAGTCGGAGCTGGACTTCTTCCCGGTCCTCTTCGACGATGACGGTGGCGTCCAGGACGCCTACCGGGTCTTTGCCGGCGTGCCCGACATCTTTTTGATCGACGCTGAAGGCCGGATCCAGGCGCGAACCCAGGGCTGGACCGGACAGCGGGACGAGTCGCTGCTCCGGATGCAGCTCTCTCGGCTGGTAGGGGTCCCGATCCCCATGCTGCTCGCCCGCACCGGCTACAGCGGCAACGAAATCTGCGGTGTCTGCCACGAAGCCGAATTTGAAACCTGGCAGTTCACCACCCACGCGGGGGCATTCAATACCCTCGTGAAGCACGGAGCCGACACCGATCCCGAGTGCGTGAGCTGTCACGTGGTGGGCTTCGGAGAGACGGGCGGGTTTGTCGATTCCGCCACGACGGCCAACCTGGAAGACGTGGGCTGTGAGACCTGTCACGGGCGCGGGGGGCCCCACCAGTCGCCGGATTGGGTTCAGAACCGCGACTACGCGCCGGTCTGCGCGACCTGCCACGACGACAAACACTCGCTCGGCTTCGACTACGCCACCTTCCGTCCGCGCATCTCACACGCCGAGAACATGTCGTTGCTCTCGCTTCCCGAACACGAGAAGGCGAGAATCCTGGCCGAGCGCGGCCGGCCTGGCGGATCCCTGCTGCCGACGAGCGCCGATTACGTGGGATCCGAGGCCTGCCAGAGCTGCCACGCGGCCGAGTTCGAGACCTGGGCGGCCTCCCCCCACGCCCACGCCATCGAGTCACTCGAGGCCAAGAGCCGGGTCAACGACGCCGAATGTCTGGCCTGCCACACCACGGCCTTCGGCAAGCCCGGCGGTTTCCCGACCGGCGGCTCAGCCGAGTCCCACGCCGACCTCGCCCGCGTAGGCTGCGAGTCGTGCCACGGACCCGGCGGCAACCACGTCGCCCAAGACGCGACCCACATCGGAACCATCGTGTCACTCGCCGATAAGTGCGACTCCTGTGTGATCCTCCAGATCTGCGGCGCCTGCCACGACGACGCCAACGACCCCGGCTTCCGTTTCAAGGTCGAAGAACGCATCGAGGCCCAGCGCCACGGCACCCTCGAGCCCGGCACGGGCAAGCCCAAGCAAACGTCGGCTCAATGGAACGGCCACCCCTCGGACGTCGAGCGGCTCGCCGCCGCGTTCCGGATCCTCGACGGAGAGGGCTGAGCGTGACCGTCGGAGCCGCAGAGCGAACCATCTCCGAGGAAGCCCGGGATCTGATTGCGTCCGCCCGGGAGCTCGTATTGGAGCTGCACGAGGAGGGCATGGCCGCCGTTCCGGCGGCTTCGGCTGCCGAAACGGCAGCCGGCGGGCTCGAATCGGCTCCCTCTTCCCAGGCGGCAGTGACCGCCGTTCCGGCGGCTTCGGCTGCCGAAACGGCAGCCGGCGGGGTCGGGCCTGCTCGTCGTGGCGAAGCGCACGCGGAGTCTGCGGCGGAACCGGTGCTGCTGGCGGGACAGGCGGAATGGGGGCTCGATCCGAGCCTCGAGGACGTGCGCGCAGTCATCGGCGATTGCACCCGCTGCCGTCTGCACGAAGGCCGTACCCACATCGTCTTCGGCGACGGAAATCCCGATGCGGACCTGATGTTCGTGGGCGAAGGCCCCGGCGAAAACGAGGACCGACGCGGCCTCCCCTTCGTGGGCCGAGCCGGCGAGCTGCTGACCCAGATGATCGAGAAGGGTCTGGGCTTGCAGCGCAGCGACGTCTACATCTGCAACGTGGTCAAGTGCCGGCCGCCCGGAAACCGCACTCCCTTGGCAGACGAAGTCGCCACCTGTAGCCGATTTCTCGACGGGCAGATCGCCGCGGTCCAGCCCCGGGTCATCGTGACCCTGGGCAAGCCCGCCGCGAGCCTGCTGTTGGGCCGCGATGTAGCGATCACCAAGGTGCGGGGAACCTGGCACGACTACCACGGCATCCCGCTGATGCCGACCTTCCACCCGGCTTACCTGTTGCGACAGTACACGGTCGAGAACCGCCGCAGGGTCTGGGACGACTTGAAGGCGGCTCTCGCCCGCGCCCAGGAATCCTCGGGAACGGCTCAGTAGGGTCGCTCGGGAACGCTGGCCGACTGGGCCTCGCGAAACTCGCCCAGCGACTTGCGCACGTCCGGATCCTTGCGCGCGATGATGGCCGCGGCGAACAATGCCGCATTCTTCGCACCGGACTTGCCAATCGCGAAGGTGGCCACGGGGATTCCGCTCGGCATCTGGACCGTGGCCAGCAGCGCGTCCATTCCCTGGAGCGCGGAGCTGTCGATGGGGACACCCAGGACCGGCAGGATCGTGTGAGCCGCGGTCACACCCGCCAAGTGGGCGGCCGCGCCGGCGCCGCAGATGATGGCCTCGATGCCCCGCTGCTCCGCGTCGGTCAGGTAGCGCGTCAGCCGATCCGGAGTCCGATGGGCCGAGATCACCCGGGCGTCGCTCGGAATGCCCAGCTTCTCGAGGGTCTCCTCGGCGACCTTCATGGTGTCCCAGTCGCTCTTGCTACCCATGATGATGGCGACGCGGGCGTCCGGCATGTCGGTTCTCCTGCTGTGCGGAAGCGGTGCGGCTCGTTGCGTTGGGGGAAGGGCGATAGCATAGCTGCCCCTGGACCGAAGCGCGGGAAGGAGCGCGGTGCCGGAAGCAACACCGCACATACCCGGACCGAAAACGGCAATCTGCGGCATCGTCCTTCACCCGGCCGGCCACACGCGCTCGCCCGCCATGCACAATGCGGCTTTCCGAGCTCTGGGAATCGATGCCGTATATCAGGCCTTCGACGTTGCTCCCGAGCAGCTGGCCGACGCCATCGCCGGTGCGCGACTGCGCGGAATCCGACAGCTGGCGGTGTCATTGCCCCACAAGGAGGCCGTGATCCAGCACCTGGACGAGGTGGACGAGACCGCGCGCGCCATCGGTGCGGTCAATACCGTAACGCTGCGCGACGGTCTTCTCGTGGGTTCCAACAGCGACTGGATCGGCGCCGTTCGCGCTCTCGAGCGGGAGATCCGGCTGGAAGGCAAGCGGGCCGTCGTACTGGGGGCCGGCGGCAGTGCGCGCGCAGTCGTCTACGGGCTGCTCGAACGCGACGCGGTGGTCACGGTTCTCAATCGCACGCTCGGTCGGGCAAAAAACCTGGCACGAGATCTCGGAGCCTACGATGCGGAGACGCTCGAAAGGCTCGATCGCATCAGCTACGACATCCTGGTCAATACGACGTCGGTCGGATTGCGCAGCGACGAGTCCCCCGTCCCGGCTGCCGCGCTCGACCCTGAAGCCGTCGTCCTCGACGCCATCTACGACCCGGAACACACACGACTGTTGCGCGATGCCGAAGCGCGCGGTTGTCGCACGATCTCGGGCAAGTGGATGCTCGTCTATCAGGCCGTGGAGCAGCTCGAACGATGGACCCATCGGGAGGCCCCAGTCGACGTGATGGTGGCCGCGTTCGATTCGGTGGGATCGTGAAAAAACGACGGTGGGAGGCTCCGTACCCGTTCTTCGAGTGCAGCCGGATCGTGCTCAGACCCGGACCGACCGAGCTGGCGAAGTACGTCGGCTGCCTACAGCAGGAGTCGAGCCTCCGGTGACCGAAACCGAGAGAAGGATCACAGGCTCAGAGTGGGCCTCGCCTCGAGAAGCCTGGGCCTAGGCTTCGAAGCCCCATTTCTTCTTGTTCTCCTCGATCTGCTCGGGGCTCGGCTTGGACTTATCCTCGACTTCAGGAACTTCGAAGGAATCCTTGTCATCGAGGATCTTCGCGTTGAGGGGCGTGTCATCGGCGAAGACCGTCGGAACCTGCTCGTCTTCGAAGATCGCTTCCCAAGGGCACTCCGGCTCGCATACGCCGCAGTTGATGCACTCTTCGGGATCGATGTAGAGTTGATTGGGGAACGTAGCCGCGTCGGTGCCCTTGTACTCGTAGATGCAGTCGACGGGGCACACCTCGACACATGACTGATCGACACATTCTTGACATAGCCGGGTAATCACCCAGGTCATTCGCCTCTACCCTTTCTAGATCATCTGGCGCGGTGGGCGCCCAGTCAGAATCGGCTGGAAAGCCCGAAGCTACTTGAGCTTCTTCTCTTTGTAGATCACGTGCTTGCGAACCACAGGATCGTACTTCTTCAACTCGAGCTTGGCGGGGGTGTTCTGCTTGTTCTTGACGGTCGTGTAGAAATGACCGGTCCCGGCCGAGGATTCGAGCTTGATGTTTTCGCGCTTGCCCTTCTTCGCCATGGCTCGGTTCTCGTCAGGTCTGCGTCGGCTCGGGCACGTCCTCGCCGCTCTTGACGAAAACGCGGGTGCGCTTGTCGCCATCGACTTGGATTCGAACCCGGCTGGGCTGGTGGGTGGAGGGATCGACGAGCATCACGTTCGAGAGGTCGATGTACCCCTCCTGCTCGATGATTCCACCCGTGCGTGCGGCGGAGCGCCCGGGCTTCAGGTGACGCTTCTGCATGCGCACCTTCTCGATCCGGACCCTGCCCCTCTCGTGATCGATGGCCAGCACGCGACCCTGTCGGCGGTCCTCTTCGTCTCCTGTCATGACCTGAACCAGATCACCTTTTCGAATTCGATGGGCCATAAAACGCGTTCCTTTTCCGCCGCGGACGCATATTGGTACGGTAGCGCGCGCGCGCCCACAACCCCCTTCCCCGCGGGGCCGGGCCCTTGCAGTCCGAACACGGCCGGCCGCCTTGCGTAGCGCGCTTTCCCCAGCCGGGATATCCCTGGGTCACGCGCCCCGGCCACGGGGCCTGCAGGAGGGCGGCTTGAGAACGTTGGCGATCGCGACCGGTGTCGTGCTGGTGCTGGCTTTCGGAGCCTGCGTCTTGATGCCGGAGCGATTTGCCGTGAACGCTCCGATTCGGCACATGCTCTTCGGCCAGGGAATCGACGCCCCGACGACCGAGGACTTCGAATCCCGAATCCGCAGCATCGACGGCTGGTCCGTCGCCCTTTATGCCGACGGGCTGCGCAACGCCCGGATGCTGCGCTTCACGCCCGGCGGTCACCTGCTGGTGAGCCAGCCTCGAAAAAACCGCATCACACTGCTGGAACCGGATTCCGATGGCGACGGCATGTCGGACGGTCGCCGTCTGCTCCTCGACGGCCTGAACAAGCCCCACGGCATGGACCTGTACGACGGTTGGCTCTACATCGCCGAAACCGACGCCGTGGTGCGGATCCGATTCGACGGACACACTGGCCAGACCGAAGGCCTCCTCGAACGGATCGTCAGCGGGATCCCCAGTGGCGGGAACCACTGGACCCGGACGCTTCGATTCGGGCCCGATGGCGGGATGTACGTCGGCGTCGGCTCAAGCTGCAACGTGTGCGAGGATGGGAACGCACGCCGGGCCACCATCCTGCGCTACCAGCCCGACGGTAGCGGCGAGCAGATCTACGCCAGCGGCCTGCGCAACTCGGTGGGCTTCGACTGGCGACCCGCAACCGGGGAGTTCTTCGCGACGGACAACGGCCGGGACCTGCTGGGCGACGACTCCCCGCCCTGCGAGCTGAACCGCATCGTCGAAGGCGGCTTCTACGGCTGGCCCTACGCCATCGGACACGGCGACCCAGATCCCGACTTTGGCGCGGGCCACGAGGACGACGTGAAGCGCTCGATCAATCCGGTCCACGGCTTTCGCGCCCACAACGCACCCCTGGGCATGGTATTCCTGCGCGGCAAGAGCCTTCCGTCAGGCCTCCGTGGCGCGGCGCTCGTCGCGCTCCACGGTTCGTGGAACCGGACAAAGAAAGACGGCTACAAGGTCGTTTCCCTCCACTGGAACGAAGACGGATCGATCGAGGAACGCGACTTCGTCACCGGGTTCGAGGTCGACGAGGACGTGATCGGACGCCCGGTGGACGTGGCGGAAGGACCCGATGGCGCGATCTACATCTCGGACGACTTTGCGGGCTCGATCTACCGGGTGAGTCGGGACGCCCGAGCCTCCGCGCCAACGGCCGCGCCGCAGGCCGCGCGGCAGACGCCGAATCCGCTGGCCGGAATCCCTCCCCAGCAGCTTCGGGCGCGCTCGGAACGAGGCGGCCGGCACTATCACGAGCTGGCCTGCGCCAACTGTCACGACGCCGCTGATGCGGATCCGGGCGTCGTGCCGGTCGCACTCACGAAGCTGTCCGCGCGGTATACGATCGACGAGCTGGCTGCGTTCCTGGCGACCCCGACACCGCCGATGCCCAGCGTCGGTCTGGACGAAGCGGGCCGACGCGACCTGGCCGTCTTCCTGCTCCAGTCCCGTCCCTAGTCTTCCACGGGCCTGGTCGCAGGCGGGTCTGCCGGCTGGCAAGGATTGCGGACTGCCTCCACCCCAGCCTCGATGGCCTGGCGGAATCAGCGAGGCGTTCGTGTTTCTCCGATGCCACGTCATGAAGGCTGCCGGGATCCCGGTTCAGGTGGTAGCGCTCGTGCACCCGCACACAGAGGGTTCGCTTGTGCGCGAAGAGCTTCCGATTCGAGATGCCTGTGGGCACGCGCATCGGGCGACGGGCGAGAGCCGTCGCCAGCGTCTGTCGACGCCTCGAGGACGTACTCGACCGCGTCAGTCATGGCTGACCGAGCGGAAGATCTCGAGGTAACGCTCAGCCACCCTCGACCAATCGTGCGCTTCCGCCGTGCGACACGCCTCGGTCGACGTCGGCTCATCGGGCGCGTCGAGTGATCGGAGAATCGCCGCGGCGAGGTCCGCGGGATCGCGATCCCGGCACAACCAGCCGTTCTCTCCGTCGCGAACCACGTCGGGGATTCCGCCCGTGGCGGTGGCCACCAACCGGACCCCGGCCGCCATCGCCTCCAACACCACGCTCGGCATGCCTTCTGCGCGGCCGTCATCCCGGCTGACCGAGGGCACCACCAACACGCGGGCTCCCCGCAGCCAGGAGATCGCAGCATGGTGGGGCTGGCGACCGAGGAACCGGACGGCGTCGTCGACAGAGCACCGGACGGCTTGCGCTCGAAGCTCCGCCTCGACCTCGCCGCCGCCAACCACCACGAGCCCCAGACCCGGATGGCGCTCACGCACGATCGGAAGTGCGCGCAGCAGCTGATCGACGCCCTTGATCTCGCGCAAGCGCCCGAGGAAGAGCAGGTAGCCTTCGGGAAACGGTGCCCGTTCGCCGGGCAGCCCGGGCTGCGCGCGGAGCCGGGCCACATCGACGCCCACCGGCTGCACGAGCGCACCCGACGCCTCTCCCAGCGCGGCGTCGAGTTGCTCGCGCACGTTGCTCGAGACCGCGATCACTGCATCGCTGCGTTCGACGATCATCCGGGCCAGCCGCTTCGACATCGGCAGCCTTCTCAGCAGATAGGCATCGCCTCCGTGAAGCGTCACCACGTGGCGGAAGCGCGCGGGCCGTCCACGAACCAGCGCCGCCGAGAGGCCCTGGGGCACGATCCAGTGGGAGTTGACGATGTCGATTCCCCGCTCGCGCACCAGTCGCCGGATCGCTCGCATCTGGGCCAGCAGGAAACCGGGCGGTTGCAGACGCGCCAGCCAGGAAGCCTCCAAGTTGCCGGCGATGCCGTTTCCGTAGGCCAACCGTTGCGCGCCCTCTGGCCAGAAGTAGCGGAAGCGTTCGATCGCAACGTCGCCCCACTGATCGCGGTCGCGAGCCCCCGGCGCGTGGGGCACCAGCGCCGTGACTTCCGCGTGGCGGGTCAGGGCCCGGGCCAGGTCGTAGACGAAGCGCGGCAAACCGTCTTCCAAATGCAGAGGGAAGGTGCTCGTGCTGATCAGAACACGCATGACCTGGGCCGGCTACTCCGGCGCGCGGCCCGGGCGCGTCTCGCTCCGCTGTCGGTAGAGAATCTCTTCAAGATAGGCCCGTTGGCGGCTCTGCATGTCGCCGATGACGCCCATGTGGACCATCATGACCGCGAGCCCGACCAGCCCGAAGGCCGTGAAGCCCGCCCACTTATGCGGCGAAAACTGACCACTCGAGATGTAGTGGACCAGCAGGAAGCCGGCGAGCCCAAGGGCGGGGACCATCAAGACGAGAGCGATGCCCCCAAAGAAACGCAGCGGGTGGTAGTCGCGGTAGGAACGGAAGATGATCTGGGCCGTCCGCAGGCCGTAGCGCCAGATATTCCCCGCCACCCGGCTCTTGCCAAACTCCCGCTCTCCGCGGACCCGGATCGGAACCTCCACGATGCGTAGTTGCTTGAAGGCCAGGTTCAGCACGACCTCCTGGGTATAGGTGAAGCGGGCCAGCAAGTGCAGCTGGAGCGCGGCCTCCCGGCTGTAGCAGCGCATGCCACAGGAAACGTCGTAGAATTTCTGCCCGGCCAGGCGCGAGATCAGTCGGCTCATGACCCGGTTGCCCCAACGCTTGATCCAGGGCATGTCGGGCGCCAGCGACGGGTCGATGAAGCGCGAGGCCGTCGAGAAATCCGCCTTGCCAGACAAGACCGGCTCGATCAACGCAGGAATGTCCGCGGGGTCGAACTGGCCGTCGGCGTCGATGCTGACGATCAGATCCGCGCCACCGTCGATCCCGTAGGACAGCGCGGTGTGGAAGGCCGAACCAACACCGCGGGACGTTGAATGGCGGATCACGCGCGCCCCGGCCTCCTCGGCCCGGGCCGCCGTAGCGTCGCTGCTACCGTCGTCCACCACCAGCACTTCGACCGAGCTGACCCCGGCGAGATCGCGCGGCACCCGGCGCACCACATCCCCGACCGTGCGCTCCTCATTGAGGGCCGGCAGCGCAACGAGGAGCCGAAGCGCCGGGCTCCGCTCGGGAGCGATGCCATCGGCGCGAGGTACCGAGCTAACCATGGGGCGAGTATACCGCCGCCCACGGGATCAGCGCCGGATCCAGATCTCGTAAGCTTCGGAGTGTTGATACGGCCGGAAGCCCGACCGTTGGAGGATCGCTCGCGCCCGCGGCGTTGCCTTCGACCGCTTGAGACACACAGCCCGCACGTCGAATACGCGCAGGCCATCGGCGAACCACCGCGCCGCATCGGAACGTTTGGACTTGCCCGCGACAAACAAGGTCATCAGCAAGCGATGGTTTGCGGTTTCGGTGCCGAGCTGGGACCGATGCCGATCGAGATACATGGGGCGGACGACCAACGGCTGGACGCGATCGTGGAACGTGGCGAGCCAGGGCGTGATGCTGAGCGGTGCAACGACCACCGACCCGGGCGGGACACTGTGGGTGAGCAGCTTCGCCCAGTCGTATTCGACCGGCTCGACCTTGAGTGACGGAAAGTGCAACTCGACGTTGTTTCTCGGGCTGAGCGCCGTGTAGCGGGGAACCCCGATCGCGAGCGCCACAGCGAGCAGCAGCCCCAGGGCCGGCCCGATCCAGGCGGCGGCCCGACCCAGACGGGCTTCAGTCCCCGAGCCCCGCACGGCATCGACCCAGCCCAGGGGCGCCACCAGCACCAGGGCCAGCAACAGGGGAACCGGCAGCGCCCACAGGTTGCGCCAATAAGTCGGCCCGGTGAGGTTTTCCATCAGCCATCTGGTCGCGTACGGATTCAGCACGATGAGCCAGACCGCCAACGGGACGATCACGGCGAAACGACGCGCGAGCCCGGTCCCCCAGCAGGCCCAAGCGCCGAACACGACCGCCAGGGTGGTCACGCGGAGCGCGTCTCCTCCGGTAACGACTTCCAGGGCCTTGGCGAGCTGAACGCCGGGCTGCTGCCGCAACTCCAGCATCTGCTCGCGGCTCGTGACCTCGGCCGCGCTGGGCTGCTCGGCCCTGGCCGGGGCGCTCTCTTCGAGGGTCACGCGCATGGCGAGGCCGATGCCCAGCACGTACACCGAAGCCAGCGCGGCCAGGCCCAGACGCAGCATGCCCTGCTTCGTCGGACGCAGCGCGACGGCGGCTCCGGCAAGGGCCGAAGCCGGCGCGACCCAGAGCGCCGTCGAGCTGCAACCCACCGCACAGATCTGGGCCGCGGCCAGCAACAGCCAGCCGCGAAAGCTCGGGCGCCCGACGAACTCGATGGCGTACGCATAGACCAGGGGCAAGAAGACGAACAGGAAGATCGCTTTGCCTTGCCACAACCGGACCAGGGCAAAATTCCCGTACCAGCGGTGGGTCTCGCCGATGGCGAGCAATACAAAAATCACGGCCGCGACCGTCCACGGCCAGCAGGCGGGTGTGAGCCAACGGGTCAGGCGCGCAAAGGCCAGCGGAAGCAGGCAGGCGGCCAGTGAGGCCGAGACGAAATGAAACACGGCGAGGGCCGGAATGCCGGTCAGATACGACACCGCACCATTCCAGATCTCGTAGCTGTGCAGGCGATAGACCGGCAGATGGATCGGCAGGCCGGCGACGCCGTGGAGCGTGTCTTCGGCCAGCAGCGGGTCTGCGGGCGCGTCGGCAGCGGCCACCGCCAGGTTCACGTAGAACGAATCGTCAATGTCGATCCGGTGGCTCACCAGCACGACGACCACGCAGAACGCGGCAAGCGTCCAGAGCGCGAACTCGGCGGAACCTCCGCGGAGTGGCGCCACGCGGGGAGGCTCTTCGCGCAGGACGAGAACCAACGCGGCAACCCCGAGCAGGAGCAGGCCGAGCCACCACAGCTCGACGGGCCGATGCCGGAGCCAGGTCGCCCCCACCACCGCCATCACCACGACCGCCGCCTGGAGCGGGGCCAGAAAGCGGGGATTGGACACGGGGGGGTCGGTAGGCCACGCCGGCTCTGCTGTGCCCCGGGGAAACACTCGACGGCCGAACCGCCAGGCGACCAGCGTCGCTGCACCCGACACGACGAAGGCCAGCAACAGCGATTCCAACGAACCGCCCAGCGCGACCACCGCATGAGAGGTCACAGTCCAAACAGCAAAAGTCCAGCAGGCGCCGTCGACGACGCGCATGCTCCACGGCAGCGCGGAGGAAGTCACGCGGAGCATTGTACCTCGGCCGCTCGGGCTGGCGGCGCAGGTTGGGAAGGGCGGTTCAGATCTCGAGCAGGCGCGCGACCCGTTCCCGATGCTGGCTCCCGTCTCCGAGCCAGGCCTCGCTGCTCTTGGCCCGCTTGAAGAAGAGATGACAGTCGTACTCCCAGGTGAAGCCAACGCCACCGTGGATCTGGATGTTCTCGCCAGCCACCGAACGGTATGCGTCGCTCACGAACGCCTTGGCCATGGATGCCGTCATGGGCGCCTCGTCGTTGTCTTCATTGGCGGCCCAAGCAGCGTAGTACGTGATCGACTTCGACGACTCGACCGCGAACAGCATGTCGGCGCACTTGTGTTTGATGGCCTGATTCACGCCGATCGGCTTGCCGAACTGGACTCTTTCCTTGGCGTATGCCACCGAGTCCTCGAGGCATCGCTCGGCGCCGCCCAGCATCTCGGCGCAGATCATCACGCGGGCCCGGTCGAGGATCCGCTCGATGCTGGGCCAGGCGTCTTCCGCGTCTCCCAGCAAGCCCGACCTGGGAAGCTCGACCCCGTCGAACGAAATCTCGGAGAGCGGTCTCAGCAGATCCATCGATTTCATGGGTTCGACGCCGAGGCGGGCGGCTCCGGTCGAAACCACAAACAGCCCCAGCCCACTCTCGCCCTCTCCTCCCGTACGCGCGACGACGAGCACCACGCCAGCATCGGCCACGTCGGGAACGAAGAGTTTGCGTCCGGTGAGAGACCAGCCCACCTCCGTGCGCTTCGCCGCGAGTCCGATGGCAGCCGGTGCATCGCTGCCGGCCTCTTCGGTGATCGCGAAGGTCGCGCGCAGCCCGCCCGAGGCGATCTTCGGCAGCCACTCGGAGCGTTGATCTGCATCGCCCGCTTCCAGGATGGCGCGGGCCGCGATCGCGGTCGGAAGGAACGGCACCGCGGCCAGGGTCCTTCCCAGCTCCTCGAGCAGCACACACAGCTCCACCATGCCGAGATCGGACCCGCCGTACTCCTCGGGCAAGGCCAGACCCATCCAGCCGAGCTCGGCCATGGCCGACCACAGCTCGGCGTCGCAGCTCAGGTCGCCCTCCATCACCTCGCGAACGCGCTGCATGGGGGCGTGTTCGGTCAGGAAGTCGCGCGCGGTCTTGCGGAGCAACTCCTGCTCCTCGGTGAAGCCGAAGTTCATGCTGGGTCCTCGATACCGGAGCGGGATTCTTACGGGTCTGACACTTTATCAGAACGTAGCTTCCCCTCGTGAGCCCTCAAGAGCAACGACCAACCGCAGTGAGACACAGTGTTCATTCAGGGCTGAACTGGAATTGACCCGGTTGGGTGGATACTTCACCACTTGGGAGAGGAGAAATCACGATGCCGAGGAACCGCCTCCCATACCCACCGGAGTTCCGGCAGCAACTGCTGGATTTGGTTCGGGCGGGCCGGACTTTAGGCCCGGGTGCTGCTCGACGAGGGCTACCGCATCCGGGCTTTTCGGATCCCGTATAATTCGAGCCAGCGAGGCTCCGATGGACAGGATCGCATCCGTTTCTCTCACCGTAGCGCTGGCTGTCGTCTGCTCCGGGATGGGAGCCGCTGCCCAGACCAATGCCGCGGTCGCGAGTCCCGCCGTCGTCGAGTATTCGCGCGATCCGTCGATGGTCCTCGTGCACTTCCGCGAGCGGCTCGTCGCGCTCGAGGATGAGGATCCCGGCCCCTCGCTCACGGTCTACGGTGACGGCCGCGTGGCTGTGCACTACCCGCGCTACATGAAGCGAGCGGGCGAATACACGCTGCAGCTGGACCCCGAGGAGCTGGGCGGGTTGATGCGCTCCCTCGCCTCGCGCCGGCTGATCGAGTTCGACGAGCCGGCCGTCCGGCAGCGCAAGGCCGAGGCCGCGCGGTCGCGCGCGCAGCTCTTCGAGGTCTTCGATGCCACCACGACCGAGATCGAGCTGAACCTGGAGCGCTACCAGCCCGCGGCGGGCGCTCGCGTGCTTCACAACGTGCACAAGCGCCTGTCCTGGCACGGCCTGCGCGCCGACGCCAAGCGCTACCCGGAGCTGACGGAACTCGGGGACCTGGCCGCGGCCCATCGGGAGCTGCGGGCGCTGCTGGAGCGCCCCGACCTCGTCCGCGGCCCATAGACGTGCCATGGCGCCCCCCGCCTGCGCTGCATCGAGCCGACTCCGATCCGCCGGGCTCCTCGCGGGCCTGGCCCTCACCGCTCTGGCGCTGTTTGCACCGGCCCCCGCCCGGGCCGGCGCCTTCGTCTTCTCCGGCGAGGCCAACGGCGTCGACGTGGTCACCCACCCCACGGGCTACACCGGAAGTGGTGGAACGGTTTCCGTGACCGTCTGCATCGATCCCACCTCGGCCAACGCCGCTGAAATGGAAATCCCGGTGCGCAACATCGTCGACACCTGGAACCAGCGGGACCCGATCACGGGAAACCTGCTGCTCGGCGGAAGCAACGATATCCCCTCGAACGGCGTCGACTTCGAGTCCGTCGCGCTTCACGAGCTGGGTCACTGCATCGGCGAGGCCCACGCCAACCTCGCCTCGGAGTCGAACCTCAGCGATCCCCAGGCCAACGCGACGAAGTCGACCGACGGCGCCGACAACGGCTTCGACACCAACAACGGAGCCGACGACGTATACGGCTCGAGCGACGACCTGCGCGACGACGACGTCAACCTGCACTGGTTCCGGAAGTCAAACAACAATCCCTTCAGCATCGCCAACACGGTCGACTCCAGCACCTACAGCCGCGACCTGGCCGACCTCCCGAGCGGTGACAACTTCGCGGCGAACGGGGACCGCAGTGTCTCCAGCCTGCTCGGCGTGCCCAACACCGAGGCGGTGATGCAACAGGGCACCTTCGTGGACGAGGACCAGCGCCGCCTCAGCCACGACGACGCCGCCACGCTGCTCTACGCCATGAGCGGCATCGACGAGATCGCCGGCACCTCCGACGACTACGCGCTCAGCCTGAGCTACGGGGGTTTGGCCACGAACTGCGACGTGATACTCGACTTCGACAACGCGCAGACGGGCTTTGCCGTCTGCCAGGTCGGGGGCGCGTTCATCAGCGGAAGCGACCACGTCCGCATCACGTCGGCGGAGATCTTCTTCAACACCGGCTTCTCTTGGCACTTCAACGACGTTCTGACGGCCGATCACGCCGTCGTGTTCGAGGCGGTCG